>NZ_JBICJR010000041.1:0-67040 GCF_043103245.1 Pseudomonas sp. YQ_6
CGCTTTGCGGCCCTTTCGCGACACAAGGCCGCTCCTACACAGTTGCGCGCCAGCCCATCCGGTCCATTCAGTGCAGGATCTGCGCCAGGAACGCCTTGGCCCGCTCGGTGCGCGGCTGGTTGAAGAACACCTGCGGCGGGCTGTCCTCGATGATCTGCCCACCCTCCAGGAACAGCACCCGCTCGGCTACCTGCCGGGCAAAGCCCATTTCATGGGTGACGCACAGCATGGTCATGCCCGTGCCAGCCAACTGCACCAGTACATCCAGCACCTCGGCGACCATTTCCGGGTCCAGCGCCGAAGTGGGCTCGTCGAACAGCATGATCCGCGGTTTCATGCACAGCGCCCGGGCGATTGCCACGCGCTGCTGCTGGCCGCCGGACAGCTGGCTGGGGTACTTGTGCGCCTGGCTTTCGATGCCGACTTTGCTCAGGTACATGCGTGCCCGCTCCTCGGCGTCCTTGCGTGACAGCCCGCGCACGCTGGTGGGGGCCAGCAGGCAGTTGTCGAGCACGCTCATGTGCGGGAACAGGTTGAAGTGCTGGAACACCATGCCGATGTCGCTGCGTACCTGTGCTGCCTCGCGCGTGGTGGCCGCCAGGTCGATGCCGTCCACCTGGATGCTGCCCTGCTGGGCGACTTCCAGGCGGTTGATGCAACGGATCAGGGTCGACTTGCCCGAGCCGGACGGCCCGCACAGCACGATGCGTTCGCCTTCGCGCACCTGCAGGTCGATGTCACGCAGCACGTGGAACGCGCCATAGTGCTTGTTGAGGCCTTCGATGCGAATCAGCACCGGACGCGGGTCGGGTTCGGGGGCAAGGGTGGCAAGGCTCAGTGGTGCGGTCATCTTGTTGTTCTCCCGCGTGGGTTCAGTCGAAACGGGTCGCGCTGTAAGGCGCGGGGTCGGTGAAGGGGGGCTCGCCAGTGAGCAGCTCGGCCAGCAGCCGGCCGCAGACCGGGCCCAGCGTGAGGCCGTGATGGGCATGGCCGAAGTTGAACCACAGCCCTGGGTGGCGCGGCGCCGGCCCGATCACCGGGCGCATGTCGGGCAGGCAGGGACGGCGGCCCAGCCATGGCGTGTCGTCCAGGCGCTCGCCGAGGGCCGGGAACAGCTTGCGCGCCAGGGCCTCGCAGCGGCCCAACTGGATCTGGTTGCCAGGTGCACTGGCTGCGTCGAACTCGATGCCGGTGGTCAGGCGCACACCGCGCGCCATTGGCGCCAGTACATAGCCGCCTTGGGTGTCGCAGATCGAGTGCTCCAGCTGAGCGCCGTCACGGGTGCTGTAGTGCATGTGGTAGCCCCGCTTGATGGCCAGCGGGATCTGGTAGCCCAGGCCGCTGAACAGGTCGGCTGACTGTGGCCCAAGGCAAGCCACCACCTCGTCGGCAGTGATCGGGCCGCGACGGCTCTCTACCCGCCATTGGCCATTGGCCTGGCGCAGGCTGCGCGCATCGCCATGCACGAACTGCCCGCCGCGTTGCAGGAACAGCGCCGCATAGCCACGGGTGAGCGCACCGGGGTTGTTCACAGTTTTCGGGTCGAGCCAGTGGATGCCACCGACCACGGTGGCGTCCAGCTGATGTTCACGTGCCTGCAACTGCCCGCATTCAAGGATTTCGAAGCGCAAGCCGTAGCGGCTCAGGCCCTTGGCATCGGTTTTTGCCTGCTCGAACAGCGCGGGGTCGCGGAACACTTCGATCCAGCCTTTGGCTTGCACCAGGCCTTCCAGGCCGGCGGCAGCGATCAGCGCGTCATGCTCGTCGACACAGCGCTGCACCAGCGGCAACATATCGGCGGCGGCGCCGGCCAGGCGCCCGGGTGCCGACTGGCGCCAGTAACGCCACAGCCACGGTGCGGCCTTGGGCAGGTGCGCCAGGCTGTAGCGCACATCGGGCTGGCGGTTCAGGCCGTAACGCAGCAGTGCGCTCAGTTGCCGCGGGAAGGCATAGGGGATGACACTGGAGCGCTCGATCAGCCCGGCGTTGCCGTGGCTGGTGCCGCTGCCCGGTTCGTCACGGTCGATCAGAATTACCTGGCGCCCGCGTGCCTGCAGATGCAGCGCGGTGCTGACGCCGACGATGCCGGCGCCGAGAACAAGGGTCTGGCAATGCATGAAACGTATCCTTCGGTCAGTTCAGGTGGCGGCCCAGGCGGGCTTCCAGGTGTTTCAGCAGGCGCCGCACCAGTTCGACGATCACCAGGTAGAGCACGGCGGCCCACAGGTAGATCTGGAAGTCGAAACTGCGCGAGAAGGCCAGTTTGGTCACGCCCATCAGGTCGTAGATCGTCACCAGCGAGGCGATCGCGCTGGCCTTGATCATCAGGATCAGTTCGTTGCCCAACGGGCCAATGGCCACCAGCAGCGACTGCGGCAATATCACCTTGAAGAAGGTGGTCGAGCGCTTCAGGTTCAGCGCCCGCGCCGCTTCATGCTGGCCAGGCGCAACGGCCATCAGGCTGCCGCGGAAGATCTCGGCCTGATAGGCGGCGGTGTTCAGGGTGAACGCCAGCAAGGTGCAAAACCACGCATCTCGGAAGAACCACCACAGGCCGACGTCCTGCCAGAAGCCTTTGAGCGAGCCCAGGCCGTAATACAGCAGGAACAATTGCGCCAGCAGCGGCGAGCCGCGGAAGAAGTACACGTAGCCGGCTGCCATGCGCTGCAGCACCAGGCTGCGAGACAGGCGTGCAAGGGCCAGCAGAAGGCCGAGCACAGCACCCAGGCTGAAGGAAATCGCCACCAGCTTGGCGGTTACCAGCAGGCCGTCGATGAAGCGCGGGCCGTAGCGTTCCAGCAGGTCGGGGTCAAGCACCATTGCCAGCAGTTGATCGAAGCTCATGCGCGTGCTCCTTGCAGGTGGCGGTTGCTGCGCCGTTCGATGTAGGCGAACACGCGCCCGGACAGTGCCGCGAACAGCAGGTAGCCCAGGCAGGCGACGCCGTAGAAGAACATCGGCTCCTTGGTTACGCTGACCGCCAGGTTGGTCTGGCGCATCAGGTCTACCAGCGAGATGGTCGACACCAGCGAGGTGTCCTTGAGCAGCGACAGCCAGTTGTTGGACAAGCCGGGCAGGGCGATGCGGGTCAGTTGTGGCAACAACACCTTGAAGAAACCGGTGCGCTTGCTAAGACCAAGCGCCGAGCAGGCTTCCAGCTGGCCCTTGGGCAGGGTCTTGAAGGCGGCCAGCCAGATCTCGCTGGAAAACGCGGCGAACACCAGGCTGAAGGCGATCATCGCGGCGAGGAAGGTGTTGATGAGGAACTCACCTTGGTAGCCCATGGCGGCGAGGATCTTCTGTGCGGCGATTTGGCAGCCGTAATAGATGATCAGCAACGTCAGCAGCTCGGGCAGGCCGCGGAAGACGGTGGAAAAAGTGGTGGCCCAGGCCCGTGGCAGGCGTTTGCGTGAGCGCGCCGCCAGCGCGACCACCAGGCCCAGTGGCAGGCCGATGGGAAGGCAGGCCAGGGCCAGGGAAACAGTAACCAGCGCGCCGGCCAGCAACGCCTGGCCCCAGCCTCCGCTGGCGAAAGACAGCAAGGACAATTGATCGAGCATGACGAACCTCTTGGGCAGGTTATGCGGCCTTGTGGGAGCGGCCTTGCGTCGCGAACGGGCTGCGTAGCGGCCCAGGGTTTATGCAACTGCAGAGATTGCCGGGGCCGCTACGCGGCCCTGTCGCGACGCAAGGCCGCTCCCACAGGGGGGGCGCACAACTTCCTGAAGATCAGTTGTAGATATCGAAAGCAAAGTACTTGCTGGCGATCTTCTGGTAGGTGCCGTTGGCCACAATCTGTTGCAGCGCGGTATTCAGGCGCTGGCGCAGGGCTTCGTCGTCCTTGCGCACAGCGATCGCGGCATCGGCCTTGGTGTCGGCCACGTCGCCAAGGATCTTGCAGCAATCCCCGCCGTTCTTGTTCATCCACTCGTGCAGCGGGAATTTGTCGGCAATCACGCCGTCCAGGCGGCCGGCCGCCAGGTCTGCGTTCGCTTCGTCCATGGTCGGGTACAGTTTCACGTCGGCACCGGCCTTGCCGTATACGTCTTCGGCGTAGATGGCCTGGGTAGAGGAAGACTGCGCACCGACGGTGTAGCCGACAAAGTCGGTCTGGGCGCTGTCGATCTTGCTGTCCTTGGCAACCGCCACGGTCAGGGGCGTGCGGTAGTAGTGCTCGGTGAAGGCGATCTTCTTGCGTCGCTCTTCGGTGTCGATCATCGACGCTACCACCGCGTCATACTTGCGCGCCATCAGGGCGGGGATGATGCCTTCCCAGTCCTGCGCCACCAGCGTGCATTCGACTTTCATCTGTTCGCACAGGGCATGGGTGATGTCGACATCGAAGCCATGCAGCTTGTTATCGGCGTCTACATAGTTGAAGGGCGGGTAGGCACCCTCGGTGGCGAACCGCAGGGTTTCAGCGCTGGCGGCACCCGCCAGCAGCAGGGCGCACGCACCCAGCAAGGCCATGGACTTGTTCATCTCGCACCTCATTGCACTCTTGCTATTGTTGTTTGCCCGTCGACCACGAGGTGTAGCCGACGAATTCGTTATGTAGAGCGGCAGTTGCTTCCAAGCGTTTTTCAACATCCGGTCCGAGCTTCTTGCAGACCTCGTTGACCATCAGATGCACCCACGACAGCATCGTCGAGGTGGATTCCCAGAACAGGTTGAACTCGGTGGGGATGCGGAACACCTCGTCGGCATTGGCATCCGCCCAGTCACAGAAGGTGTCGGTCACCAAGGTGACCGCAATGCCAGCCTCGCGCGCCTTCTGGCACAGCATCAGGGCATGGCGGGAATAACGGCGTGCCTCGAACACCACCAGGGCGCTGTCTTCGGCGCGGCCCAGCAGCACTTCGCCGAAGTGCCCGGCGCTGATGTCGACCAGTTGCACACCATCGCGCAGGTATTGCAGCAGGTGGCTCATGCACATGGCGATGCCGCGCTCGGTCTGGAAGCCGGCGATGAACACCCGCGGCTTGCTCGCCAGGCGTTGCGCCACGTTGTGCCAGGCGGGGCTCTGGCGGTATTCGTGTACGCGCACCAGGGCGGCGATTTCCAGCTCCAGGCTGCCGGCGTTGTCGCTGGCGTCCTGGTTCTGGCGGTAATCTTGCAAGCGATCACCCACCAGCCACGGGCCATCGCCCAGGTCGTTCTGCAGGTCTTGCTTAAGCGCCTTGAGGTGGGCATAACCCAGTGAGCGACAGTAGCGCCCGACGCTGGATTCGCTGACGCCCAGCTTGGCGGCAATGCTGGCCGAGGTCTGGAACGGCAGTTCGTGCAGGTTGGCAAGCATGTAGGTGGCGATCTTGCGACCCGAGGCAGCGGCCCCTTCGAGGCTGTTTTCCAGGCGTTGCTTGATCAGTTGGCTCATGCTGCGGCTCCAGGGGTGAGGCTTGGGAAGAAAATGAATGTTTTCTGTCATCAAGTCAATATTTGACAGATTGCTGTCACATGAAGGAAAGTTTTTGTCGTTGCAACGCTGTAGCCATTCCAAAATCAACAAGGAGCTTCAGATGTCCGCACCTTCCACCAGCACCGTTGTGCGCGTGCCTTTTACCGAGCTGCAAAGCCTGTTGCAGGCCATTTTCCAGCGCCATGGGTGCAGCGAGGCCGTGGCCCGGGTGTTGGCACACAACTGCGCCAGCGCCCAGCGTGATGGCGCCCATAGCCATGGGGTGTTCCGCATGCCCGGTTATGTCTCGACGTTGGCCAGCGGCTGGGTCGATGGCCAGGCCACGCCACAGGTCAGCGACGTGGCCGCCGGCTATGTGCGTGTCGATGCTGCGGGCGGTTTTGCCCAACCAGCACTGGCGGCGGCCCGTGAGCTGTTGGTGGCGAAGGCGCGCAACGCAGGCATTGCCGTGCTGGCGATCCACAACTCGCACCACTTCGCCGCGCTATGGCCGGATGTCGAGCCGTTCGCCGAAGAGGGCCTGGTAGCCCTCAGCGTGGTCAACAGCATGACCTGCGTGGTGCCGCATGGTGCACGCAAGCCGCTGTTCGGTACCAACCCCATCGCTTTTGCTGCGCCTTGCGCCGAGCATGACCCGATCGTTTTCGACATGGCCACCAGTGCCATGGCCCATGGCGATGTGCAGATTGCCGCGCGTGCCGGCCAGCAATTGCCGGAGGGCATGGGGGTGGATGCCGATGGCCAGCCAACCACCGACCCTAAGGCGATTCTGGAAGGCGGCGCCTTGCTGCCATTTGGCGGGCACAAGGGCTCGGCGTTGTCGATGATGGTCGAACTGCTGGCGGCGGCACTGACCGGCGGTCATTTCTCCTGGGAGTTCGATTGGTCCGGGCATCCGGGGGCGAAAACGCCATGGACCGGGCAGTTGATCATCGTCATCGACCCAGGCAAGGCCGAGGGCGAGCGCTTTGCCCAGCGCAGCCGCGAACTGGTGGAGCAGATGCAGGCTGCCGGGCTGACCCGCATGCCGGGTGAGCGGCGCTATCGTGAGCGCGAGGTGGCCGAGGAGGAGGGGGTGGCGGTGACCGAGCAGGAGCTGCAAGGCCTGAAAGAGCTGCTTGGCTGATCTGGCCCGTTCGCGGGTTTACCCGCAAAGAATCCAGCCCTCATCCCGGTCATGCAATGTTGCATAGACAACCTTGCACAATAGTGGATGTTCCTGAGCCCGCTCTGCGGGTATGCTCAGGGCTGACTTTCCGTACCGTCCTGATCCAAAGGAGCTGCACGCTGTGTTCAAACATGTCGATGCCTATGCCGGCGACCCGATCCTCTCGTTGATGGAAACCTTCAAGGCCGACCCGCGCGCCGACAAGGTCAACCTGAGTATTGGCCTGTACTACGATGAGGCCGGCGTGGTGCCGCAACTGGCGGCGGTGGATGCGGTGGAAAAACGCATTGCCGGTCAGGACCACGAAGCCTCTCTGTACCTGCCGATGGAAGGCCTGGCCAGCTACCGCCAAGCCATCCAGGCGTTGCTGTTCGGTGCTGATCACCCGGCCGTGACCGGCGGCCGTGTGGCCACCGTACAGACCGTGGGGGGCTCCGGCGCCCTGAAAGTCGGTGCCGACTTCCTCAAGCGCTACTTCCCGCAGTCCGAAGTCTGGGTCAGCAACCCGACCTGGGACAACCACCGCGCCATCTTTGAAGGTGCAGGCTTCAAGGTGCACACCTACCCGTACTTCGACCAAGCCACCCGTGGCGTGGACTTCGACGGCATGCTGGCCACCTTGCAGAGCCTGCCGGCCAACAGCGTGGTGCTGCTGCACCCGTGCTGCCACAACCCTACTGGTGCCGATCTGCAGCAGCACCAGTGGCAACAAGTGGTCGAAGTGGTCAAGGCGCGCCAGCTGATCCCGTTCCTCGACATCGCCTACCAAGGCTTCGCCGAAGGCCTGGTAGAAGACGCCTACGCTATTCGCGAAATGGCCCGTGCCGGCGTGCCGTGCCTGGTCAGCAACTCCTTCTCGAAAATCTTCTCGCTGTATGGCGAGCGGGTGGGCGGCCTGTCGGTGGTGTGCGATGACGAGGCCACTGCCCAGAGCGTGCTTGGCCAGCTGAAGGCCACCGTGCGCCGCAACTACTCCAGCCCGCCCAACTTCGGCGCCCAGCTGGTTGCCGGCGTATTGAGCGATGCTGGCCTGAATGCCCAGTGGGCCGAAGAAGTCGAAGTGATGCGCAAGCGTATCCTCGACATGCGCCAGGCGCTGGTCGATGCCCTGGCCGTGTTGCTGCCGGGCCAGGATTTCCAGTTCTTCCTGCGCCAGCGCGGCATGTTCAGCTACACCGGCTTCAGCGTCGAGCAGGTACGTCGCCTGCGTGACGAGTTCGGCGTGTACCTGATCGACAGCGGCCGTGTGTGCATGTCTGGCCTGCGCCCGGCCAACCTGCAACGGGTTGCCGAAGCGTTCGCTGCCGTTCAGAAGTAACTCGCCAAGGGACCAGCCACGGCCCCTCCTGTGGGGCGCGGTTGGACTTTGTGGGAGAGGCCTTGTGTCGCGAAAGGGGTGCGGAGCGCCCCCACGATTGCAGCTTTGCCGCTGACATTGCTGGGGCCGCTTTGCGGCCCTTTAGTGACGCAAGGCCGCTCCCACAGGCCGCTCCCACAGGCCCCCAGGCCGCTACATTCCATCGAACGGCTCCAGCCGTGCCTTCCGCTTGTAAAGACAAGTGCAACCGCTCCTCGGAAAAGGGCTTCGCAAGTGCAACCTTTCCGTGCACAATCGCGCCCCTCTTTTCCGGTTGAGTTGGGCGAAACGTCTATTTCGCCATTCTCAGCCTGTTGCAGTCTTGCGAGTGGAGCTTCACCCGGAATGAATGAGCAGGCCCCAAGCGTTGAACAACGCTTTGCAGAATCGACCCCCGCCGCCCTCGGCACCTGGGCGCGTCACGACACCACCTGGATGCTGGGCCTGTTCGGCACAGCCATCGGCGCCGGGACACTGTTCCTGCCGATCAACGCCGGCCTTGGCGGCTTCTGGCCGCTGCTGATCCTGGCCGTGCTGGCCTTCCCGATGACCTATTTCGCCCATCGCGGGCTGACCCGTTTCGTCCTTTCCGGGCGCGATGGCAGCGACATCACCGAAGTGGTCAAGGAGCATTTCGGCATCACCGCCGGTGCCTCGATCACCGTGCTGTACTTCTTCGCCATCTTCCCGATCCTGCTTATCTACAGCGTGGCGCTGACCAACACCGTGTCCAGCTTCATGGAACACCAGCTGCACATGCAGCCGCCGCCACGGGCAATCCTGTCATTCGTGCTGATCCTCGGTCTGCTGGCCATCGTGCGCTGCGGGGAGCAGGCCACGGTCAAGGTCATGAGCCTGCTGGTCTACCCGTTCATCGTTGCGCTGGCGTTGCTGGGCCTGTACCTGGTGCCGCATTGGACCGGTGGCATTCTCGACAGCGCCACAGAGGTGCCGCCGGCCTCGGCCTTCCTGCACACCTTGTGGCTGGCCATTCCGGTAATGGTGTTCTCGTTCAACCATTCGCCGATCATTTCGGCCTTTGCCGTCGACCAGAAGCGCCGTTACGGCGAGCACGCCGATGAGCGTAGTGGCCAGATCCTGCGTCGTGCCCATCTGCTGATGGTGGTGATGGTGCTGTTCTTCGTGTTCAGCTGCGTGCTCACCCTGAGCAGCGCCCAACTGGCCGAAGCCAAGGCGCAGAACCTGTCGATCCTGTCGTACCTGGCCAACCACTTCAGCAACCCGACCATCGCATTCGCTGCACCGTTGATCGCCTTCGTGGCCATCGCCAAGTCGTTCCTCGGCCACTATATCGGTGCCAGCGAAGGCCTGAAGGGCATCATCGCCAAAACCGGTGCGCGCCCAGGCGCCAAGGCCCTGGACCGCGTGGTTGCCGCACTGATGCTGGTGGTGTGCTGGATCGTTGCCACGCTCAACCCGAGCATTCTCGGCATGATCGAGTCGCTCGGCGGCCCGATCCTCGCGGTGCTGTTGTTCCTGATGCCGATGTACGCCATTCGCCGTGTACCGTCCATGCGTAAATACAGCGGTGCGGCGTCCAACGTGTTCGTCGTTGTGGTCGGGCTGGTTGCGCTGACCTCGGTGGTGTACGGCCTTCTAAGCTGATTCACCCGTTTCATTCAAGAATGCCCGGGTCGCTTGTCGCCACCCGGGCATTTTTTTGCCTGATCAAGGTTTCAGCAGCGTTGCATTCCATCGTCCTTGGTGCATGCAAGCAGCCACCCTCCGCACAGGCTGGCCACCACGAACAGCACGCCCAAGCCTGCCGGTAGCTCGCTTTCCAAACCTGCGACCACACTGCTCGTCAAACCGGCACCGGCGAACAGCAATGTCGTATTGAGCGACGCTGCCGCACCTGCCTGACGCGGATAGCGCGCCAAAGCCTGGGTCGTTGCGGCGGGGCGTACCAGGGTTGTCCCGGTGGTACAGGCAATCATCGGCAGTAGAACCCCCAGCACAGATAAACCTGCCACCCATTCCCACATCAAAAGGGTGATGCCCGCAGTACTTATAAGCAGCAAGCCTGCTTTTATTTGAGCTTGCGGGGTTACGCGACTGTTCAAGTAGGTCGCAGCCATGCCGCCGACAATGTATGCCAACCCATAGCCGATAAAGACCAGAGAGAATTGATAGGCCGTCAGCTCCAGCCTGCCCATCAGCAGCAAGGGCGCTATGACGATAAAGGAAAAATGGCAGGCAAAGGCGAGGCTGGAGAGCATGGAATGCGCGAGATAGTCCGTGTCTCGCAGCATCACCCGATAACTGGACATACTTGGCGCTCGGCCATGCGACGCAGGTGTGTCATGGAGCAGCACACACGATAAAAGTGAAACGATTGCAGCGATGATCACGAATACCGTAAAGCTCGCCTTCCAGCCAAAGGACTGTTGAAGAAAGGCACCTGCCAGCGGTGACAGTGAGATGAACAACCCGCTCGCGCTTGTTAACAGGATGCGCATGGCATTGCGTTGTGTACCGCTGTAGAGGTCCTGCACAAGCGCCTGGCCTAGCACGAGGCTGCCGCAACCCAGGGCCTGCACCAAGCGAAAGGCCATGAACGTTTCATAATGGGTTGAAAATACGCAACCGAGCGCCCCCACAATGGATACGCTCAACCCAGCGAGCAACAAACGCTTGCGCCCGATGCCATCCGACAGTGGGCCGATCACGATTTGCGCCATGGCCACACCGACAGCAAAAAAGCTCACTGAGTACGCAATCTGTTTTGTGTCGACCCGAAACTCATCTGAGAGCGCCGGGAATGATGGGAGGATCACGTCCAGAGGAAACACACCCAGCAGACTTAACAAAATCAGCAACGTCGAGCACAGGTGGCGCCGAAGCGAACCAGTGGGGCGGTTCATGCTATCAACCCCGCCGATTGGAATTGCAAGAAATAGCCTTCATCATCCAGCAAATCAGTGTGCTGAATTGCTCGAAGTGTCGGCCCGCAAATCTCGATCATTCGGATCGTCCAGTTTGCCTCCATATAAGCAGAAATTTCGTCTCCTAGGTCTGGTCGGTTTCTGAGTAGCATTCGCAAGCATGATAGGTCGGGCTGGCAAAAAGCTATGAGCACCTCAGGTAAAATTTGAGCCACATAGTCCTTCTCCATCTTGGAAATATTTCGCCACAAGCTGACGAAACACTCGGAAAAGAAGACTGCATGGCGGCCTTCATCATGCAAATGATCCCTTAGCATGTTCGTCACTGGGCCAACGAGCGCCTCGCTAGATAACTTAAGGAGTTCGTGAGTGATCAAGGTTTCTGACACAAATCCGATGCAGAAGCGGGTTAAACATTCGAACGCGGGAGGGCTTTTATCTATAACACGATCTAGCCTATCTAGGCGAGCGGGCCTGATGCGTACTAAGTTGAAATGCTGTGCTACGTGATCTGCAATATCTTTTGAAAATAATGCGTGATACGCTTCATCCGCGTATATTTTTAAAGCGATGCGGCGCTCATTGTTCTCAAAGTATTTCTTCAGGCTTCCAGTTACAATGCAACGTACAGCCTCATTGACATGCGTCATCTCTAGTGCTGTGGTATAGTCCATAAAATATACTAGATGAGATGCATGTGCGATCAGCAATTCTTTTTTGGGAAGGGATTTTATTGCATCATGAGCCAGTGCTGGACTGAGTGCGATGGGGAACCATAAGCCGGGGTCTGTCTGAGCGAAATCCGCTTTTGTGAATTGATAGGCGTAGGGTCGCGAACGGACAGCGCTGGAGGAGTGCCAATTCCGAAACAAAGTTATACTGCGGTTGGCTAACTTGTTCATATGTCAGCTCGCCTCGGTTTTTTTCAAGATGGACTTTAGGCAGTCGGGAATGGCGGACCCATCACTGTAGCCGCAGCCGACAAAGAAAAGGACCTGCTCATTCGCGTTTATAGGGTTCAGCAGTGGTTCAATCAAGCACTCATTCAATGCGCCAGTTAGCCAGGTATTCATTCCGCAGGCGGTAGCAGCCAGCTGAAAGGTCTGTGCCACATGGCCTATCTCGATCAGTGCCATCCGATAAGCACGCGAATGTTCGTACTTCCACCACAATTTATCGAATCTGGAGGTAAGGAATAATCCCACTGGTATATCGTTGGCGAAATGTTGTCCAGAGAGCAAGTCACCCAATCTTGGAGGCAGCGGATTACGCCAGTATAACTGATGCATGTGAGGGTCATACCGGTAAATTCCTGGCGCTATACCTTCGACATTCGCTATGTATACATAGCCTTCGGTGGCATTCAATCCTCCTGCTGATGGGCTGCAACGCCGCTTGTTGAATTGCTCAATCCCTCCTTCTTCATGATCCAGGGCTCGAGTGTCAATAAAGCCTAGCGTGTGGTGTAAAATTTGCCCTAGTTCAGCTATTGGAATTAATGAGCGATGAAAGTTTCTCACGGTTGCCCGCCGCCCGAGAATTTTATCGAACTCACTGGCGTTGCTTGTGGTTGGCAGTTGGATGCCTGCTGTTGGCTCATCGGCGGCGGCAGGAGATATTTCACTCAATACTTCATTGCAATGTTCCAGGTATTGGTTGGCCCATTGATGCGTACTGGTTGGTTGATCGTCTAGCGGTATGTTTTTGGTTCCAATATGAAAGATTCTAGAGAGAATGTCCCATCCCCAAGCGTTTTCATTCGTTGTGCGGTCAGTGATTATCTCGCAGCGCTTCAGATCTTTGAGTGTGGGATCAGTTGGGTCATTGCAGGGGTGGCCGTAAATGATCGATATCAGTTTTTCTGCGTGCTCGGCTGAAAGTTCATACTGCTTGTGATTGTTGAAGTCCCAGCAGATCAGAGCGTTATCCTTGGCGATAAAAAAACAGTCTCTGCTTACCATTTTTCCTCCTTTGGCTAAAGCGCAGGCCGGCACTGCGCTTCAGCATTCATCGGTTAAGGCTTACTGGCTCTTTTTGACCAGAAGGGCCAGGTTGGCCAGTTTTGTAGACTCCATCTTGATGGTTTTCATATTTGAATCTCCATTTGTGCGTCGCGGTATTGCGACTTGTCTGATGTTAGCGTCACTTTGAAGATGTACAAGGCAAACTTTGTAGCGAAACTTCCGATGAAGTTGTAGGATTTGTTACCCTTATAGTCACGAGGTGCCAATCCAACTGCGTCGTAAAGCCTCTGGCACAAACCTCACAGCGATTTTGGGAGCAGCGTTGTACCGCCCATATCAATTAGCTCACTGTGCTCCGCACTCGGAGTGGGAGGTGTGGATGGGCGGTCGTGAACTGTGAAGCAACTGGCCATAACCGCGGCTATCGGCATTTTTTGTCCACAAAAATCGTCCGGCAATGGAACAATTTCACCTGCCCCCATAGGCACCCGGCTGCCTTCATGCTTAACTCAGTGTCCTTTTCAAACCCCGCATAAGGATTTCGTCATGGCTCAAGTGACTCTCAAAGGCAACCCGGTCCAGGTCAACGGCAACCTGCCACAGGCCGGCGCCCAGGCTCCGGCTTTCTCCCTGGTAGGTGAAGGCCTGGCTGACAAGTCGCTGAAAGACTACGCCGGCAAGCGCAAGGTGCTGAATATCTTCCCAAGCGTCGATACCCCGACCTGCGCCACTTCGGTGCGCAAGTTCAACGCCAAGGCCAGCGACGTTGCCAACACCGTGGTGCTGTGCATCTCGGCTGACCTGCCGTTCGCCCAGGCTCGTTTCTGCGGCGCCGAAGGGCTGGAGAATGTGAAGAACCTGTCGACCCTGCGTGGCCGCGAGTTCCTCGAAAACTACGGCGTAGCCATCGCCGACGGCCCGCTGGCCGGCCTGGCCGCCCGCGCCGTGGTGGTGCTGGACGAGAACGACAAGGTGCTGCACAGCGAACTGGTTGGCGAAATTGCTGACGAGCCGAACTACGACGCGGCGCTGGCTGTACTGAAGTAAGGATTGCGTGGGGCAGGGCGGGCGTCTGTAGCCTGTGATGGCCCCTTCGCGGGTAAACCCGCTCCTACAACGTGCGGCACAGGTTTCAAAGGCTGTGACATCCCCGTAGGAGCGGGTTCACCCGCGAAGAGGCCGGCACAGGTAATGGAAACCTTCAGGCCCGCCACCGCTCCAAGCAACACCCTGTAACGGCCCGGAACACGTTCCGGGCCGTTTTCATTTAAAATTCCGCCTCTTGGCAACGTCAGGCAAAGGTAAACCTCTGGTAAAGGCCCTTTGCTAAAACGATGGCAGTGCTTATCGTTCATCCTCCCCAAGTCGTCATTCCGAACAAGGTTCGTTCAACCCATGCAAGCGTCCAATTCCCGTTCCCTTCGTCGCTGGCTCGTCGGCCTGCTGATCCTGCTGCTGGTGGCTGCACTGGCCTGGTGGCTGTGGCCCGCAGCGACGCCTGCGCATAAAGAAGCCAGTGGCGGGCGCGGTGGCAAGGGCATGGGCATGATCGGCGGCCGCCCAGGTTTTGGCGGCTCCAGTGACCCGGTACCCGTACGCGTCGTGCCGGTGCGGACAGGCGACTTCCCCCTCTACTACAAAGCCTTGGGCACGGTTACCGCGACCAATACGGTGAATGTGCGCAGCCGCGTGGCTGGCGAACTGGTGAAAATCCACTTCAAGGAAGGCCAGCGCGTCAAGGCTGGCGACCTGCTGGCCGAAATCGACCCGCGCCCTTATCGCATCGCCCTGCAGCAGGCCGAAGGCACCTTGGCGCAGAACCAGGCACAGTTGAAGAACGCTCAGGTCGACCTGGCCCGTTACAAAGGCCTGTATGCCGAAGACAGCATCGCCAAGCAAACCCTGGACACCGCCGAAGCCCAGGTTGCGCAGTTCCAGGGGCTGGTCAAGACCAATCAGGCACAGGTCAACGACGCCCGCCTGAACCTCGATTTCACCCAGATCCGTGCGCCCATCAGTGGCCGTGTGGGCCTGCGCCAGCTCGATCTGGGCAACCTGGTAGCCGCCAACGACACCACCGCGCTGGTGGTGATCACCCAGACCGAGCCGATCAACGTCGCCTTCACCCTGCCGGAAACCGAACTGAGCACTGTGCTGGAGCGCTACCGCAGTGGCGCCAGCCTGCCGGTCGAGGCCTGGGACCGCAGTGACAGCAAGCTGCAGTCCACCGGTGTGCTGGGCAGCATCGACAACCAGATTGACACCACCACCGGCACCCTGAAGTTCAAGGGCCGCTTCGAGAACAAGGATCTGGCCCTGTTCCCCAACCAGTTCGTCAATGTGCGCTTGCTGGCCGACACCCTCAAGCAGGTGGTCATGGCCCCGGCCGCGGCCATCCAGTTCGGCAACGATGGCACCTTTGCCTATGTGGTCAACGAGCAGAGCACCGTCAATGTTCGCAAACTGAAGGTGGGCGCCAGCGATGGCGAGAACAGCGTCATTCTCGACGGCTTGAAGGCTGGCGACCGCCTGGTGCTGGAAGGCACCGACCGCCTGCGCGAAGGCACCAAGGTGGAAGTGGTCGAAGACAGCTCGCAAGTGCCGACCAGCCCGGGCCAGCACCTGCAAGGGCAGGAAGCCAAGGGCGCGGCGCAAACAGGTGAAGCACAACCTGGCA
Organism: Pseudomonas sp. YQ_6; assembly: GCF_043103245.1. Classification (NCBI taxonomy): domain Bacteria; kingdom Pseudomonadati; phylum Pseudomonadota; class Gammaproteobacteria; order Pseudomonadales; family Pseudomonadaceae; genus Pseudomonas; species Pseudomonas sp. YQ_6. The sequence goes on from NZ_JBICJR010000041.1 coordinate 15,492, forward strand.
ACGCAGCAGGCAAGGCGGGCGCATGAACCTCTCGCGCCTGTTCATCCTGCGCCCGGTCGCCACCACGCTGAGCATGCTGGCCATCGTGCTGGCTGGCCTGATCGCCTACAAGTTGCTGCCGGTTTCCGCCTTGCCGCAGGTGGACTACCCGACCATTCGCGTCATGACCCTGTACCCCGGCGCCAGCCCGCAGGTGATGACCAGCGCTGTCACCGCGCCACTGGAGCGCCAGTTCGGCCAGATGCCGGGCCTGGAACAGATGGCCTCGACCAGTTCTGGCGGCGCGTCGGTGCTGACCTTGCGCTTCAACCTCGACATGAACATGGACGTTGCCGAGCAACAGGTGCAGGCCGCGATCAACGCCGCCAGCAACTTGTTGCCCAGTGACCTGCCGGCACCGCCGGTGTACAACAAGGTCAACCCGGCCGACACCCCGGTGCTGACCCTGGCCATCTCCAGCAAGACCATGCCGCTGCCCAAGCTCAACGACCTGGTCGATACCCGCGTGGCGCAAAAGCTGGCGCAAATCAGCGGCGTGGGCATGGTCAGCATTGCCGGTGGCCAGCGCCAGGCGGTACGCATCAAGGTCAACGTCGACGCCCTGGCGGCCAATGGCTTGAATCTGGATGATGTGCGCACGCTGATCGGTGCCTCCAACGTCAACCAGCCCAAAGGCAACTTCGACGGCCCGACCCGGGTGTCGATGCTCGATGCCAACGACCAGCTGCGTTCTCCCGAGGAATACGCCAACCTGATCCTGGCCTACAACAACGGTGCGCCGCTGCGCCTGAAAGATGTGGCCGAAATCGTCGACGGCGCCGAGAACGAGCGGCTGGCCGCCTGGGCGAACGAGAACCATGCTGTGCTGCTGAACATCCAGCGTCAGCCGGGCGCCAACGTGATCGAAGTGGTCGACCGCATCAAGGGCCTGCTGCCTTCTATTACCGACAACCTGCCGGCTGGCCTCGATGTATCGGTGCTGACCGACCGCACCCAGACCATTCGCGCCGCAGTCAAGGACGTGCAGCACGAACTGCTGATCGCCATCGTTCTGGTGGTGATGGTCACCTTCGTTTTCTTGCGCCGCTTCAGCGCCACCCTCATTCCGTCGATTGCCGTGCCACTGTCGCTGATCGGGACGTTCGGGGTCATGTACCTGGCCGGGTTCTCGGTCAACAACCTGACACTCATGGCCCTGACCATCGCCACCGGCTTTGTGGTCGATGATGCCATCGTCATGCTGGAGAACATCTCCCGGCATATCGAAGAGGGCGAGACGCCCATGCAGGCGGCGCTCAAGGGCGCCCGACAGATTGGCTTCACCCTGATTTCGCTGACCTTCTCGCTGATTGCGGTCCTGATCCCGTTGCTGTTCATGGCGGACGTGGTCGGTCGCCTGTTCCGCGAGTTCGCCATCACGCTGGCAGTGGCCATTCTGATTTCCCTGGTGGTGTCCCTGACCCTGACGCCGATGATGTGCGCGCGTCTGCTCAAGCGCGAGCCCAAGGAAGAAGAACAAGGCCGCTTCTACCGCGCCAGTGGCGCCTGGATCGACTGGCTGATCAAGCACTACGGCAGTGCCCTGCAGTGGGTGCTCAAGCATCAGCCGCTGACCTTGCTGGTGGCGGTGGCCAGCCTGGTGCTCACGGTGTTCCTGTACATGGTCGTGCCCAAGGGCTTCTTCCCGGTGCAGGACACCGGGGTGATCCAGGGTATTTCCGAAGCGCCGCAGTCCACCTCGTTCGCCGCCATGAGCGAACGTCAGCAGGCCCTGAGCAAGGTCATCCTGCAAGACCCGGCCGTGCAAAGCCTGTCGTCCTACATTGGCGTAGACGGCGACAACGCCACGCTCAACAGTGGTCGCCTGCTGATCAACCTCAAGCCCCACGGCGAGCGCGATGTCAGCGCCAGCGAAGTGATCAGCCGCCTGCAGCCGCAGGTCGACCGGCTGGTGGGCATCCGCCTGTTCTTGCAGCCTGTGCAAGACCTCAGCATCGAGGACCGGGTCAGCCGGACCCAGTACCAGTTCAGCCTGTCGTCGCCGGACGCCGACCTGCTGGCGCAGTGGAGCGGCAAGCTGGTGCAGGCGCTGCAACAGCGTCCGGAACTGGCCGATGTGGCCAGCGACCTGCAGGACAAGGGCTTGCAGGTGTACCTGGTAATCGACCGTGACATGGCCAGCCGCCTGGGGATCAGCGTCTCGCAGATCACCAATGCCCTGTACGACGCCTTCGGCCAGCGGCAGATCTCGACCATCTACACCCAGGCCAGCCAGTACCGCGTGGTGTTGCAGTCCAGGGACGCCGCCACGATCGGCCCGCAGGCGCTGGAGTCGATCCACGTCAAGGCCACCGATGGCGGCCAGGTGCGCCTTTCGGCTCTGGCGCGGATCGAGCAGCGTCAAGCGCAGCTGGCTATTTCCCACATCGGCCAGTTCCCGGCAGTGACCTTGTCGTTCAACCTGGCCCACGGCGCGTCGCTGGGCGAAGCCGTGCAGGTGATCGAGCAGGTGCAGAAGGACATCGGCATGCCGCTGGGCGTGCAAACCCGCTTCCAGGGTGCGGCCGAGGCCTTCCAGGCGTCGCTGTCGAGCACCTTGCTGCTGATTCTGGCGGCGGTGGTGACCATGTACATCGTGCTGGGGGTGCTGTACGAGAGCTACATCCACCCGATCACCATCCTCTCGACCCTGCCGTCGGCGGCGGTCGGTGCCTTGCTGGCCTTGCTCATCAGCGGTAACGACCTGGGCATGATCGCCATCATCGGCATCATCCTGCTGATCGGTATCGTCAAGAAGAACGCGATCATGATGATCGACTTCGCCCTGGAGGCCGAGCGCAATCAGGGCATGAGCCCGCGCGATGCCATCTACCAGGCGGCGCTGCTGCGCTTCCGGCCGATCCTGATGACCACCCTGGCCGCGCTGTTTGGTGCGGTGCCGCTGATGCTTGCCACCGGTTCGGGCGCCGAGCTGCGCCAGCCACTGGGCCTGGTGATGGTCGGCGGGTTGCTGGTCAGCCAGGTGCTGACGCTGTTCACCACGCCGGTCATCTACCTGTACTTCGATCGCCTGGCCCGCCGCCTGCGCCCGGCCACTGACGTGAAGCAGGCCCAGGCATGAACCTGTCAGGGCCTTTCATTCGTCGCCCGGTGGCGACCATGCTGTTGAGCCTGGCGATCCTGCTGCTGGGCGGAGTCAGCTTTGGCTTGCTGCCGGTGGCGCCTCTGCCGCAAATGGACTTCCCGGTGATCGTGGTGTCGGCGAATCTGTCCGGTGCCAGCCCCGAGGTCATGGCGTCCACCGTGGCCACACCGCTGGAACGCAAGCTGGGCAGCATTGCCGGCGTCACCACGCTCACCAGCAGCTCCAACCAGGGTTCGACACGGGTAGTCATCGGCTTCGAGTTGGGCCGTGACATCGATGGCGCAGCCCGTGAGGTGCAAGCGGCGATCAACGCTACCCGCAACCTGCTGCCCAGTGGCATGCGCAGCATGCCCACCTACAAGAAGATCAACCCGTCGCAGGCGCCGATCATGGTGCTGTCGCTGACTTCGGATGTGTTGCAGAAAGGCCAGCTGTATGACCTGGCCGACACCATCCTTTCACAGAGCCTGGCTCAGGTGTCGGGGGTAGGGGAGGTGCAGATCGGTGGCAGTTCGCTGCCGGCCGTGCGCATTGCCGTCGAGCCGCAACTGCTCAACCAGTACAACTTGTCGCTGGACGAAGTGCGCACCGCAGTATCCAACGCCAACCAGCGCCGGCCCATGGGCTTTGTCGAAGACGCCGAGCGCAACTGGCAGGTGCGGGCCAACGACCAGCTGGAAAGCGCCAAGGATTACGAGCCGGTGGTGATTCGCCAACAGAACGGCACCATTCTGCGCCTGTCTGACGTGGCGACCGTCACCGACGGCGTTGAAAACCGTTACAACAGCGGCTTCTTCAACGACCAGGCAGCGGTGCTGCTGGTGGTCAACCGCCAGACCGGCGCCAACATCATCGAAACGGTCGACCAGATCAAGGCGCAGCTACCGGCACTGCAGTCGTTGCTGCCAGCCAGCGTGCAACTGAACGTGGCCATGGACCGCTCGCCCGTGATCAAGGCCACTCTCAAGGAGGCCGAGCACACCTTGCTGATCGCCGTGGTGCTGGTGATCCTGGTGGTCTACCTGTTCCTCGGCAGCCTGCGCGCCTCGCTGATCCCCAGCCTGGCGGTGCCGGTATCGCTGGTGGGTACGTTCGCGGTCATGTACGTGTGCGGTTTCTCGCTCAACAACCTGTCGCTGATGGCGCTGATCCTTGCCACCGGGCTGGTGGTGGACGATGCCATCGTGGTGCTGGAAAACATCTCCAGGCACATCGAGAACGGCCAGCCGCCGATGAAGGCGGCCTTCCTGGGCGCCAAGGAAGTGGGCTTCACCTTGCTGTCGATGAACGTGTCGCTGGTGGCGGTGTTCGTCTCCATCCTGTTCATGGGTGGCATCGTGCGCAACCTGTTCCAGGAGTTCTCCATCACCCTGGCGGCGGCGATCATCGTCTCGCTGGTGGTGTCGCTCACCCTTACACCGATGCTCTGCGCCCGCTGGCTCACGCCGCAACAGGCCGAACAGACACGCCTGCAGCGCTGGAGCGACAAGCTGCATCAGCGCATGGTTGCTGCCTATGACCGCAGCCTGGGCTGGGCCCTGCGCCACAAGCGGCTGACCCTGCTCAGTCTGCTGGCCACCATTGGCATCAACATCGCCCTGTACGTGGTGGTGCCCAAGACGCTGATGCCCCAGCAGGATACCGGCCAGTTGATGGGCTTCATCCGGGGTGACGACGGCCTGTCGTTCACGGTGATGCAGCCGAAGATGGAAATCTACCGCCGCGCCTTGCTGGCGGACCCGGCAGTCCAGAGCGTCGCCGGTTTCATCGGTGGCAACAGTGGTACCAACAACGCCTTTGTGCTGGTGCGCCTGAAACCGATCAGCGAGCGCAAGATCGATGCGCAGAAGGTGATCGAGCGCCTGCGCAAGGAACTGCCCAAAGTGCCCGGCGGGCGCCTGTTCCTGATGGCTGACCAGGACCTGCAACTGGGTGGCGGTGGGCGTGACCAGACCTCTTCTCAGTACCTGTATACCCTGCAAAGCGGCGACCTGGCGGCGTTGCGCGAATGGTTTCCCAAGGTGGTCGCGGCCCTGCGTGCACTGCCTGAGCTGACCGCCATCGACGCCCGCGATGGTGCCGGTACCCAACAGGTGACGCTGGTGGTCGACCGTGACCAGGCCAAGCGCCTGGGCATCGACATGGACATGGTCACCGCAGTACTGAACAACGCCTACAGCCAGCGGCAGATCTCCACCATCTACGACAGCCTCAACCAGTACCAGGTGGTGCTGGAGATCAACCCGAAATACGCCTGGGACCCGAGCACACTGGAGCAAGTGCAGGTGATCACCGCCGACGGCGCCCGGGTGCCGCTGTCGACCATTGCCCACTACGAGAACAGCCTGGCCAACGACCGGGTCAGCCACGAAGGCCAGTTCGCCTCGGAGGACATCGCCTTCGACGTCGCTGAGGGCTACAGCCCCGACCAGGCCATGGCGGCACTGGAGCGCGCGGTGGCCAAGCTGGGCCTGCCCGAGGAGGTGATTGCCAAGCTCGGCGGCACTGCCGATGCCTTTGCCCAGACCCAGCAGGGCCAGCCATTCATGATCCTTGGCGCACTGCTGCTGGTGTACCTGGTGCTGGGCATTCTGTATGAAAGCTACATTCACCCGCTGACCATTCTCTCGACACTGCCTTCGGCGGGCGTCGGGGCCTTGCTGGCGCTGTACGTCACCGGTGGCGAGTTCAGCCTGATCTCGTTGCTGGGGCTGTTCCTGTTGATCGGGGTGGTGAAAAAGAATGCCATCCTGATGATCGACCTGGCCTTGCAGTTGGAACGCCATCAGGGTTTTTCGCCGGAAGAGTCGATTCGCCGGGCCTGCCTGCTGCGCCTGCGGCCGATCCTGATGACCACCCTGGCAGCGATCCTTGGCGCATTGCCGTTGCTGCTGAGCCAGGCTGAAGGCGCAGAAATGCGTCAGCCGCTGGGCCTGACCATCATCGGTGGCCTGGTGTTCAGCCAGATCCTCACCCTTTATACGACGCCGGTGGTTTACCTGTACCTGGACCGCCTGCGCCACCGTTTCAACCGTTGGCGCGGCGTGCGCACCGACGCCGCCCTGGAAACCCCGCTATGACTTTTGCCCAGACCCCACTTCACCGTGCCCTGCAGGCACTGACCCGTGGCCGTGGCTCGCGCCTGCTTGGTGCCGGGTTGTGCGTGGCCTTGCTCAGTGCCTGTACCCTGAGCCCGGACTACCACCGCCCCGAGCTGAACAGCACGGCGGCGCAGTTCAAGCACGCCGAAGGCTGGACCCAGGCCTCGCCGTCCGACGCCATCGCCCGCGGCGCCTGGTGGGAAATCTACGGCGATGCCGGGCTCAATGCGCTGGTCGAAGAGCTCAACCGCAGCAACCAGACCGTGGCGCAATCAGAAGCCCAGTACCGCCAGGCCCAGGCGCTGGTGCGCAGCAGCCGTGCGGCGCTGTTCCCCAGCCTGGACCTGAGCACCAGCAAGAACCGCTCGGCGCAGGGCACCGGCAGCTCCAGTTCCAGCCTGTCCAATAACAGCAGCGGCATTCGCAACACCTACAACGCGCAGTTGGGCGTGAGCTGGGAGATCGACCTGTGGGGCAAGCTGCGCGAAACCCTGAATGCCAACGAGGCCAGCGCCGAAGCGAGTTTGGCCGACCTTGCGTCGATCCGCTTGAGCCAACAGTCGGAGCTGGTGCAGAACTACCTGCAATTGCGGGTGATCGATGAGCAGAAGCGCTTGCTGGAAGCCACCGTGGCGGCTTATGAGCGCTCGCTGCGAATGAACGAAAACCAGTACCGCGCTGGTGTCGCCGGCCCGGATGCCGTGGCCCAGGCCCGCACCCAGCTCAAAAGCACCCAGGCTGACCTGATCGACCTGATCTGGCAGCGTGCGCAGTTCGAAAACGCCATCGCTGTGCTGCTGGGCAAGACGCCTGCCGACTTCGCCCTGGCCGACAGCAAGGCGATTCCCGCGTTGCCGCAAATACCGGTTTCGCTGCCTTCGCAGCTGCTGGAGCGGCGCCCGGACATCGCTGCAGCCGAACGCAACGTGATGGCGGCCAACGCCAACATCGGGGTGTCGCGGGCAGCCTACTTCCCGGACCTCAGCCTGAGCATGAGTGGCGGTTATTCCAGCAGCAGCTTCAGCAACTGGATCGAGCTGCCCAACCGCTACTGGTCGGTAGGCCCGCAGCTGGCGCTGACCCTGTTCGACGCCGGCAAACGCAGCGCCGAGGTCGACCGCACGGTGGCCGTGTATGACCAGACGGTGGCGCAGTACCGCCAGACCGTGCTGGACGGCTTCAAGGAAGTGGAAAACCTGCTGGTTCAACTGAAGGTGTATGGCGATGAAGCCGTGGTGCGCCAAGAGGCGCTTGATGCCGCCCGCGAGTCGTTGCGCCTGACCGAGAACCAGTACCGCGCCGGGCTGATCGGCTATCTGGATGTGGTCAACGTGCAAACCACGGCGTTGAGCAACGAGCGCAGCGTGCTGAACCTGCTGCAAGGGCGCCTGGTGGCCAGTGTGCAACTGGTGGCTGCGTTGGGCGGCGGCTGGGATGCAGAGCAGGCGTTTGCCGAGCAGAATTGACCAAACCCAGAGGGGGTAGGCTGCGGTTATTGGATCCATTCCCATTCGCAAAAACCCCGTGCGTTTCGCTTAAGCTTGAGTACAATCGTCAGCTTTTGCCGGGCCCCTGTCCCGGCGCTGGAACTCTCAATGCTGACCGGTAGCTACTCCTCTTCGCTGGTGTTGATTTCGCTGTGCGTGGCGATCCTGGCATCCTATACCGCCCTTGACCTGACCGGCCGCATCGCCACGGCCAAGGGCCGCGCTGCCTGCCTGTGGATGGGCGGCGGTGCGTTGGCCATGGGCATCGGCGTGTGGTCGATGCATTTCATTGGCATGCTTGCCTTCCGCTTGCCCATCGACTTGGGGTACGACCTGGCTCTGACCGCGTTCTCGCTGCTGATCGCTGTGCTGTCCTCGGGCTTTGCCTTGTGGCTGGTCAGCCAGCCGAGCCTGCCAGCGCTGCAGTTGGGGTTCGGCGCGCTGATCATGGGCGCCGGTATCGCTTGCATGCACTACACCGGCATGGCTGCCCTGCGCATGCTGCCGGGCATCGATTACGACCCGACGTTGTTCGGTGCTTCGCTGCTGATTGCCGTAGGTGCCTCGGCGACGGCATTGTGGATCGCCTTCCGCCTGCGCACACACACACCCTATGTACGGCAGATCCGCGGCCTGGCGGCGGTGGTCATGGGCGTTGCCATCGTTGGCATGCATTACACCGGCATGGCCGCGGCGAACTTCCCCGAGGGCAGCTTTTGCGGCGCGCTGGGGGGCGGATTGCAGGGTGACAGCCTGGTTTACCTGGTGCTGATCACCACGCTGGCAGTACTGGCAGTGGCTTTGCTGACTTCGGTGCTGGACGCGCGTCTCGAGGCACGTACTGCCGAGTTGGCCCGTTCGCTGACCTTGGCCAACCAGGAACTGACCCAACTGGCCCTGCACGACACCCTCACCGATCTGCCCAACCGTACCCTGCTGGCCGATCGCATCGAACAGGCCATCGCCAAAGTGGCGGAGCAGGGCGGCTGTTTTGCCCTGATGTTCATTGATCTGGACGGCTTCAAACCAGTCAACGATGCCTTTGGCCATCATATCGGTGACCTTCTGCTCAAAGCGGTAGCGGCCCGCCTGCGCGGCCACCTGCACAGCCAGGACACGCTGGCACGGATTGGCGGCGACGAATTCGTGCTGCTGGTGGAACTGCAGGAGCCGAACGATGCCATGGACGTGGCGGTCAAGCAGGTCAACCTGGTGTCCCGGCCTTTCCGCGTGGCCGAGCACGACCTGCAACTGTCGGCCAGCCTGGGCATCGTCCTGTATCCGGGCAACGGCCAGGACCAGCATGAGCTGCTGCGTAATGCCGACGCTGCCATGTACCATGCCAAGAGCGCCGGAAAGAACGGTTACAGCTTCTTCGATGTGTCGATGAACAGCAACGCGCGCCAGCAGTTGCAGCTGTTGCAGGACTTGCGCGTGGCGCTGGAGCAGCGCCAGTTCCGCTTGCATTATCAGCCCAAGTTCGACGCCCAGGCCTGCCAGCCGATCGGTGCCGAAGCGTTGCTGCGCTGGGAGCACCCGCAGCAGGGCCTGCTGCTGCCTGACCGCTTCATCGGCCTGGCGGAAAAGACCGGCCTGATCATCCCCATTGGTGAGTGGGTACTTACTGAGGCTTGCCGTCAGATGCGTCAGTGGCTGGACCAGGGGCATCATGGCTGGCGCATGGCGGTGAACCTGTCGGCCATCCAGTTCTGCCATGCCGGTCTGGTCGACAGCGTGGCCCGCGCCCTGCAGCAGAACGGCTTGCCAGCCAACTGCCTGACACTGGAAATTACCGAAACCACCGCCATGCACGATGCCGACGCCAGCCTGACCGTGCTGCAGCGCCTGTCCGACATGGGCGTGGACTTGTCCATCGATGACTTTGGTACGGGCTATTCCAGCCTGATGTACCTCAAGCGCCTGCCAGCCAACGAGCTGAAAATCGACCGCGGCTTCGTACGTGATCTGGAGCAGGACAGTGACGATGCAGCGATTGTTTCGGCAATTGTCGCACTGGGCCAGGCGTTAGGCCTGCGTATCGTTGCCGAGGGGGTTGAAACCGACAAGCAGCAGGACTTCCTGACCCGTCTGGGGTGTGATTCGTTGCAGGGCTACCTGCTGGGCCAGCCCGTGCCGGCCGAGCAGTTCATGGACAAGTTGCAGGCCATGGCCCCGGAATTCACCGCTGCGGGCTAGACTGCATCGCGCAGGGTAAAGGTGGGTATGAAGGCATCCATTTCCGCCTCGACGGCTTCGATGATGCGCTCTACATCGGCGGCGGCCATGATTGCCGCACAGGGGATGCCGGCAATTGCCAGCAGGGTTTCACCGCTGGCGCGGTCGAACAGCCGCGCGACCATGCTGCGTGGCGCATCCATGCTGGCCTCAAAGCCCAGCGGATGGAAATGCCAGCGCATCACCTGGCAGGCGTTGGGGAACGTCATCTTGTTCATGCCAGCCTCCTTGTCCGTACCTGGACGTGGTGAACGGGGGGCCACTTCGATGCGGCCGCCGGGAAAGTAAAGATAGCACCTGCCACGCGCGATTCTCGGCTGCGAATACGACAAATGTGCCAATGCATGACAGCGGTCACATCCTTGTCATGGGCGCAGTGTGTCAGTTGGCCGCAGGGCAAACGTTTTCCCGGTCGGATAGTGTCAGCTACCCGTTGAGTTCCATGGGTCTCGCTGACGTTCGACACGCAGGTATTTCAGACGAGCGGTTCGCTTAACCCAGCAATCCTGCGGCGATGTTGATAGTGAATCCCAGAATCGCTGTATTGAATAAGAAGCCCACCAGCGAATGCCCCAGTACCACCCGTCGCAACCCACGCCCGGCGACGCCCACGTCCGAGGTTTGCACCGCCACGCTGATGGTGAACGAGAAGTAATGGAAGTCCCAGTAATCCGGGTTGCGCTCGCCATCAGCGAAGCGCAGCGGCGGTTCGTGGGTTTGCCCGGTGTAGAACAGGCGGGCGTAATGCAGGCTGAATATGCAGCCGATCAGCAGCCAGGAACCGACCACGGTCAGGCCGGTGTACAGGTAGTGCAGGGCGAGGGCCGTGCCTTGCAGGCCGCGGCTGGAGACCAGTTGCAGGGTGACCGCGGCAAGGCTGGCGATGGCGGCGATGCACACGGTCAGCAGGACCAGGCCTGCGTTCTCGTCTTCGACGCCGGCGACCTTGCGGACCTTTTCCGGGCTGGCTGTCCAGCTCAGGTAGAGCACCAGCAGCAGGTACAGCCACACCCCCAGGTTCCAGCCAGCGAGGATATGCTGCACGGTATCACCGGCGGGGATCAGCCAGGCGCCAGCGAGGCCGACTACAGCGGCGATGCTCAGGCGGGGGTGTGTGCGGGTCAGGCGATGGAAAGCCATGGGGCCTCATTCACAATGGGTATGGCTTGTACTCTAGACCGTCATAGGGTTGGGCGGGATGCGCAATACCCTGCAGGGGCTGGGGTTTCTTTGAGTCCCCCATCGCACGGCATTGCAACTCTCAGTACACTGCACGTTCCAACACCAACATCCGTTGAACTCGAGGTTTTTGCATGACGCTCAGTCCTTTGGCAGGCAAGCCGGCTCCGGCCAGCGTGCTGGTCGATATTCCCCGGCTGCTTACCGCCTATTACACGGGCCGCCCAGACGCTGCCGTGGCGGCCCAGCGCGTGGCCTTCGGCACCTCGGGGCACCGGGGCAGTTCGCTTGAGTTGAGTTTCAACGAGTATCACGTCCTGGCCATTAGCCAGGCGATCTGCCTGTACCGCCAGGAAAAAGGCATCGATGGCCCGCTGTTCATCGGCGCCGATACCCACGCCCTTTCAGCGCCGGCGACCGCCAGCGCTCTGGAGGTGCTGGCCGCCAATGGCGTGCAGGTGATGCTGTCCAAGGATGACGAATACACGCCTACGCCGGCGGTTTCCCACGCCATCCTCTGCCACAACCGTGGCCGCACGCAGGGCCTGGCTGACGGTATCGTCATCACCCCGTCGCACAACCCGCCGCAAAGCGGTGGCTTCAAGTACAACCCGCCCAACGGCGGCCCGGCCGACAGCGACGTGACCAAGTGGATCGAGGGCAAGGCCAACGAGCTGCTGGCGGCTAACCTGGCGGGCGTCAAGCGCATGGACCATGCCCAGGCGCTGCAGGCGCCGACCACCCACCGCCACGACTACGTCAGCAACTATGTGGCCGACCTGAAAAACGTCATCGATTTCGATGTCATCCGTGGCGCTGGGTTGCGCCTGGGCGTCGACCCGCTGGGCGGGGCAGGGGTACGCTACTGGTCGGCCATTGCCAAGCACTACCAGCTGGACCTGGAAGTGGTGAACACCGAGGTCGACCCGACCTTCCGCTTCATGACCGTCGACTGGGACGGCCAGATCCGCATGGACCCTTCCTCACCGTATGCGATGCAGGGCCTGATAGGCCTGCGCGAGCGCTTTGACGTGGCCTTCGCCTGCGACCCGGACCACGACCGCCACGGCATCGTGACCCCTGACGGCCTGCTGCAACCCAACAACTACCTTGCCGTGGCCATCGACTACCTGTTCCGCCACCGCCCGCAATGGCGCACTGACGCCGCCGTGGGCAAGACCGTGGTCTCCAGCGGCCTGATCGACCGCGTTACCCAACGACTGGGCCGCGATCTGTATGAGGTGCCGGTGGGCTTCAAGTTCTTCGCCCAGGGCCTGTTCGACGGTTCGCTCGGTTTTGGTGGCGAAGAAAGTGCAGGGGCTTCGTTCCTGCGTCGCGATGGCTCGGTGTGGGCCACCGACAAGGACGGGTTGATCCCGGCCTTGCTGGCCGCCGAAATGACCGCCCGTACCGGGCGTAACCCGAGCCAGGCTTATGCCGACCTGACCGACGCGTTGGGCAAGCCGTTCGCCACCCGTGTCGAGGCCAAGGCCGATGCGCGGCAGAAGGCGTTGCTGAGCAAGCTGGCGCCGGAGCAGGTGAAGTCGACCGAACTGGCCGGTGAGCCGATCGTGCAGATCCTCAGCCACGCCCCAGGCAATGGCCAGGCGATTGGCGGGCTTAAGGTGATGACTGCCAATGGCTGGTTCGCCGCGCGCCCGTCGGGTACTGAAGACATCTACAAGATCTACGCCGAAAGCTTCATCGACGAGGCGCATTTGCAGCGTCTGGTGCAGGAAGCACAAGTGCTGGTCGATGAAGCAATTGCCTGACCGGTAACAAACCGCTTGGTTCTGTGGTGTGATGTAAATTAGAATTAATCTTATTTACTCCGCCGCAGGACCCTCCTCATGATCGACGCCGCGCCGCCACCGGAGCCTGGCCTGCCTGCCCTGTACCGGGAGCATCGCGGCTGGCTTGAAACCTGGCTGCGCCGGCGTATGGGCAATGCCTGGGATGCCGCCGACCTCAGTCAGGATACCTTTCTGCGCATTCTGGCCAGCGCCCAGCCGCTGGCAGACATACGCGAACCGCGTGCCTACCTGCTGACCGTGGGCAAGCGTTTGCTCAGCAACTTCCACCAGCGACGTAGCTTGGAGCAGGCCTACCTTGATGCCTTGGCGCAGTTGCCCGAGCAACACGTGCCGTCGCCAGAACAGCGCTGGGTACTGCTCGAAACCCTGCAAGCACTGGATGAGTTGCTCGACGGCCTCAAGCCGCCGATCCGCAAGGCCTTTCTCTGGAGCCAGCTGGAAGGCTTGGGCTACGCCGAGATTGGCCAGCGCCTGGGCGTCTGCCAGCGCTCGGTGAAACGCTACATGGCGCAGGCTTACGAACATTGCCTGTTGGCCGAGTTGCAATGAGCCCCCCCCCCCCAGAAACCCGCGAGGCGCTGCGTGCTGCAGCCCGTTGGCTGGCATTACTGGATTCTGGCGACGCAAGCGAATCTGACCTGCAGCGTCTGGCGCAATGGCGCGCCAGCAGTCACCTGCACGAAGACGCCTGGCAAAAGGCATCGCTGTTGCGAGCGCGGTTTGCCGGGTTGCCCGGCGCATTGGCGATGGCCGCCCTGGATCGCCCGGATGCCGGTCGTCGGGCACTGCTCAAACAAGCCCTGGGTGTGTCGGCGTTGTTGCCGGTGGCCTGGCTGGTGAGCCGTGAGCTGCCGCTGGATGCCTGGACCGCTGACATGCGCACCGCAGTAGGAGAGCGCAGGCAGGCACTGCTGAGCGACGGCACCTTGTTGCAGTTGAACACCGACAGTGCGGTCGATATCGAGCTGGGTGCAGGCCGCGTGGCACTGCTGCGCGGTGAAGTGGCCGTCAGCGTGCCCGCTAACCTGAGCCTCACCTTGCAGGTGCCTTACGGCCGGGTGGTGCTCAGTGAGGGCGAGGCGTGCCTGCGCCTGCTTGATGAGGGCTGCCGGGTGTCGGCGATCGAGGGTTCAGTCAGCCTGCAGCCGTTGCGTGGTCCAGCCGTGATGCTGCAGGCCGGCCAACAGGCCAGTTTGCAGGCGGCCGGCGTTGGCCCTGTCAAAGCGTTCGACGCATGGCAACTGGGCTGGCGCGAAGGCGCGCTAAGGCTGGACGACCGTCCGTTGGGCGAGTTGCTGCGCGAACTGCGCAGGTATCGCCCTGGCGTACTGCGCTGGGCACCAGAACTGGAGCGCTTGCGTGTGACCGGCACGTTCCGCCTTGACGACACCGACCGGGTGTTGGCCCTGCTCGCCGCCAGCCTGCCGTTGCAAGTGCAGACCCGCACGCGTTATTGGGTGAGCCTGACCGCGCGAGAAAATCGAGCATGAGGCTGTCCCCTTTTTTTCACTCGCCGGTCATTACCGGTAGGAGAAAATAAAAGGGGAGCCTTGTTCAATGCCTGCAGTAAAATCCTGCCGCCTGCGCCCACTGGCGCGCGCAGCACATCCATTGTTCGCGATGAGCCTGCTGTTGTGTGTACCCGCCTGGGCCGATGAGCCGGCCCGGCGTACGTTCCAGGTGGCGCCAGCCAGCCTGGGTGCCGCCTTGACCCATTTCGCCGACCAGGCCGGTGTCAGCCTTTCGCTGGACCCGGCATTGGTAGAGGGCCGGCAAAGTAACGGCTTGTCCGGTCGTTACAGTGTCGATGAAGGCTTCAATCAGTTGCTGCGCAGTAGCGGCCTGCAGGCGCTGCCGGTGGGTGAGGGGGCCTTCACCCTGATGCCAGCCCCCCAGGCCAGTGGCGCTCTGGAAATTGCCCCCACCAGCATCGTCGGCGGCCTGGCCGCAGGCAACCAAACGCAGCCGTATGCCGGTGGCCAAGTGGCACGCCAAGGGGCACAAGGCTTGCTCGGTTCGCGCGACTTCATGGAAACCCCGTTCAGCATCACAAGCTACACCAGCGACCTGGTCAAGAACCAACAGGCGCGCACCTTGGGCGAGCTGATTGCCAGTGACCCTTCGGTGCGTGCTACCAACCCGGCGGGCGGGCGTTTCGAGCAGTTCACCATTCGCGGCTTCAGCCTGTTCAACAGTGATGTGGCCTACAACGGTCTCTATGGCATCTTGCCGACCTATTCGATCGACATGGAAATGGCCGACCGGGTCGACATCATCAAAGGCCCCAGCCAGTTGATCAACGGCATATCGCCGCGTGGCAGCGTGGGCGGCGGTATCAATGTGCAGCCAAAGCGAGCCGCTGACAAGCCGATCACCGAATTCACCGGCAGCTACGCCTCGGCCGGCCAGGCTGGCGGCGCAGTGGACATCGGCCGTCGCTTTGGTGAAGGCCAGCAGTTCGGCGTGCGCTTCAATGGCGTGAAGCAGGCCGGCGATACCGAATGGGACCACCAGCGCGTCGACCGCGAAATGGCGGTGCTGGGCCTGGATTTTCGAGGCGAGCGCCTGCGTCTCTCGGCGGACCTGGGCCACACCGAACGCGACACCGACGCCCCGCAGGAGCGTGTGCTGGTCGGTGCCAATGCCAAGGTGCCCAATGCCAATGACGTACGCCACAACTACGCCCAGGCCTGGAGCAAGGCGCGTACCAACGACACCTTCGGTGCGCTGAACGCCGAGTACGATATCAGCGAATCGCTGCTGGCCTATGGTGCGGTCGGTGCGCGCAAGAGCAACCATGACTTCCTGCGTCATAACGTGTCGATCACCAACGATGCCGGCGACTTCACCGTGCAGCCGCGTGACTTTACCCGGGACGAATCGGTGCGCACCGCCATGGCCGGTTTACGTCACTGGTTCCATACCGGCCCGGTGAGCCACGAGCTGAACCTGGCCGCCAGCTATTACTACATGGACTTCACCAACGGCGGTGCGCGCTATGCCGCGTCGCCGAGCAACCTCTACAACCCGGTGGCCGCACCGACACCCGGTACGCCAACCCGCCTCGACCCCGAGGTCTACACGGAAAACCGCTTCTCCGGCGTGGCCCTGGCCGACACCCTTGGCTTTTTTGACGACCGCCTGCTGTTGACCCTGGGGGCGCGCTGGCAACGGGTGCAGGTGGATGACTGGAGCGACGGCGTCAAAGGCGAAACGGGCTATGACGAAGAAAAGGTCTCGCCTTCTGGGGGCGTATTGCTCAAGGTCACCGACCAGCTCTCGTTGTACGCCAACTACATGGAGGGCCTGAGCCAAGGCAAGATCGCCCCATCGACCTCGATCAACGAAGACCAGATCTTCCCGCCGTTCACCAGCCGCCAGGTCGAGGTGGGGGCCAAGTACGACCTCGGCCAGGTGGCCTTTACTGCCAGCGCCTTCCGCATTCGCCAGCCGGCCTACGAGACCAACCCCACCTCGCGGGTGTTCGGCCCCAATGGCAAGCGTGACAACCGCGGCATCGAGCTGAGTGTGTTCGGTGAACCGGTGCAGGGCGTGCGGGTGTTGGGTGGGGTGATGTATATCGACAGCGAGCTGACCGACACCGTCGGCGGTGCCTACGATGGCAACCGCGCGCCGGCCACGCCCGAATACAACGTCAATCTGGGGGCTGAATGGGACGTGCCAGGGGTGAACGGCCTGACCTTCACAGCGCGCGGCATTCACTCAAGTTCCCAGTACCTGGACCAGAACAACAGCAAGCGCATCGACGGCTGGGAGCGTTATGACCTGGGCGCACGTTACGCCTTCAAGGTGGACGCCACCGAGGTTACCGTACGGGCCAGTGTCGAGAATGTGCTCGATGATCGCTACTGGAGCTCGGCGGGGGCGTCGGATGACAGTGAGCCGGGGTTGACCCTGTCTACGCCGCGGACCTATCTGCTCTCGGCCACAGTCGGCTTTTAAACCGAACCCTTGTATACCTACCCAGCGGGAGCGGGTGCGACCGGGAATCAGGCGACTCGGTGGGGCGGTTGCGTAGATGATCAGCCCGGCGCAAGCTTCTGCGCCTGCCCCTGCAACACCCGCATCAACTGCAGCGCCGCATGCGATGGCGGCTCGAAGCGCGAATAGACGAAGCTGATATCGAAGTGAATGTCATCGGCCAACGGCACCACCGCCAGCCCGCTGTCCTGTGCAACGAACTCGTCGATCACGCTGATGCCCATGCCTTGCTTGACCAACGCCACAGCCTCGTTGGCATTGGTGAACGACAACAGTGAGTTCAGCTGTAGCCCGCGGCGCCCGATGTGTTCAGCCAACAGCTTGCCAAACGGCATGTCGGGCCGGAACAGCAGCAACGCATGGCCCTCCAGCTGCTGCAAGGTCAGCGCGTGCTGACCGGCCAAAGGGTGACCCGGCGGCATCACCACCACCATGCGTCCACGCATGAACGCTTGCGAATGCAGGTGGTCGTGCACCACCGGCAGGGCGGCGATCGACAGGTCGACCTTTTTCGACAAGATCTGATTGGGCATTTCGCCCATCAACGAGGTTTGCCACTCGATATTCAGTGACGGTGATTCACGCTTGAGCTGGGCCAGGGCCATCGGGATCACCACCGTGGACAACGATGCACTGCACGAGATACGCAGCTTGCGCTGGCCGCCAGCGCCCAGCGCGAGGGCGCATTCGTTGACCTGCAACGCTGCCTGGTACACCCGCTCGACCTCGCGAAACAGCACCTGCGCTTCGGCCGTCGGCACCAGGCGGTTGTTGACGCGCTCGAACAGCGGGTAGGCCAGGCGCGCTTCGATGTACTGGATCAGCTTGCTCACCGCCGGCTGCGACACATACAGCAATTTGGCCGCCGCGCTGATCGAGCCCGTCAGCATCACCGCCCTGAACACTTCCATGTGCCGCAGCTTGAACACCATGGGGCTTGCGTCCGCGCCTTCGTTGCCAAGCAGCATGTGTATTACCTTCGGTTATGGTTTTCGCCATCTGGGTATGAGCGTCAAAGCCGGCCACACAGTATCGTGAACCCCGGCCTGACCGCCCTTGCGGCGCACAATAACAACATCTGCAGGCAAGCGCAGTGGCGCTTGACGGGAGTGCTGTGTGAACATATTTGATGAAGCGAAGATCGATTGCCATAACCATTTGTTTGACCCCGCCCGTTTCCCCTATCACCCCGATGCACCCTATGCGCCCTCCGGCCAGGAGGTCGCCACCCAGGCGCAGTTCACCCGAGTGATGGACGCTTACGGCGTGCAATATGCCTTGCTGGTGGGCCCCAACAGCGGCTACCACACCGACAACCGCTGCCTGCTGGATGCCTTGGCCAGCGGGCAGGGGCGGTTCAAGGGGGTGGCGGTGGTCAAGGCGGACATCAACCTCGATGCGCTGGCGGCGTTGCAGGTGCGAGGCGTGGTGGGTATCGCCTTCAACCCCGCGCTTTACGGGGTAGCCAGCCTCAAGGGCGTTGACGGGCTGTTCGGCAAGCTTGCCGAGCTTGGCATGTACGCCCAGCTGCAGGTGTGTGACGACCAGTTGCTGGACCTGCACGGCCTGCTGCAAGGCTCGCAGGCTCGTCTGTTGATTGACCATTGCGGCCGCCCGGATGTCGCTGCCGGTGTGCAGCAAGCCGGCTTCCAGGCGTTGCTGCGGCTGGCCGACAGTGGCCGCGCCTGCGTGAAGCTGTCAGGCATGCAGAAGTTTGCCGCAGCGGATGCCTTGTTCGATCAGAGCAGTGCATACGTGCAGGCCCTGCTCGAAGCCTTTGGCGCCCAAGCCTGTGTGTGGGGTTCGGACTGGCCGTTCATTCGCCAGCCCGCGCGGGTGGACTACGGCCCGCTGCTGAAGCTGGCCGAGCGCCTGATGCCGGATGCCCGGCTGCGCCGCACAGTGATGTGGGACACCCCTCGCCGATTGTTCGGGTTTGCCTAACCGGTGGCCTGTGTGGCATCGGCCTGGCGATCGCCTTTACCACAGGTTTTGTGTTCGGCCTCGGCGGCGGGAGGGCGATCTATTGCATGGGCAGGACTTGGCATACCTGACAGCGTTGAAGCTGGCGCCAGGTAGCCAGCCGCGCGCGAATTGCGGGCGACGTGTCAGCGTGGAAGTGTCGCCCGTTGGCGTGCCCGCACCTCAGCGCTTGCAAGCTGCGGCACGGGCAACCCAGGCGTGGCTGGACGGCAGGTGACAGTCACCACCCGCCATTCAGGCCTACGGTCATTGCTGATCGGGTACCACGGCGATGACGTCGATCTCCATCAGCCACTCGGCCTGGGCCAACCCGGCCACCACCAACCCGGTGGAAATCGGGAACACGCCCTTGAGCCACTTGCCCACCTCTTTGTACACCGGCTCGCGGAAGCGCGGGTCGGTGATGTAGGTGGTGGTCTTGACGATGTGCGACAGGTCCGAGCCCGCTTCTTCAAGCAGTTGCTTGACGTTCTTCATCGCCTGTTCGGTTTGTGCGCGCGGGTCACCCAGGCCCACCAGCTTGCCTTCGAAGTCGGTACCGACCTGGCCGCGCACGTAGATGGTATTGCCCGCCCGCACGGCCTGGCACAAGTCGTTGTCCAGGGTCTGGTTGGGGTAGGTTTCCTTGGTGTTGAACATGCGGATGCGAGTATGGGTAGGCATCAGTGGGCTCCGAGGGTGCTGACATTGCTGATCTTGGCGGTTTGCTGCTCATCCGCTGCGCGTTGCTCGCGGTCGCGGTAGGCGGTGTAGGTACGTTGCGTGGCGATGTGGCCGGCGACGTGCTTGGCGTCGTGCCACACCCCCCAGATGAACGATGAACCACGGCGCGACAACCACGGCAGGCCGAGGAAGTACACGCCCGGTTCACGGGCCACACCACGCTGGTGCTGGGGCTTGCCGTTGGCATCGAAGGTGTCTACCTGCAGCCAGCTGAAGTCCACGCCGTAACCGGTGGCCCAGATGATGCTGCTGACGCCGGCCTTGGCCAGGTCCAGCTGCTGCAGCGGGTTACGCATGCACTCCGGGTCGGTCAGGCGCTGGCGGGCTTCGGGCTCTTCCGGCAGGTCCAGGCCGTTGCGTTCGATGTAGGCATCGGCCGCATCCAGCAGGGCCAGGTAGTTGTCGTCTCCGCGGTTGATGTTCTCGACCAGGTTGTCCTGGAAGCGCGCTACGCCGTTTTCGAACGACTGGGTCAGGCCGACCAGGGTCATGCCCTGGTGGGCGAGGGCGCGGAAGTCCACGGTGTGGCCACCACGGGCGCCGCTGACTGCGATGGTCACATGCTCGCGACCGGGCTTGGCAATTTCCGCGTCCCACTCGCCCAGCACGCCCAGCCACCAGCAGAAGTCGCGGTTGCGGTAGGCACGCGGCGGGCGGTCGTGGGCGCCGACCGACAGGTACACCTGGCGCCCGGCGCGCATCAATTCCTCGGCAATCTGCACACCGGAAGAACCGGCACCGACCACCAGCACCGCGCCTTCAGGCAACTGCTCTGGGTTGAAATAAGCGGCGGAATGAATCTGGTGCAGGTTGCTGTCTTTCGGCGCGATGGCCGGGATCACCGGTTTCTGGAACGGGCCGGTGGCAGCCACGACGCGATTGGCGCGAATCACGCCTTCACTGGTGTCGATGGTGAAGCCAGGGCGGTCGCTGTTACGCACCACGCGCTTGACTTCAATGCCGGTGCGCACGGGCAGGTTGTACTTGCGTACGTACTGCTCGAAGTAGTCGGCCACCTGGTCCTTGCCGGCGAATGCATCGGCGTCGAGGTTGAATTCCAGCCCCGGGAAGCGGTCGTGCCAGGCCGGGCCGTTGGCGACCAGCGAGTCCCAGCGGCCGGTACGCCAGGCCTGCGCGATGCGGTTGCGTTCCAGCACCAGATGCGGCACGCCAAGCTTGCTCAGGTGTTCGCTCATGGCCACGCCGGCCTGGCCGGCGCCGACGACGAGGGTGTCGATTTCGAGGTTGTTCAGTGTCATGTCCGAGCCCTTGTTCAGGCGGTTTTTGTCAGGTCGGTTTGGAGGACCGCCGTTGCCTGGAGCCAGACTAGGGATGCCGTCGAAATGGCGAAAATAGTATTTAGCTGGTGCTTGCCGATAAAACGGCGAAGGCCTTGAGTTCTCTGGCCTGTGGGCCGGGTTGGCCGGGTGGGTGACGTAGTTTTTCGAGCGGGTGCGGAGGGCGGGCCCTAGAGCATAGTTTTTTCCTGCCTACCCCCTCGGAAAAAGGTCGTTTCGCCCGCCCGAAGGTTCCACTCAGAATGCCGTGTATCGCACAGCACAACAGGAACCATGACATGACGTTCTCCATCATCGGTCGTTGCCAGGAAACCGGCCAGGTAGGTATCGCCATCAGCTCGTCGAGCATCGCCGTGGGTGCCCGTTGCCCCTGGGTGCGTGCCGGTGTGGGCGCGGTCTCGACCCAGAACATCACCCTTCCGGCGCTGGGCCCGCAGATTCTCGATGCCCTGGAGCATGGCCAGTTGCCGCCCGCCGCTGCGCTGGACAGGGTGCTGAGTGCCAATGGCTGGAGTGAGTACCGCCAGGTCACGGTGATCGACAGCCACGGCCAGGTAGCACTGTTCACCGGGCGGGAAGCACTGGGAACTCACCATGCAGTGGCCGGCGAACAATGCGCGGCGGCCGGCAACCTTTTGTCCTCGACCCAGGTGATCGAAGCCATGGTGCTGGCCTTTGAGCAGGCCGGCGGCCACCTGGCCGACCGCCTGCTGGCAGCCATGCACGCGGCAATGGCCGCAGGTGGCGAAGCCGGGCCCGTGCACTCGGCGGCGCTGAAGATTGCTGGCGAGCTGACCTGGCCGCTGGTGGACCTGCGCGTCGATTGGGCCGACAGTGATCCGATCGGCGTGCTCGATGGCCTGTGGCAAGCCTATCGCCCGCAGATGCAGGATTACGTCACCCGCGCCCTCAACCCGACCGCCGCGCCAAGCTATGGGGTGCCGGGCGATGAGTGAATTTGCCAGTCGCGCGCTGCTGGCCCGGCTGATCGGCTTTGCCACGGTGAGCCGCGACTCCAACCTGGCGCTGATCGGTTTTATCCGTGATTACCTGGCCGAGCTGGGGGTGGAGTGCGAGCTGTTCCATAACCCGGAGGGCACCAAGGCCAACCTGTTCGCCACTGTCGGTCCCAGGGATGTTGGCGGTGTGGTGCTGTCCGGGCATACCGATGTGGTGCCGGTGGATGGCCAGGCCTGGACGGTCGATCCGTTTGCCCTGAGTGAGCGTGACGGCCGCCTGTATGGCCGCGGCACGGCCGACATGAAAGGCTTTATCGCCTCGGTGCTGGCTGCTGTGCCCGCGTTTCTCGCGCAGCCGTTGCGCATGCCGGTACACCTGGCGTTTTCCTACGACGAAGAAGTCGGTTGCCTGGGTGTGCGCTCGATGCTGGCTGCCCTCGAAAAGCGCCCGTGTAAACCACGGCTGTGCCTGATCGGTGAACCCACCGAACTCAAACCGGTGCTGGGGCACAAGGGTAAGCTGGCAATGCGTTGCCAGGTACAGGGCGCAGCGTGCCATTCGGCGTACGCGCCGTATGGGGTGAACGCCATCGAGTATGCGGCGAAACTGATTGGCAAGTTGGGTGACATCGGCGATGCCCTGGCACAGCCGGCCCATCACGACAAGCGCTTCGATCCGCCGTTCTCCACGGTGCAGACCGGCGTGATCAAAGGGGGCAGGGCGCTGAACATCGTGCCGGCGGAGTGCGAGTTCGATTTCGAAGTGCGCGCGCTCCCAGGGTTCGAGGCGCAGGCGGTGGCCGACCAGTTACAAACGTATGCGCAGGCGGAGTTGTTGCCGCGCATGCGCAAGGTCAATTCCGCCAGCGCCATTCGCCTGGAGCCGCTGAGTGCCTATCCGGGGCTGGCGACACCGGAAGACAGCGAGGCTGCGCGGTTGGTGGCGCTACTCAGCGGCTCGGATACGTTCGGCACGGTAGCGTTTGGTACCGAGGGTGGCTTGTTCGACCAGGCGGGCATCCCCACCGTGGTGTGCGGGCCTGGCAGCATGGACCAGGGCCACAAGCCGGATGAGTTTGTCAGTGTCGAGCAGTTGCGCGGCTGTGATGCCATGCTGCTGAGGCTGGTGGACTACCTCAAACAGGCTTGAGGGTTGCGCCGGCGGATGGGGCCGCAGTGCGGCCCCGGCGGTTCAGAAGGTCGCCTTGACCTGCAGGCCGACCACGAGTGCGTTGTCGATGTCTTTGCCCGAAAACGCCCCTGGCTCGATGATGTATTGCACATCCGGGCGCAGGTTCAGCCATGGCGTGGCCTGGTAGCCGTAGCTCAGTTCGATCAACTGTTCGGCGCTGTCGATATCCGGGAACTGCTGGCCGGCGTTGAACGCGGCATCCTCCAGCACATCGCGGCTACGCGGGTTGGGTACGGCGCGGCCGTAACCCAGTGCCACGGTATCCTTCGGGCGGCCTTCGAACGGCTTGTACAGCACCACGCCGGCGCCATACCACTTGGTGAACGGCGAAGCCGCCTTGCTCGACGCCGAGTACTGGCCGAAGGCGTGCAGGCTTCGGCCTGGGGAGGCCGGGTCGTTCCACACCGCCTGGTCGACCAGCAGGTAATGGCCACCCCGGCCGGACACTTCATCATCACTGCCGATGCGTTTCACATCAGAGCTGTCGTAGTAGTAGCCAAGCTTGTACTCGCCTGGCAGTTCACCCTGCAGCTTGTATACCAGTTCTACCGGTACCACGGTGCCGGTGGTGTGCTTGGGCCCCAGGTGCCAGGCGCGGCTGGAGTTGCCGTTGCTTTCGGGATCGACGTTGAACGCGGCCACGCGCAACTGCCAGGCAGGTGACAGGTCGTACTTCACGCGCACGCCGAGGTGGGCGTTGGGGTAGTTGGTCCAGCCACTGCCGCCGGACATGTTCAGCGGGTGGCCGCAGAAGCCGGCGTTCATGAAGTTGCACAGGATGCCGCTGTCCAGGCCGCCGAGGTCGTTGCCCATGGCCATGTAGCCGAGCTTGACGTTGAGCGCCGGGGTGAACAGCGTGCGCTCGTAGCTCAGCTCGGTCAGGCGGGTGTACAGGCCGCCGAAGTTTTCCTGGATTGGCAGGCGGTTGCCTACCAGGTCTTCCGAGGCGCTGTTACCGCGGCGGTCGTTGATGGTCAGCTGGACCTTGCCGCCGTTGTCCAGGCCGTACAGTTTCGACAGGTCGAACTGCACGCCCAGCTTGACGTTCTGCGAATAGCGCGCCGAACGGTGCAGGCCGCCATGGGCGTTGTAGGCGGTTTCACCGCTGTAGTCACCGGTGATCTTGACGCCGTCTTCTTCGAGTTGATGGCGCAGGCCGCCCCAGTCACCGGTCAGGGTGCTGCGGGTCATGAGGTCGTCGCTGGCAAGGGCAGTGGTGCTGGCCAGGGCCAGCAGCAGGGTGGGGGTGATGCGAATTGCGGATGGCATTACAGAATCTCGGATTGTCTTTGAGGGGCATTCGCGGGCAAGCCCGCTCCTACAGGGGCCTTGTAGGAGAGGGCTTGCCCGCGAAGCAGGCGACGCGGACTTACGGCAGAGCGTAAGAAATCACATAGTCGCCACGGTCAGTCGACTGGCGTGCACCGCCAGCGGTGATCACCACGTACTGCTTGCCGGTCTTCGGCGAGACGTAGGTCATCGGGCCGCCCTGACTGCCTACTGGCAGGCGAGCCTTCCAGATTTCGTTACCGTTGCTGCTGTCGTAGGCACGCAGGTAGAAGTCCTGGGTACCGGCGATGAACACCAGGCCGCCTTGGGTAGACAGGGTGCCGCCCAGCGTTGGCAGGCCGATCTTGATCGGCAGGTGCATGCGGATGCCGAGGGGGCCGGTGTCTTCAACGGTGCCTACCGGCACTTGCCAGGCCACCTGGCGGGTTTTCATGTCGATGGCGGTCAGGGTGCCGAACGGCGGTGCCTGGCACGGAATGCCTGCGACCGACAGGAAGCGGTTCTTGTTCACGGCATACGGGGTGCCCTTGAGCGGTACCGCGCCCATGCCAGTGTTCAGTGCTTCGCCACCGGAAGCCGCGCCACCTTTGTTCTGCGACGGGATCATCTGGATCCACAGGCCCAGACGCATGTCGTTGACGAAGATGAAGCCATGTACCGGGTCGGTAGAAATGCTGCCCCAGTTCATGCCACCCAGCGAACCCGGGAAGCTCAGCGACAGGTCGGTACCCGGCGCGGTGTACAGGCCGTCGTAGCGCATCTTCTTGAAGTCGATGCGGCATAGCAGCTGGTCATACGGGGTGGCGCCCCACATGTCCGATTCGGTCAGGGTCTGCGCACCGATCTGCGGCATGCCCACCGACTTGGGCTGGGTAGGGGAGTACGGCTCGTTCGGGATGTTGCTTGGCTTGACCGGTACTTCGTCGACCTGGGTCAGCGGCTTGCCGGTGGCGCGGTCGAGCACGTAGATCTGCCCGGCCTTGGTGCCGATCACCACCGCAGGTACCGACTGGCCGTCGTCCTTGGTGAAGTCGATCAGGCTTGGCTGCATGGGCAGGTCGAAGTCCCAGAGGTCGTTGTGCACGGTCTGGAACACCCATTTCTGGTTGCCGGTGGTGGCGTCCAGGGCCAGCACCGAAGCGCCGTAAGTGTGGTCCAGTTTGCTGCGCTCTACGCCGTAAATGTCGGTGGACGACGAACCCATGGGCAGGAACACGGTGTTCATCGCCGGGTCGTAAGACATCGGCGCCCAGCTGTTCGGGGTGCTGCGCACGTAGGTGCTGTCGGCCTGTGGTGCCTGGCGATCTTCCGGGTTGCCCGGGTCGAAGGCCCAGCGCATTTCACCGGTGATCACGTCAAAACCACGGATCACGCCGCCTGGCATGTCGGTCTGGACGTTGTCGGCAACACGACCGCCAACCACTACGGTAGTGCCGGCCATCAGCGGTGCCGAGGACAGCTGGTAGTAGGAGTCCGGTACATCACCCAGGCCGGCCTTGAGGTCGACCTGGCCATTGTTGCCGAAGCCCTGGCAGAACTCGCCGTTGTCAGCGTCGACGGCAATCAGGCGGCCGTCGATGGTGTTGGTCAGCAGGCGACGCTGGCAGTTGGCACCGGCCGCTACGCTAACGCCGGTGATCGGCGAGCTGTTCGGCTGGGTTGGCTGGGCGATGGCGGCAGTGGCGTCAAAGTAGGCCATGCCACGGCAACGCTGCCAGACCTTGGACTGGGCGTTGATTTCGTTCTTCCACAGCTCTTTGCCGGTGTCGGCATCGAGTGCGATCAGGTTGTTGTGCGGGGTACAGATGAACACCTTGCTGCCGATCTGCAGTGGGGTGAGCTGGTCTTCGGCACCGTTGCCGTCACTGATCGCGACGTCGCCGGTGTGGTAGGTCCAGGCCACTTTCAGCTTGTTGACGTTGTCACGGTTGATCTGGTCCAGTGCGGCGAAGCGGCTGCCACCTTCGGTGTTGCCGTAGTGGGCCCAGTCTTTCTGTTCCTTGCCGGTTTCGACCGGGGTCATGCCCGGGCCTTTGCCGGTGGGCGCGACGCTTGGGTGGGCAACGAACATGTTGCCGACCGCGATCACCAGTACCACGGCCATTACCCCGGCTACGCCGTACGCACCGCGCCCGGCGCTGGCGCCGTTGGCACGCGCCAGCAGCGGGTAGACCAGCGCCACGACCATGCCGATTGCGCCAAACATGAACAGGCGCGAGAACAGCGGCCAGAACACCAGGCCCGCATCGAACAGTGCCCAGATGGCAGTACCGACCAGGAACACGGCATACAGCCAGGCACCCGCCTTCTTGCGGCGAGCAATGAGGACACCGGCGATGGCCATGGCCACGCCGCCGATCAGGAAGTACCAGGAACCGCCCAGACCGGCGAGCTTGACGCCGCCAGCAGCGAGGAGGAGGCCGAGCAGGGCGATGATCACGCCCAGGCCGACCAGGATGAAGTTTGTGGCGCCAGAGGCGCGCGGTGTTTCTTTCATGCCAGGGATCTCAGCAGGTGGAATGCGCGCAGTTTAAGCCCTTAGCTTGCTAATTAACAAGTTGGTACATAATTGAGCGAGGCTGATTGTCGCAGGGCTGAACTTACGAAGATGTGGCCAAAAGTATAGATAAGGTGCTGAAAAGCGCATTGAACGAGGCGTTCATGACGCCTCTTCGATTTGTATTCATGCTTTGGTCGTAAGCCCAACCTTGCACGGCGTCGGGACAACTGCACCTTGTGCGCGGGCAGGCATGGCCCCTTCATACCGGCCATGGGGTGCTGCTGCTATAGAACACCGCGAGCCAGATGGTGGCCGTGCCGGGCGCGGTCCATTCCACGCGGTGGCGGTCATGCGGGGGGATGTCCAGACAATCGCCCGGCGCCAGCAGGCGGGTGTGATGCTCGTGCTCGAAACGCAGGGCGGCAGCACCACTGAGCAACATGATCCACTCGCCTTCGTCCTGGTCGTACCAGAAGCCGGGTGGGCTGGCCTGCCCGCTGGAGACGATACGCTCCACGCGGATGCCCGGGCGGCTGAGCAGTTCGTCGATACGTTCGGCGCTGGCGGGGTCGCAGGGCGGAAGGGCGGTCAGCAGGTTGTTCAGGGTCATGGTAAGCCTCCTTGGAAATGGGTTGATTCCACTATGGACGCAATCGCCTTGGCGCGCGCGGCTTGACCCGCCCGGCTGTTTGTAAGAACTTTCCGAGTTTTGGAAGACGGGCTGAACATGGACAAGCTGCTGGCGATGAAAATGTTCGTGGCCACTGTCGATGCCCAAGGCTTTTCTGCTGCCGCGCGCAGGCTAGGGCTGGCGACATCGTCGGTGACACGTCTGGTCGATGCCCTGGAAGCGTCGCTGGGCGCCACCTTGCTCAACCGCTCGACGCGCCAGGTCAGCCTGACCGAGGCCGGCGCCCGTTACTACCAACGGGCACGGGGCATTTTTGAAGCACTGGACGAGGCTGATGCCAGCATCGCCGATCGCGGCGAGGAGCCTGTCGGTGTACTGCGCCTGAGCCTGCCAGTGGAGTTCGGCCGGCGGGTCATCGCCCCGCACCTGGGGCCATTCCTGGCGCAGCACCCGGCGCTGGAACTGGACATCGACCTCAGCGACCGCCTGGACGACTTGCTTGACGGGCGTTATGACCTGTCGATTCGCCTGGGTGACCCCTCGCCCAATGACGAGCTGGTGTGCCGCCGGCTCGGCGGTTTTCAGCGTTGGCTGGTGGCCAGCCCGGCCTACCTGGCCGGGCGTGAGCCACTGCAGCATCCCAGGGAGTTGCTTGACCATGCCTGCCTGCGCTTTCGCTATGGGCACAAAGCACGCCCCTGGCGCCTGACCTGTGGCCAGGACAGCCTGGAACTGGACGTAAGCGGGCCATTGCGCAGCGCCAATGCCGACATGTTGCGTGAAACGGCACTGGCAGGCAGTGGTATCGCACTGCTGGCCGACTGGCTGGTACGCGAGGATGTGCTGGCAGGGCGCCTGCAGCGGGTATTCCCCGACTGGCAGGCCAGTCCTGGCGCAGCCAATAGCAGCATCAACGCCCTGTATATGCCCAACCATCGTGGCTCACGGCGAGTAAACGCCTTCATCGACTTTTGCGAAAATTTGCTCATACACGGTAACTAGTGTTGCGCAGTGCGCAAAGCCGCATTGCGCCACCGTCGGATTCTCGGCGCTGACGTCCATGGGTAAGGTGGCCGACATACATCCAACCCTTGTCGAGGAACTTCGCATGAACCCCTCCCTTGCGACAGCGCAACCGGCAGCCGCCAGCCTGAGCCGAGCTCTGGTAGTGCTGCTGGCGTTCTGCTGCGGCGCGATTGTCGCCAACATCTACTACGCCCAGCCCATCGTCGGGCTGATCGCCCCGGACCTGGGGCTGTCCACCGAGCATGCCAGCCTGATCGTTTCCCTCACTCAGCTGGGCTATGCCCTGGGCCTGTTATTGCTGGTACCGCTGGCCGACCTGCTGGAAAACCGCCGCCTGATGGTGGCCACCGCGGTCCTGGCCTGTGTCAGCCTGCTGCTGGCAGGCACCAGCAGCAGTGGCCAGGGTCAGCTGTTCCTGGGTTACGCATTGCTGATCGGCTTCAGTTCGGTCTCGGTGCAGATGCTCATCCCGCTGGCGGCGCATCTGGCGCCGGAGCAGCAGCGTGGACGTGTGGTCGGTAACATCATGGGCGGCTTGCTGCTGGGCATCCTGCTGGCGCGACCGCTGTCGAGCCTGGTGGCCGACCACTTCGGCTGGCGTGCGGTGTTCATTGGCGCCGCCGGGGTAATGCTGGCGATCATCCTGTTGCTGTCATTGACCTTGCCGCAGCGGCGGCCCGAGCACAAGGCCAGCTATGCCGGGCTGATGCTGTCGCTGCTCACACTGCTGCGTCGTTATCCGCTGTTGCGCCAGCGTTCGTTGTACCAGGCATTGATGTTTGCAGCGTTCAGCCTTTACTGGACGGCAGTGCCGATGGCGCTTGCCGGGGAGCATGGCCTGTCACAAAGCCAGATCGCCGTGTTCGCCCTTGTCGGCGCGGTGGGCGCCGTTGCTGCGCCCTTGGCCGGCCGCCTGGCCGATGCCGGGCATGCCCGCGCCGGTTCGCTGCTGGCGCTTTTGCTGGCGCCGGCGGCCTTGTTACTGGGGCTGACAGTGCCGGGTTACAGCGTGATTGGCCTGGGCCTTACCGGTGTGTTGCTGGACTTTGCGGTGCAGATGAACATGGTCATCGGCCAGCGTGAAGTGTACGCACTGGACCCGGCCAGCCGCGGGCGGCTGAATGCGGTGTACATGACCAGCATCTTCCTCGGCGGGGCGCTGGGGTCGGCAGTGGCCAGTGCGCTGTTCAGCCAGTTTGGCTGGCATGGCGTGGCACTGGTGGGGGCGGGGTTGCCGGGTGTGGCGCTGGTTGTGTTTCTACTAAAAGCACGCCGGGGTTGAACCGTTACGCGGTGCAGGGCACGGGCTTCGCCCGTGTTCGCGGGCCCGCTATCGGCCAAGCGGCAGCGCCAGGCCAATCAAGGCGAACAGGCTCCCGCAGCAGCGATTGAAACCTTTGCCACCCTTGGCCAGCCATGGCCGAATACGAAACGCCAGGCGCGCCAGCAGGTATTCGACCAGAAACTCGACGCTGGCAAAGGTTGCGGCCATCACCGCAAATTGCAGCACCAGCCCTCGCTGTGGGTCGATGAACTGCGGCAGGAAGGCACCATAGAACAGCAGCACCTTGGGGTTCGCCATGGCCGAAAGCAGGCCCTGGCGAAACAGCCCGGCATTGCCCAGCCGCGCGCTGTGGGCGGTCAGTTCCAGCTGCAGGCCCGGACTGCGCCACAGTTGAATGCCCAGCCAGATCAAATAAGCCCCACCCACCCATTTCAGGACGCCCAGCACCGCCGCCGAGGTCTGTAGCAGTGCGCTGAGGCCGAACATGGTCAAGGCGATGAGGGCGCTGAAACCCAATACCCCGCCCACGATGGTGAACAGCGTTCGCCGTGCGCCATAGAGCGCGCCATGGGTCAATGCCAACAGGCTGTTAGGCCCCGGGGTCAGCGACAGGCCGATGCTGGCCAGCAGGTAGATGAGCCAGGTGTCCAGTGCCATGTTGAAAATTGCCTTGTTCGAGAGAGGGCGACAGTCTATGGCGCAACGCTCAAGCTGAAAGAGTAATATCTGGTCATACAAGGGTCTTTTCTGGACGTGGTTTCATGCCGCCCGACATCCGCTTGCTGATCATGCCATTACCGGATTTTGCCTTGCTGCCGTTTGGCGCCTTTCTCGACAAATTGCGCTTCAGCGCCGACGACGAGGACTACAGCCAACAACGCTATTGCAGCTGGACGGTGGCGGGGCTCAGCTTCGAGCCGGTACCGTCGAGCAGTGGTGCGGTGCTGCAGGTCGAGGCCATTGCCGATCAGCTTGACCTCGACCTTTTCGACTACCTGGTGGTGTTCGGCGGTCGCAGTGCCATGGCCACCGCGGCGCTGGCGCCACGTTACCAGGCTCTGCTCAGGCAGGCCGCCAAGGCGGGTGTCAAGCTGGTGGGGGTCGACAATGGCGCCTTCCTGCTGGCTGCCTGCGGCCTGCTGCAGGGGCACAAGGTGGTGGTGCACTGGCGTCACGAAGCCGAGTTTCGTGCTGCTTTTCCGCAGTTGCAGCTGCTGCGCGAGCAGTTGTACTGCATCGATGGCAACCGCATCACGTGCGCCGGTGGCACTGCCGCCATAGACCTGGCCGTTGCACTACTGTCACGCGCTTGCGGGCGAACCCGTGCGCTCAAAGGGCTGGCTGACATGCTGGTGGACGAGACCCGTGACAGCCGTCACGCCTTGCGCTCGCTGGAGCTGGGTGCTGGTCAGGGGCGGCAGGTGCAGCGGGCGCAAGCGCTGATGCGCCATCACCTGGGCACGCCGTTGGCCGTGGAGCAGCTGGCCGCAGAACTGGGCATCAGCCGGCGTCAACTGGACCGGCAGTTCCAGGCCAGCCACGGTATGAGCACCAAGGCCTGGTGGCTGGAGATGCGCTTGCAGCAGGCGCGCTGGCGTTTGCTCAACTCCAGCCACAGCCTGGCGCAGATTGCCGATGAGGTGGGCCTGGGTGATGCCAGCTACCTTGGCAAGTGCGTGCGGCGTCGGTTTGGTTGTACGGCCCTGCAGTTGCGTGCAGGTCATTACCCGCTCACGTGATCTACTGCGGCGTCCCGAACAACCCTGTCCAGTAGATCCCTGCATCGCTCTTGGGGTCTATCGCATAGGCAGCGCCCAGTTCACGGAAGTCCGGATTCATCAGCGTGGCGCAGTGCCCTGGGCTGTCCAGCCAGCCGTTGACGACCTTTTGCGCGGTGTCACGCCCGGCGGTGATATTCTCGCCGATCTGTTGGTACAGGTACCCGGCCAGTTCCGCCCGGTCACCGGGTGTGCGGCCATCTTTATCGATGTGGTCGAAGAAGTTCTGGTTGGCCATGGCCCGAGTGTGGTTGGCGGCGACCCCGGCCAGCACTGTGCTCCAGCTCAGTGGCGGGGCGGCGGCAAACGGCTGGCCGCCGCATTGCCGTGGCACCTTGCGCGCGGCGTTGACCTCCTGCAGAACCTTCTGCCCCTCGGCCTGCCAGTCGCCCAGGCGGCCGCTGAGCAGCGGCCGTGCCAGCACGATACGCCAGTCGCGGCCCTCCTGGCTGACGCCGATATCGACGAATTGCGGATCGAGCACCACTTGGCAGAAGCTTTCCTCGATGGCATGCATGGCGGCGCGTGCATCGCGTGGCCCTGACAGGCTGATGGCCTGGACGCTGACCATGGGGTAGGCGGCGCGGGTCATGGCCTGTTGCAGGTCGCGGGTGCCCTCTGGCGACAGCGCAAGGCGTGTGTCGCTGTTGAGCGGCGGCAGTTCCAACGACGCCTCGCCACCGCAGGGCTGGGCCTTGCTGCGATAGACATTGATCGAATCGATCAACTGCGCCTCTTCGCCGGTGGCTGCCAGCGCCCCGGTCGAAACGACCAGGCCCAGTGACAAGGCGACAACGGATGTCAGGACGCGCATGTGGATCTCCCTATGACTGGCAGCGTCGTGGTGTGCGCTGCTCATCCTACACAAGCCCGGGGCTTTTGGCCCGAGGTCGTGCAAAGCAATGAAAACGCCGGCAATCGTTACTGGCGGCAAAAGAGGGAGTAGACCCCTGGCCAGTGGAAAAGTGCGGTCAGTTGCCAGTCATTCGCATCGAGCCAGCGTTGTCAGCCGTTTGCGCGTCAATGGGCCAACGCCTGGTTCGGCTTGTAGAAGAGGAAGTGGGTGGTCTGCGCCGTCTTGCGATAAGCCTTGGCCCAGTCGGGGTGCACCGTGCGGTCGTGGAAGTACAACGCGCCGCCGGTGGGGTCTTTCAACTGCTGGTTCAGTGCCTTGCGTGCGATCTCTTTGGCAACGTCATAGCGTTGCGGTTCCTCGACCTGGTCCGGGCGCCCGTCACACCACCATGAGAACTGACATGACTTGGTCTCCACACCCTGTTTGACTACCGCGCAGATAGTGTCGGGAAAGCCATCGTGGCCCAGGCGGTTGAGCACCACACTGGCCACTGCGGTCATGTCTTTGGCGTCGGCGCCCTTGGCTTCCCAGTAGATGGTACGTGCCAGGCAGGTGATGCTGTCATCCAGCGGCGCCTGGCCAGCCGGGTCCACTGCCTGCGTTTCGCCTGGGGTAAGTTTCTCTGCCTTCCTGGGGGGCGGCGCATCTTCAACGACCTTTTCTTCAAGCACTTCGGCCTTGTCCTCGGCAACGGCGGCTTTGGCCGGGTCAGCGGCGTACAGGGGGCCTGCGAGCAGGGCCGAGGTCAAGCCGATCAGCATCAAGTGAAGGCGCATGGGCACATTACCAGGCGGTGGGCAGAATTTCAGTCTAGCCAAGCGTAAGCATTAATACCAAAGGCAGGGTGGCGGCCGCAGCCACGGTCTGCAGGGCGATGAGGGTAGCCATCAGTGGCGCATTGCCGCCCATTTGCCGGGCCATGACATAAGACGACGAAGCGGTTGGCAGCGCCTGGAACAACACCGCCACCACCGCTGCCTGGCCACTCAGGCCGAACAGCCGGCAAACGCCCCAGGTGGTCAGTGGCATGACCAGAAACTTGAACGCCGATGCTGCCATCAGCGGCCGCACCTGCTGGCCGAGGCTGGCGCCCCCCAGGGCAGCGCCGACACACAGCAGGCCCAGCGGCAGCGCGGCCTGGCCCAAGGCCTTGACCGTGGCGTCGATACCGGCCGGCAAGCCCAGCCCCGTGGCCCGTAGCATCAGCCCCCCTGCGCAGCCTATGATCAACGGGTTGGCGAAGATTGCCCGAAGCACTGTGGCTGGCGAACTGTGACGGGCGCTGAAGCGGGCAAACACCAGCACGCAGAGCAGGTTGACCAAGGGCACGATGGCAGCGTTGGCCACCGCCGCCAGGGCAATTCCGGCGCTGCCGTAGATGCCCGCAGCCAGGGTGGCACCGATGTAGTTGTTGAAGCGGATTCCGCCCTGAAACACCGAAGTGAAGTCGGCGCCATCATGGTTCGCCGCGCCCTGATACAGCACCAGCAACACGGCACCGGCCAGGGTCGAGAGCATCAGTGCGCCGGCCATGCCCAGCACCGGTATGCCATCGAGGTTGGCGGTGGCCAGGCCATGAAGGAACAGCGACGGCAGCAGGACGTAGTAGCTCAGGCGCTCGGCACCAGGCCAGAAGCTTTCGGCAAGAAAACCGCGAAGGCGCAGGAAGGTACCCAGGGCAATCAGCAGGATGATGGGGAGCAGGGTGGTCAGCAGCAAGTGCAGCATGGTCAGCATTCCGTGGTCGGGTACGTGCACAGACTACGGGGGCGGATCAATCTGTAAAAACGTTGTTTTCTTCAGTGACCGTTGAGGAAAAATGCATGTTGGTGGGTGCAGATCGCGCTTTGGAGCAGCCTGGCTTCAGGCTTCCAGGGCGGTCTTCAACACCGCACTCAAATGCCGCCGCTGGCTTTTTTCATGCTCCAGCAACACCACTCGCCGGGTCAGCTGCGGCTCGCCAAACGGCAGGCAGGTGGCGGGTGGCAAGCGTTGCAGGTCGTCATCCGCCATGGGAATGACCGCCACGCCCAGGCCCATCACCGCCATGCGCGCCAGGGCTTCCTGGCTGTCCAGTTCCATCAGTTCGCTCACCTGCACCTGCTGGCGGCGTAGCTCCTGCTCGATCTGCCGGCCGGCCCAGGCACGCTTGTCGAAGCGCAGGAATGGCTGGCTGGCCAGCAACTGCGGCACGCTATACCCGGCCAGCTCAGGGCTGGCAATGGCCCAGAAACGGTCCTCGAACAGCGGTGTAAAGTCCAGGTTCTGCGGGTAAGGGCTGACCGGTTCGGTGGTGATCGCTGCATCGAGCTCACCGTCTTCCACGCGCCGCGCCAGCTCCGCCGACATGCCCGAGGCCACGCTGATGTGTAGCTGCGGGTGATGGGCCTTGATCCACACCAGCGCCTTGGGCAAACGCCGCGCCAGCACCGTGTGGATCGCCCCCAGGCGCAAGCGGCCGCGCAGGCTTGGGCCGCTGGCCAGGGCATCGGCCAGTTCGTCATAGGCAGCCAGAAGGCTTTCGGCGCGGGCCACCGCCAACTGGCCAGCTTCGGTCAGCACCACCTGCCTGCGGCTACGGTCGAACAAGGCCACCTTCAGTTCGTCTTCGAGGGTTTTGATGTGCAGGCTGACCGCTGAGGGGGTGAGGCTGAGCAGGTCGGCGGCGCGGGCAAAGGTGCCGTGGCGGGCGATGGTCACCAAGGTGCGCAGGGCTTTCAGGGACATGCGGTTGAGGTCCGGTTCTCAGCTGACAGAGGCATATTGTCAGGCCCGGCCCTCTCGCAGCACAAGGCTGCTACCAGGCCTTGCCGATACGGCTCAGCGACTGCTACGCCCATAGGCCTGGCTGATCCGGTCGATCACCATGGCCAGGGCGACAATTGCCAGCCCGGCCTCCATCCCTTGACCAACATTCAAGGTCTGGATCCCCGCCAACACATCCTCACCCAACCCACGGGCGCCGATCATCGAGGCCACGACCACCATCGACAAGGCCATCATGACCGACTGGTTGAGCCCGGCCATGATACTCGGCAGCGCCAGGGGCAGGGCGATTCGCCGCAACCGCTGCCAGCGGCTGGCGCCAAGGCCGTGTGCGGCCTGCAACAACGAGGGGTCGATCTGGCTCAGGCCCAGTTCGGTCAACCGCACCAGTGGCGGCAGGGCGTAGATCAGCGTGGCGAACACGGCAGGCACCTTGCCCAGGCCAAACAGCATCAGTACCGGAATCAGGTAAACGAACGCAGGTAGCGTCTGCATCACATCGAGGACCGGCAACAGCAACCGCCTGGCCAGTGGCCGGGCGGCCAGCAGGATGCCCAGCGGTACACCCACCAGTACGCACAAACCGGTACTGACCAGCACCAGGGCCAGGGTCTGCAGCAGCTTGTCCCAGAGCCCAAGCATACCGATCAAGGCCAGCAGCGCGACCAGCACGGCGCTGCGCAGCAGGCTGCGGCTGGCGTGCCAGGCCAGCAGACCCACCAGCAACAACAACAGCCACCAAGGCAACAGGCGCAACAGGTTCTCCAGGCCGACCAGCAGTTGCAGCAACTGGTCAGAAAAACTGCGCAGGTGGTCGCCGTAGTTCAACACCAACCAGTCGACCAGGCGGTTGATGCTGTCGGCAAAGGAAAACTGCAGGGGCTGCGGGAAACCGCTGCTCACAGGGTGGCCTCGACCTTGGCGGCGATGTCCGCCGGCAGCCAGGCTTTCCACACCTCGCGGTTATCGCGCAGGAAGGTGAGGGCGGCTTCGCGCGGGGGCGTGCGTTTTTCGCTCATGACGGCCAGGGCCTTGTTCAGGCGATCGATGGGCAGGTCGACCTGCTCGAACACGCTGACCAGGTCTGGGTAGTTTTCACGAAAGGCTTTGGACACGCCAATCGACAACTTTGCCGGCAGCGATCGGCTGCCTTTCGGGTTGGGGTTGGCAGGGTCGGTGAGGGTGGCCCAGGCCTGGGCATCGAACGGTGGTTCTTCCAGCCGGATGAGCTTGTAGCGCCCCATCAGCGGGGTCGGGTTCCAGTAGTAGAACAGCACGGGTTTGCCGCGCCGGATTGCCGAACCGATCTCGGCGTCCATCGCGGCGCCGGAGCCACTGCGGAAGTTGTTGTAGAGGCCATCCAGGCCATAGGCCTTGAGCTTTTGGCTGTTGACGGTTTCAGACGTCCAGCCGCTTGGGCTGTTGAGAAAACGGCCTTTACCGGGCGATTCGGGGTCAGAAAATACCTGCGGGTAACGCTTGAGGTCCTCGACACTGTGCAGCTCAGGCGCCACCGGCTTCAGGTTGCGTGCGGCATCGCCCTCGATCACATAGGCCGGTACCCACCAACCTTCTTCTGCATTTTTGACCGTATCGCCCAGTGCGAACACCTGGCCGGCCTGTTCGGCCTTGACCCAGGCAGGGCTGCGCCCGGCCCATTCCTCGGCGATCACTTGCAGGTCATTGCGCGCCAGGGCCACCTCCATACTGACCGTGCTGCCAGGCAGAGTGTCGGTGGTGTAGCCGTAGCCGCGCTCCACGATCAGCCGCAGGATCTCGGTGGTGAGGGCGCCGCTTTCCCAGCCGATGGCACCAAAATGGATAGGCGCAGGTTGCTCTGCCGATGCGGCGCTGTCGCTGCTGGCCAAGCCCACCGTCAACAGTAGCCCGGCCAGCAGCGTTGAAATGCTCTTCATGTAAACCTCGTCGTTCGCCACACCTTGGCAGTGGGGCAAGTGTAGACGACGAGGTTTTGCAAGTTTCAGGGCCACTGGCGTGGCCCCGTTCGCTTCAGACGCGGAACTGGTCCATCAGCGCTTGCTGCTGGTTGGCCAGGCTGTTCAGCGACTGGCTGACCCGCGCCGACTCGTTGGCCTGGCCAGACAGGGATTCAGTGACATCACGAATGGTCGCCACGTTGCTGTTGATTTCCTCGGCTACCGCGCTTTGCTCCTCGGCGGCAGAGGCGATCTGCAGGTTCATGTCGGTGATCACCGTCACCGCCTGGCCAATGCGCTGCAATGCCGTGACGGCTTGGCCGACCTGCTCCACGCCACCTTGGGCCTGGCGATGGCTGTGGTCCATGGCGCCGACCACTTCGCGGGTGCCGTTCTGCAGGGCTTCGATGACCTGACGGGTTTCTTCCACCGACTCCTGGGTGCGCTGGGCCAGGTTGCGCACCTCATCGGCGACCACGGCAAAGCCACGGCCGGCCTCTCCGGCGCGGGCAGCTTCGATGGCAGCGTTGAGCGCCAGCAGGTTGGTCTGTTCGGCGATCGAGCGGATCACTTCCAGTACCGAGCCGATCTTCTCGCTGTTCTGCGCCAGGCCTTCTATTTCGGCCATGGTGTCGCTCATGTTGGCGGCCAGGGCTCCGATGCTGCTGGTGGTGCGGTCGATTACCGCCAAGCCCTCTCGGGTGGCCTGGTCGGCATCGCGCGCCGCCTGCGCAGCCTGGGCGGCGCTGCGGGCAACGTCCTGGGCGGTGGCGCTCATTTCATGCGAGGCGGTGGCCACCTGGTCGACCTGGCGGTACTGCTGCTCCATGCCGGCGCTGGTTTCAGTGGCAATCGCCGAGGACTGGTCAGCCGTGCCTCGGGCGGCCTGCACCGAGCGTTTGACCTCGGCGATGGTTGGCTGCAACTTGTCGAGGAAGCGGTTGAACCAGCCGGCCAGTTCGCCCAGTTCGTCCTGCTTCTGGTAGGTCAGGCGACGGGTCAGGTCACCTTCGCCGCTGGCAATGTCCTTGAGCATGGCGGCCACGCCGAGGATTGGCCGGGTAACGCCGCGGGCCATCAGCCATACCAGCAGCAGGCCGGCAATGGCGGCGGCCAGGCCCAGGCTCAGCTCCAACAAGGTGCCGCTGGTATTTAGCGCGTCAAGTTCCTGCTTCAGGGTTTCGGCCGGCCCGGTCAGGGCGTTTTCCGGCACATCCAGCAACACGCCCCAGGGCTGGGCGTCCGGGATTGGCCGGAATGCCGCCAGCACCTTCAAGCGCTGCCGATCGTGGAGGATGGTCAGCTTGCCATCGGCCAGCTTGCGCACCAGCTCGGCGCCTTTGCTCGGGTCGACCTGGTCGAAGCGCTGTGCCAGCTTGCTGGCATCGGCGCTGTAGCCGGCCAACAGACCGACCGGGGTAAGAATGCCGACCGTGGTGCGGCCTTCATAGAGGCTGCGGCTGGCCTCCTGGCTCAGCGCCTGCAGGCTATTGAGGTTGATGTCGATGGACAGGGTGGCAATGATCTTGCCGTTGACCGCCAGCGGGAACACGATGCTGGTCATCAGCACCTGCTGGCCATCGATGTCGTAGAAGTACGGCTCCACCACACACACCTTGCCGGATGTGCGTGGGCATACCCACCAGGTGTTGGCCGGCTGGCCGCTGGGGCCGATCTCGGTGTTGGCCATGTCATGTTCGGGCAGGGCCATCGAGGTCAGCTGGCCAGCGCGTGGCTGCGACCAGTACAGGGCAAAGCGCCCGGTTTCGTTGCTGCCCAATTCTGCCTTGCCGGCAAACAGGCTGTCCTTGTTGTCCAGGGCATTGGGCTCGAACACCAGTGACAGGCCGAGCAGGTCGGGGTTGGCTTGCAGTGCAGCGCGCACCTGGCGGGTCATGTCCTCGCGCAGGTCGAAGGCATCGAGAAAGCGCTTTTCGGCCTGCTCGCGCAGGAACAGCACTTGGCGGGCGAAGCCGGCGCCGTACTGGTAGGCATCCATGAACTGGCGGCGAATGTTCAGCGCTTGCACTTCACCTTGTGACTCGATACGCGACTGCGCCGACTCAGTCAGCATCTGCATGCTGCTGGCCTTGACCAGGTCCGAACTGTGATCCATGCGGTACAGCGACAGGCCGACGAGCAAGGTGACGATAGCGGCCAGACAGAGACCGGCGAGCAGGGTGATTTTCCACTGGATGGAAAGTTGTCGCAAAGGCATGAGGGCGGATCCCTTTTTTGGCAGTAAGGGTTATGGCTTTATCTGCTGTGGGGGCGGGAGATGCCAAAGCGCTCCGGCCAGGCACCTCGCTGCCTCCCACAATATCGGCCCCAGCCGTTTTTTCTTTATTCAAACATTCAATTTAAATTTGACCGCCACTAACGCGCCGCATCAAGGCGCTTTTGACATCTGCCGCCTACTGCTTCAGAGTTCGCGCTTTTTTCTGTCGTAATGAGGTAAGCCAACCATGAATGCAGTGATCGCCGCGGTCGGCATCATGCTGATACTCAGCCTGTCCCGCGTGCACGTGGTCATCGCCCTGATCATCGGCGCCCTGGCCGGTGGGCTGGTGGGCGGCCTGGGCATCGAAGGCACGCTCAAGGCCTTCAACGGTGGCCTCGGCGGTGGTGCCACGGTGGCTTTGTCCTATGCACTGCTGGGTGCCTTTGCCGTGGCAATCGCCAAGTCTGGCCTGGCCCATGCGCTGGCCGACCGCGCCCTGGGCATGATCGACCGGCAGGATGACGCCAAGGGCGGCAAGCTCAAATGGCTGATGATCGGCCTGATGCTGGCGGTGGCCGTGTCGTCCCAGAACATCCTGCCCATCCACATTGCCTTCATCCCGCTGCTGGTACCCCCTCTTTTGTACGTGCTGACGCGCCTGCGTATCGACCGCCGGCTGATCGCCTGTGTGATCACCTTTGGCCTGATCACCCCGTACATGTTCCTGCCGGTGGGCTTCGGCAACATCTTCCTCAACGAGATCCTGCTGGCCAATGTTGCCCGCGCGGGTGTCGATGTGAGCGGCGTCAACGTCACCCATGCCATGGCCATCCCGGCTGCCGGCATGCTCGTCGGCCTTCTGGTGGCGGTGTTCATCAGCTACCGCAAGAAACGTGACTATGACCTGGCGCGCATCCAGCAGGTGGAGCAGGTGAGCGTGCGGTACAACCCGTTGACCTTGCTGGTGGCCGGGCTGGCGATCGCTGCAGCCTTCATCGTCCAGCTGTTGCTGGACTCGATGATCATCGGTGCCATGGTCGGTTTCCTGATCTTCTCGCTGTCGGGCATCGTCAAATGGAAAGAGACCGACGACCTGTTCACCGAAGGCATGAAGATGATGGCCATGATCGGCTTCATCATGATTACCGCGTCCGGTTTTGCCGAGGTGATGAAGGCCACCGGTGAGGTGAAGAGCCTGGTGGAAACCTCGGCGCAGTGGATCGACCACAGCAAGGGCGTCGGTGCCCTGCTGATGCTGCTGGTAGGCCTTTTGGTGACCATGGGGATCGGCTCGTCGTTCTCCACCGTGCCGATCCTGGCCGCGATCTTCGTGCCGCTGTGCGTGCAACTGGGCTTCGACCCGTTGGCCACGGTGTGCATCATCGGTACTGCCGGTGCGTTGGGCGATGCAGGTTCGCCGGCCTCGGACTCGACCCTGGGCCCGACCTCGGGCCTGAACGTGGATGGCCAGCACCACCACATCTGGGACACCGTGGTGCCGACCTTCATCCATTACAACCTGCCGTTGATGGCGTTCGGCTGGTTGGCAGCGATGACCTTGTAAGGCGGGGAGGGCGTCAGCCCTTGTCGGGCGGCGGCGAGATGCGATTGAGCACGGTGCTGCCGTCCTTGCTGCGGGTTAGATAGACCGGCAGGACTTTGGGCAGGTTGTTGACCAGGCGCCCCACTTCCCGGGTGTTGTAGATGCCGCTGATGCGAATGCGACCGGTGCTGGCATCGGCCAGTAGCAGCGGGGCGTCGAGATAGCGGTTTATCACCGGCAGCGCCTGTTCCAGGCTCAGGTTGTCGAGCACCAGCTTGCCGCTGCGCCATGCCAGGGTGTTGCCATAGTCGTCGCTTTGCTCCAGCTGCGGCTCGAAGTCGCCCTTGTGGTAGCTGGCCTGCATGCCAGGGCCAAGGCGATAGCCACCGGCACTGCCGTCACTGGACACCAGCACTGAACCTTCCAACAGGGTGACCTTCACCTGGTCCTGGTACTTCCACACGTTGAACTGGGTGCCGGTGACCCGGGTCTGGCCACTGCCGGCACGCACGATGAACGGGTGGCTGCTGTCGTGTCGCACCTTGAAGAACGCCTCGCCGCGCTTGAGCGTGACCTGGCGCTGGTCCTTGTAGTTGAGGAAGGTGAGTTCGGTGTGGAGGTTGAGCTGTACCGTGCTGCCGTCGCTGAGCTCCACGGTCTGCATGCGGTCACCGGCTTCGAAGTGCTGGTAGTGGTTGGGCAACCAGCCCTGTTCCCACCCCATCCACCCGGCCAGCGGCAGCACTGCCAGGGCGATTGCCGCAGCAGACGCCAGCGGCCGCCAGTTGCGAGGGCGGGCGGCGTGTCTGGCGGGTGGGTTGAAGTCGATGACGGTGGCGCTAGGCGGC
Organism: Pseudomonas sp. YQ_6; assembly: GCF_043103245.1. Lineage (NCBI taxonomy): Bacteria > Pseudomonadati > Pseudomonadota > Gammaproteobacteria > Pseudomonadales > Pseudomonadaceae > Pseudomonas > Pseudomonas sp. YQ_6. The sequence continues at coordinate 57,291 of NZ_JBICJR010000041.1, forward strand.
AGCAGGTCGGCTGTTTGCCAGATTTCCAGCATCGCCCGATATTCTTCGGCATGCCGCAGGTCGGCCGCCAACCAGTCAGCGAATGTTTCACGCTCGGCCTGCGTGCAATCGTCGGCGTGCAGGCGCATGCACCAATGCGCTGCGGCGTCGGTGATGGCATCGTCTGGGTTGGGATTGAGGCGGTCGTGGTTCATTGCGGCTCCGGGTTTTGCGCATTCTACCCTTGCGGGAGGGCTCCCGAGAACCAATGTAATGGCGAATGACTATCAGTAGTGCCGGTTTTTCGTCGGATTAGCCACGGTTTTCCAGTGTTTGAGAACCCTTCGCGGGCGAACGACGATGCCTGCAATCGCTTCCGGGGCAGGCTGGTGCTGCGAAGAGGTCAGTGTTTGCAGGTACCGGCCTCTTCGCAGCACACGGCTGCCCTTGCAACAAGCGCGTCGGCGACACACCGGTCAGAACTGTGCGGCCTCTAGCCCATAAAGGCTGCCACTACCGGCCCGAATGCTCGCCTCCAGCCCCAACCCCCGCGGCAAGACCCGCTGGAAATAGAACGCCGCACAGGCAAGCTTCGCACCATGAAACGCCTCGTCCTCATCACGTTTGGCCAACGCCACTGCCGCCATCCGCGCCCACATGTACGCATAGGCCGTCAGCCCGAACAACTGCAGGTACTCAACGGCTACCGCGCTGACCAGGTTGGCATCCTCGCCAGCCTGCGACCGCAGCCAGCTGCTGGTGGCCTCGAGCCGCGCCAAGCTCGCCTGCAGGGCCTCGCGGTGCAAGGGCGCATCCACACTGAAGGCTCGCACTTCGCTGGCAAAGCTGGCCAACGCCTGACCACCGTCGGCCAGCACCTTGCGTCCCAGCAGATCAAGGGCCTGGATGCCGTTGGTGCCTTCATAGATTTGCGCAATGCGCACGTCGCGCACCCGTTGCTCCTGGCCCCATTCGCGGATGTAGCCATGACCGCCATACACCTGCTGGCCAAGCACGCAGCTTTCCAGACCGTTGTCGGTGAAGAATGCCTTGGCCACCGGTGTCAGCAGTGCCACCAGGCGCTGGGCATGCTCGCGCTCGCCAGCGTCCTCGGCATAGCGTGCCACGTCCAGTTGCTGGCCAACGTAGACGGCGAACGCCCGACCTGCTTCGGTGAGGGTGCGCATGGTCAGCAGCATGCGCCGGACATCACCATGGTGGATGATCGGGTCGGCCACCTTGTCGTGTGCCTGCGGGCCAGTCGCCGCGCGGCTCTGCAGGCGCTCGTTGGCATAGCGGGCGGCGCTCTGGTAGGAGGCTTCGGCACAACCGATGCCCTGTATGCCGATGGACAGGCGCTCGTAGTTCATCATGGTGAACATCGCTGCCAGGCCCTTGTTCGGCTCACCCACCAGGTAACCGATGGCACCGTCAAAGTTCATGACGCAGGTCGCCGAGGCCTTGATGCCCATCTTGTGCTCGATCGAGCCACAATGGACAGCATTGCGTGCGCCCAGGCGGCCATCGGCCTCGAGCAGGAATTTGGGGACCAGAAACAGCGATATGCCTTTGGCACCGGCGGGCGCATCCGGCAGCTTGGCCAGCACCAGGTGGACGATGTTCTCGGTCAGGTCCTGCTCGCCGCCGGTAATGAAAATCTTGCTGCCACTGATGCGCACGCTGCCATCGGCCTGAGGCTCGGCGCGGGTGCGGATCAGCCCCAGGTCAGTACCGGCATGGGGTTCGGTCAGGCACATGGTGCCGGCCCAGCGGCCTTCGTACAGCGGTGGCAGGTAAGTGGCCTTGAGCGCTTCGCTGGCGTGGGCATCGATCGCCAGGCAGCTGCCTGCGCTCAATGCCGAATACAGGCTGAAGCTGCAGTCAGCCGCGTAGAGCATCTCTTCGAACAGCACGCCGAGCATTTTTGGCATGCCCATGCCGCCGTATTCCGGGTTGCCGCCCAAGCCGACCCAACCACCTTCGCGGTAGGTGTTCCAGGCCTCGCGAAAGCCTTCGGGGGTGGTGACTTGGCCTGCGTCGAAGCACACACCTTGCTCGTCACCGTTGCGGCTGAGTGGGGCGATCAACTGGCCGGTGACTTTGGATGCTTCCTCGAGAATGGCGTCGGCAGTGTCGGCATCGATGCGTTCGGCCAGGGCGGGCAGTCGGGCCCACAGGCCCGAAGCGTTGAATACGTCATGCAGGACGAAGCGCATGTCGCGCAGCGGGGCGGAATAAATGGTCATCGGCAGCTCTTGCAATAGTGGGGGAGGGTTGGGCGTGCGCTGAACCTTCAGGCGCAGCCGTGTGCTGCGCCTGAAAGGGAGCGGCTACGGCATCAGAGGGCCTTGGCGCGGTCGCGCAGCACGTACTTCTGGATCTTGCCGGTCGAGGTCTTGGGCAACTCGCCGAACACCACGGTCTTCGGCACCTTGAACCCGGCCAGGTGCTCGCGGCACCAACTGGTGATGTCGGCTTCACGGGTGTCCTCCCGGCCTGGCTTTAAGGCAACGAAGGCGCACGGGGTTTCGCCCCATTTTTCATCCGGGCGTGCCACCACGGCGGCTTCCAGTACTGCCGGGTGTTTGTACAGGGCGTCTTCGACCTCAATGGTGGAGATGTTTTCGCCACCGGAAATGATGATGTCCTTGAGCCGGTCCTTGATCTCGATATAGCCGTCGGCATGCCACACGGCCAGGTCGCCGGTGTGGAACCAGCCGCCACGGAAGGCTTCGGCGGTGGCTTCAGGGTTTTTCAGGTAGCCCTTCATCACCGTGTTGCCGCGCATGAAGATCTCGCCCAGGGTATCGCCGTCGCGAGGCACCGGCTGAAGGGTTTGCGGGTCGGCGACCATCAGGCCGTCGAGGGTCGGGTAGCGCACGCCTTGGCGAGACTTGATGCGTGCACGCTCTTCCAGCGAAAGCGCATCCCATTCGTCATGCCAGGCACACACGGTCACCGGGCCGTAGACCTCGGTCAGGCCATAGGTGTGGGTGACCTTGATGCCCATTTGCTCCACGGCGCCGATAACCTTGGCCGGTGGTGCGGCGCCGGCGACCATGGCCTGCACCGGGTGCTCGATGGCTGCCTTGGCCGCCTCGGGCATGTTGACCAGCGCGTTGAGCACGATCGGCGCACCGCACAGGTGGCTGACTTTGTGCTCGCGGATCAGGGTCAGGATCTTCTGCGGGTCGACCCGGCGCAGGAACACATGGGTGCCGGCCAGGGCGGTGATGGTCCAGGGGTAGCACCAGCCGTTGCAGTGGAACATCGGCAACGTCCACAGGTACACCGGGCGGTGGCCCATGGCCCAGGTCATCTGGTTACCCAGTGCGTTCAGGTAGGCGCCGCGGTGGTGGTAAACCACGCCCTTGGGGTTGCCGGTGGTGCCGGAGGTGTAGTTCAGCGAAATGGCCTGCCACTCGTCATCGGGCCATTCCCAGGCAAATTCCGGGTCGCCTTCGTTGAGCAGGGCCTCATAGTCCAGCTCGCTGACCGCGCGGCCTTCGCCGTACTCAGGGTCATCCACATCAACCACCAGCGGCGGGTGTTCAAGCAGTGCCAGAGCGCCTTCGATGACTGCATGGAACTCGCGGTCGGTGATCAGCACCTTGGCCTCGCCGTGCTGCAGCATGAAGGCGATGGCCTCGGCATCCAGGCGCACGTTCAGGGTATTGAGCACGGCACCGGTCATGGGTACGCCGAAGTGTGCCTCGAGCATGGTCGGGGTGTTGGGCAGCATCACTGCCACGGTGTCGCCACGGCCAATGCCACGACCGGCCAGGGCGCTGGCCAGGCGCCGACAGCGTTGGTAGGTTTCTTGCCAGTTGCGGCGGATGGCGCCGTGGATGACGGCCGGGTAGTTGCCGTACACGGCAGCAGTGCGTTCGATGAAGCTCAGCGGGGTGAGGGCGACATGGTTGACGGCAGCGGGCATCAGGCCCTGGGCATAGATCGACATGCGGTAATCCTGTAAGGGAGGCAGACGCAGCCTGTGCACCTGGCCCCCGATGGCTGATTGTTAGCTCTGTTCAGGGTGCAGGGGGCGGACGGTGGGCCGCCCCCTCTGTCGCAGTTTTACGCGAGTCGCTATGGTATTAGGAATATCGACTATAGCAATATAGTAAAACTACTATAAAAACAGGCCGCCTACCGTGGATGACACTGCTTACCCCTTGCTTGCCAAAGACCCGCAACCCAGTCTGTTGCTGGCCAGTGATGCAAGCCCGCTGGCACTCAACCCGGCATTGCAGGCCTGGGTCGCCGAAGGGCCCGAGCTGGCTCGCTGGCTGCCGGCCAATTGCGCTGCCCTGGTGCGTGCCTGTCTGCGTCAGCATCGGGCGATCAGCGATGTCGAAGTGCAGGTCGGCGAACGCATCGTGTTGTGGACGTTCATGCCGGACAACCAGGGCCAGCAGGTCCTGGGCCGCTGCCGCGATGCCAGTGAAGAGCGCCATGGCGCACGCGAAGCCAGCCGCGCCCGGCGCCTGTATCGGCTGATCATCGAAAACACCACCGACCTGATTTCCCGGCACAGCCCCGATGGCCGCTTTCTCGATGCCTCACCGGCAGCCTACCGCCTGCTCGGCCTGTGGCCCGAGCAGCTGCGTGGCCTGCCTGTACATACCCTGCTGCATCCGCGCGAGCGGCGTCAGGTACTGCGCCAGGCCGCTGCCGCGCTGGACCAGGACGGCTACCACACGATGACTTGCCGGGTACGCCAGGCGACAGGTGACTACCGCTGGTTCGAAATCGCCAGCCGGGCGATCCGCGAGACCTACACCGGCGCGGTGGTGGAGGTGGTCAGCGTGTCCCGCGACATCACCTTGCGCATCGAAGCGCAGGAAAGCCTGGCGCACAGTGCCCGCCTCGCTACCCTGGGCGAGCTGGCCTCGGGCATCGCCCACGAGATCAATCAGCCACTGGCTGCGGTGGTCAACTATGCCAACGCCAGTCAGCGTTACCTGCAGGGCCTGGAACGTGATCCCCAGGCGCGCGAGCGGGTTGGCCAGGGCCTGCAGCGTATCAGCGAACAGGCCACCCATGCCGCCGAAGTGATCCGCCGTCTGCGAGCCTTCCTGCGCAAGGGGCCGCGCCGCCTGCAGGCACTGGACGTGGCCGAGCTGGCCTGCGAAGCCATGCGCCTGTGCGCCTGGGAAGCCGCGCGGGACCAGGTGCAGGTGGAACTTCGCATGAGCGCTCAACTGCCATTGGTGTATGCCGACCGGGTGCTGCTGGAGCAGGTGCTGCTCAACCTGCTGCGCAATGCCATCGATGCCAATCGCGAGCAGCAGGGTGAGCGGCCGTCACGTATCCTGCTCTGCGCGGCGCGCGATGGCGATGGGGTGCTGGTCGAGGTAGCTGACCAGGGCCCGGGCGTGGCACCCGAGCGGCTGGATGAAATCTTCACGCCCTTTACCACCAGCAAGGCCGACGGCCTGGGCTTGGGCTTGAGCATGAGCCGCAGCCTGATCGAAGGCTTCGGTGGGAGCCTGTGGGCGCGGGCGGGTGACAACGGCGGTCTGGTACTGTGCTGCCGGCTGGCGGTCAGCAGGGAATAAGGGGAGGCAGTGTTGCAAGCAAAAGTGTATGTGGTCGATGACGACCAGGGTATGCGCGACTCTACGGTCTGGCTGCTGCAGTCGGTGGGCCTGCAAGCCTTGCCGTTCGCCAGCGGGCAGGCGTTTCTCGACGCCTGCGTCGATGATGGGCCCGCGTGTGTGCTGTTGGACGTGCGCATGCCGGGACTGGGCGGGTTGGCTGTGCAGCAGGCGATGCGCGAGCGTGGCCTGATGGTGCCGGTGATCTTCGTCAGCGGTCATGCCGATGTGCCGATCGTGGTGCGGGCGTTCAAGGCCGGCGCCTGCGACTTCATCGAAAAACCCTACAACGACCAGTTGCTGCTCGACAGCGTTCAGGCTGCGCTGGAGCACGCCGGGCTGGCGCGACAGGGCGATCAGGCACTGGCCTTGGTGCAGGCGCGCATCGACGGCCTGACGCCGCGTGAGCGAGACGTCTTCGTACCGTTGGCCCAAGGGTTGAACAACCGCGAGATTGCCGAGCAGTTGGGCATCAGCGTCAAGACCGTGGACCTGTACCGAGGCCGGGTGATGAAGCGGTTGCAGGCGGGCAGCCTCGCAGAGCTGGTGGGAATGGCGATTGCTTGCGGGGCGGTGGAGGCGTTGGGCCTGCGAGCACGTTAGCCGCCCTTACGCAGGCCCTGGCAGGGGCGGCCTTGTGTGTCGCGATGGGCCGCAGGGCGCGCCTGCGGAGGCGGTGTGACCGGCAGAAAACACGAATATTTCATAGCTACCTAATGAAGGCTTTGACATTAACTGCCTAAGCAGTAATATTTCTACACACTTAACTGAGCAGTCAACGATGGCCCATTTCTCCCCCGAAAACTTTCAGACCTGCGCCATCGGCATGTTGCTGGGCCGCGCAGCGATCCTCAAAGACCGCATTCTTGACTGGCACCTGGAGTCAGAGGGCGTCACCGCCGCGCAGTTCAAAGTGCTGATCATTGTCACCCAGTACCAGGTGGATACCCCGGCCGAACTGTGCCGTTACCTGGGCCTGGACAGCGGTTCGATGACCCGCATGCTCGACCGCCTCGAGCAGAAGGAGCTGATCGTGCGCAACCGCTGCGCCGACGACCGTCGCCAGGTGCGCCTGGCACTCACCGCCGACGGTCAGCGCCTGGCCAACCGCCTGCCGGAAATCGGCGCCGCCGCCATGAACGAGTTGTGCGGCGTGCTGGCACCAGAGGAGCTCAAAACCCTGGAAGGCCTGCTGGCCAAGGTGCTGCTCGGTGCTGGCGACCCGTTGACGATCCGCCGCTTCGGCGACCGTTGAACCCTGTAACGAATTATCCAAGGTATTGTCATGGCCACTCCCACAGACACCCCGACTCCCTCCGTCGCGCCTGAGCCGTCGCGCAAGCGCAAGGCTTGGCTGCTTGGCCTGCTGTTGCTGCTGATCCTTGCCGGGGTCGGTACCTGGGCCTGGTACAGCATTGTCGGGCGTTGGCACGAAAGCACCGACGATGCCTACGTCAACGGCAACGTGGTGGAGATCACCCCGCTGGTCGCTGGCACCGTTACCAGCATCGGGGCCGATGACGGCGACCTGGTCCATGCCGGCCAGGTATTGCTGCAATTCGACCCGGCCGACAGCGAAGTGGCCTTGCAGTCCGCCGAAGCCAAGCTGGCACGCAGCGTGCGGCAGGTGCGGGGGCTGTACAGCAACGTCGACTCGCTGAAGGCTCAACTGGAAACGCGCCAAGCCGAACTGCGCAAGGCGCAGCAGGACTTCAACCGGCGCAAGGTGCTGGCTGACAGCGGTGCGATTGCCGCAGAAGAACTGTCCCATGCCCGCGACGACCTGAGCGTTGCCCAGGCCGCCGTCAACAGCGCGCGCCAACAGCTCAGCACCAGCAGCGCGCTGGTCGACGACACCGTGGTGTCCTCCCACCCCGATGTCATGGCTGCAGCTGCCGACCTGCGCCAGGCTTACCTCGACCACGCCCGCACCACGTTGGTCGCGCCGGTCACCGGCTACGTCGCCAAGCGTACCGTCCAGTTGGGCCAGCGCCTGCAGCCGGGCACCGCGACCATGGCGGTCATCCCGCTGGATCAGGTGTGGATCGATGCCAACTTCAAGGAAACCCAGCTGCGAGAGATGCGCATCGGCCAGCCGGTGGAAATCACCGCTGATGTGTATGGCAGCGAGGTCAAATACAGCGGAACGGTCGACAGCCTTGGCGCGGGCACCGGCAGCGCCTTTGCCTTGCTGCCAGCGCAGAACGCAACCGGTAACTGGATCAAGATTGTCCAGCGAGTACCCGTGCGCATCCACCTCAGCCCCGACCAGCTCAAGGACCACCCGCTACGTATCGGCCTGTCCACCGTGGTTGAAGTCGACCTGCATGACCAGAGCGGCCCGGCCCTGGCCCAGCAGCCACCGCAGAAGGCCAGCTACACCACCCAGGTGTATGACCACCAGTTGATCGAAGCCGACAACCTGATCGCCCGGCTGATTCACGAGAACAGCGCAACCGGCAAGACGGCGCAACGATGAGCAACAACGCCGCTGCCCAGTTCACGCCGCCGAGTTTGCTGCTGACCACCATCGGGCTGTCGCTCGCGACGTTCATGCAGGTGCTCGACACCACCATCGCCAACGTGGCCCTGCCGACCATTTCCGGCAACCTGGGGGTGAGCTACGAGCAAGGCACCTGGGTCATCACCTCGTTCGCGGTGAGCAACGCTATCGCCTTGCCGCTGACCGGCTGGCTGAGCCGGCGCTTTGGTGAAGTGAAACTGTTCATCTGGGCCACGCTGCTGTTCGTGCTGGCTTCGTTCCTGTGCGGTATCGCCCAGTCGATGCCCGAGCTGGTCGGCTTTCGTGTCTTGCAGGGCGTGGTCGCCGGGCCGCTTTACCCGATGACCCAGACCCTGCTGATTGCTGTCTACCCCCCGGCAAAACGGGGGATGGCACTGGCGCTGCTGGCGATGGTCACGGTGGTGGCACCGATTGCCGGGCCGATTCTTGGGGGCTGGATTACCGATAGCTACAGCTGGCCATGGATCTTCTTCATCAACGTGCCCATCGGCCTGTTCGCTGCTGCCGTGGTGCGCCAGCAGATGCGCACGCGCCCGGTGGTCACCAGCCGCCAGCCGATGGATTACATTGGCCTGCTGACCCTGATTATCGGCGTCGGTGCCTTGCAGGTAGTGCTGGACAAGGGTAACGACCTGGACTGGTTCGAGTCGTCGTTCATCATTGTCGGCAGCTTGATTTCGGTAGTGTTCCTGGCGGTGTTCGTGATCTGGGAGCTGACCGACCGGCACCCGGTGGTCAACTTGCGCCTGTTCGTGCACCGCAACTTCCGCATTGGCACCATTGTGCTGGTCGGGGGGTATGCCGGGTTCTTCGGTATCAACCTGATCCTGCCGCAGTGGTTGCAGACGCAGATGGGCTATACCGCGACTTGGGCAGGTCTGGCGGTGGCGCCGATCGGTTTGCTGCCGGTGATCATGTCGCCGTTCGTGGGCAAATATGCGCACCGGTTCGACTTGCGGGTGCTGGCTGGGTTGGCGTTTCTGGCGATCGGCACCAGTTGCTACATGCGTGCCGGTTTCACCAGCGAGGTGGACTTCCAGCACGTGGCCTTGGTGCAGTTGTTCATGGGGATTGGCGTGGCGTTGTTCTTCATGCCGACCTTGAGCATTCTGCTGTCTGACTTGCCGCCGCACCAGATTGCCGACGGTTCGGGGCTGGCTACATTCCTGCGAACCTTGGGCGGGAGTTTTGCGGCTTCGTTGACCACCTGGATCTGGATTCGTCGGGCGGACCAGCACCATGCCTATCTGAGCGAGCACATCAGCCAGTTCGACCCGACGACGCGGCATACCCTTGAGCAGTTGGGCGGGGCCAGCCCGCAGAGTTATGCGCAGCTGGAGCAGATACTCAATGGGCAGGCTTACATGATGTCCACGGTGGATTACTTCACCTTGATGAGCTGGGTGTTTGCCGGGTTGATTCTGCTGGTGTGGTTCGCCAAGCCGCCCTTTACCGCCAAGGCGGGGCCGGCATCGGCAGGGCATTGAGCTAAACACAAGGCAAGATCCCGATGCTCTCGCTCTCGCTCTCGCTCTCGCTCTCGCTCTCGCTCTCGCTCTCGCTCTCGCTCTCGCTTCGGCTTTTGATTTTGCTTCTAAGCGCGCGATAGCCCAGGCGCCGCGGATTGCGACTTCAGGAGGCCGAGCG
>NZ_JBICJR010000042.1:0-57152 GCF_043103245.1 Pseudomonas sp. YQ_6
CGGGCGTGCCCGCGAAGGGGCCGGAACAGGCGACATCAGTTACCGGGCAGATACGGCCAGTCATCAGCCACCAGAAACACCCGCTCTGCCTCCTGCCAGGCACCCTCGGCATCAGGCTCCAGTCGTACCAGCAACTGCGCCGGTGCCTGCTGCTCCAGTACATGCAGCCACGCCGCAAACTGCTCCGCCTGCCAGCACTCACCTGACTCCACCCTAGCCGGCGCCAGCCAGGCATGCCGCTGCAGCGGCTGCCAACGCTCGCCCTCGGCCATCACCCAGTCCCGCCGACGAAGCCAGCGCCCGCGCAAATGTTGCGGGTTGGCGCCCTCCGGCGCCTCGGCATGCCCAGGCCATGGATAGAACAGGTACCCACCCAGCCACATTTGCGCCTGCACCTGCTCCACCCCTAGCGGCGCCAGCGCCTGACGGCTGTGCGCCCCCTTGGACATGGGCAACTGGTGCCCCGCCAGGTGCGCAAGCTTGGTCCCCAGCCGGTCATGACAACCTGGCCCCAGCCAGGCATGGGGATCGTGCCCGGCGCCTTCCGGGCCCAGGTACAGCTTGATCGCCAGTTCCAGGTGGTGCACGCCGTCGCAGTCGCGCAACACCACGTCGAGCTCGCCCAAGGTGCGCCCACCGTCGCGAATCGCCAGGTTGGCGGCCAGCAGCTCGATGCCTGGCGCCTGGCCCAGGGCAAATTGCCACAGGCGTTCGTAGTAATGCCCCAGGCGCCGGCTGCCCAATTGCGCCAGCCACTCGCGCAACGGTCGGTCATCGGCATCCAGGGTCCGCAACCATTGTTCAAGGCGTTGCGGCTGCTGCGCCCACAAGCTGCCCGCCAGCGGGTGTCGCTGGGGGCAGGGCGGGGCGCTGAGCAGGGGCGGCGACAACAGGGCCCATGCCAGGTCACGCACGGTGGGGTGCTGCAGTTTGCGGGGCAGGTCGTGAAGCTGGGCGAATGGCGTCATCCTGCGAGCATAGCCGGTTTGCCGCTGCCCGGTGGTTTCGCCCATAATCGGCGCATCGTCACCCGCCGCAGAGCCTCGCAGGAGCCCCATGGAGCAATTTCGCAATATCGGTATCATCGGTCGCCTTGGCAGCTCGCAGGTGCTCGACACCATTCGCCGACTGAAAAAATTCCTCCTCGATCGCCACCTGCACGTGATCCTTGAGGACACCATTGCCGAAGTGCTGCCCGGCCATGGCTTGCAGACGTCCACCCGCAAGCTGCTGGGCGAGGTCTGCGACCTGGTCATCGTGGTCGGCGGCGACGGCAGCCTGCTGGGCGCTGCCCGTGCGCTGGCCCGGCACAACATTCCGGTGCTGGGTATCAACCGTGGCAACCTGGGTTTTCTCACCGACATCCGTCCCGACGAGCTGGAGCAGAAGGTCGCCGAAGTGCTCGACGGCCACTACCTGGTGGAAAACCGTTTCCTGCTGCAGGCCGAGGTGCGTCGCCACCACGAGGCCATCGGCCAGGGCGATGCGCTGAACGACGTGGTGCTGCACCCGGGCAAGTCCACGCGCATGATCGAGTTCGAGATCTACATCGACGGCCAGTTCGTCTGCAGCCAGAAGGCCGACGGCCTGATCGTCGCCACCCCCACCGGCTCCACCGCCTATGCGCTGTCGGCCGGTGGCCCGATCATGCACCCCAAGCTCGATGCCATCGTCATCGTGCCGATGTACCCGCACACCTTGTCGGGCCGGCCGATCGTGGTGGACGGCAATAGCGAGCTGAAGATCGTGGTGTCCAAGGACCTGCAGATCTACCCGCAGGTGTCCTGTGACGGCCAGAACCACTTCACCTGTGCCCCCGGCGACACCATCACGGTCAGCAAGAAGCCGCAAAAGCTGCGCCTGATCCACCCGCTGGACCACAATTACTACGAGGTCTGCCGCACCAAACTGGGTTGGGGCAGCCGCCTGGGGAGCAGTGACGACTGATGCTCGATCCGGCGCGAAGTTTTGACATCATCGGCGACGTGCACGGCTGTGCGCTGACCCTTGAACGCCTGCTCGACGCCCTCGGATACAAGCGCGTGGCTGGCGTGTGGCGCCACCCGCGACGTCAGGCGCTGTTCCTTGGCGATATCGTCGACCGCGGGCCACGCATTCGCGAGGCGCTGCACATCGTCCACGACATGGTCGAAGCCGGCCAGGCGTACTGCATCATGGGCAACCACGAATACAATGCCCTGGGCTGGGTCACCCCGGCGCTGCCTGGCAGCGGCAAGGCCTATGTCCGCGAACACACACCGCGGCATGCCCGGCTGATCGACGAAACCCTCACCCAGTTTGCCCAGCACCCCGGCGATTGGCACGATTTCGTCAACTGGTTCTACCAGCTGCCGCTGTTCATCGACGCAGGGCGCTTCCGTCTGGTGCACGCCTGCTGGGACCCGCGGCTGATCGAGCCGCTGCGCCAGCAATACCCCGACGGACGCATCGATGAACACTTCATCCAGGCCTCGGCGGTCAGTGGCAGTTTTGCCGACACAGTGTGCAACCGCCTGTTGCGCGGTACCGACATGCGCCTGCCGGACGGGCTGACGCTGACCGGCGGCGACGGCCTGACCCGCGCGTTCTTCCGCACCAAGTTCTGGGAAGAAGACCCGAAAACCTACGGTGACATTGTGTTCCAGCCCGATGCCCTGCCCGAGGAAGTGGCCAGCACTCCGCTCAGCCACAGCCAGAAGAACGCCTTGCTGCGTTATGACGAAGACCAGCCGATGCTGTTCGTCGGGCATTACTGGCGCAGCGGCCGCCCGGCACCGATCCGCGCCAACCTGGCCTGCCTGGACTACAGCGCCGTGCTCTACGGCAAGCTGGTCGCCTACCGGCTGGATGATGAAACCCGTATCGACCCCCACAAGTTCGTTTGGGTCGACGTCGACCGCCCACAGGCCAACCAATGAACATTATCGAAGTGATGCGCCTGCCGCTGTCGGTCGACCTCAGCGGCTTCGTCCACCTGTTGCAACGCCTGCAGGTGCCGCACCGGGTCAGCGAGGAGGGTGATGCCCAGGTCCTCTGGGCCCCCGACACCCTGGCCGAAGATGTGCTGCAGCTCTACCAGCGCTACCCCGACGGCAACGCCGACCTGCCGGCCACCGCCGACCCTGTAGGGGCGGGGTCACCCGCGAATGCCCCCACACAACCTTCCCTGGTAGCCCAGGCCAAGGCCTGCAAGATCACCACCCTGACCCTGCTACTGTGCTTCATCGTCGCCGGCCTCACGGGCCTTGGCGACAACTTCACCACCATCAGCTGGTTCACCTTCCTCGACTTCCGTGTCCAGGGCGACTACCTGTACTTCAGCCCGTTGGCGCAAAGCCTGGATGAAGGCCAGTGGTGGCGCCTGGTATCGCCCATGCTGCTGCATTTCGGCGTGCTGCACCTGGCCATGAACAGCCTGTGGTACTGGGAGCTGGGCAAACGCATCGAACTGCGCCAGGGCCCGTGGGCGTTGCTGGGCCTGACCCTGCTGTTCAGCCTGGTGTCCAACCTGGCCCAGCACTACACCAGCGGGCCGAGCCTGTTTGGCGGTCTGTCCGGCGTGCTGTACGGCCTGCTCGGGCATATCTGGCTGTACCAGTGGCTGGCGCCTGACCGTTACTTCAACCTGCCCAAGGGCGTGCTGGTGATGATGCTGATCTGGCTGGTGGTATGCCTGACCGGCGTGGTCGGCACGCTCGGCCTTGGCCAGATCGCCAATGCCGCCCACGTCGGCGGGCTGCTCATCGGATGCCTGACCGGGCTCTTGGGTGGGGCGCTGGCCCGGCGTAAACTGTCGGCTTGAATCAGGAGACACTATGTCCACTTTCGCGCAAATGATTGAAAACATCACCCCGGAAATCTACCAGAGCCTGAAACTGGCCGTGGAAATCGGCAAATGGTCCGACGGCCGCAAGCTCACCGCCGAGCAGAAAGAGCTGTCGCTGCAGGCGGTCATCGCCTGGGAGATGAAGAACCTGCCCGAAGACCAGCGCACCGGCTACATGGGCCCACAGGAATGTGCGTCGAAGTCCGCGCCCATCGCCAACATTCTGTTCAAGTCGGACTCGGTACATTGATCGAACTCGCACGTGGCTCGTTGAGCAAGATGGCCGTAAGCCTGCAGGCACCGGTGGTGCAGTACAGCTTCCGCCTGGATGACACCCAGGTGCCGGTCAACCCCATGATCGGCCAGCGCCTGCGCCTGGAATACCTCGGCGCCATTCATTGCAGCCATTGCGGCAAGCGCACCAAGACCAGCTTCAGCCAGGGGTACTGCTACCCGTGCATGACCAAGCTGGCCCAGTGCGACGTGTGCATCATGGCCCCGGAAAAATGCCACTACGACGCCGGCACCTGCCGCGAACCGTCGTGGGGCGAACAGTTCTGCATGACCGACCACGTCGTCTACCTGGCCAATTCGTCGGGGATCAAGGTCGGCATCACCCGTGCCACCCAGCTGCCTACCCGCTGGCTCGACCAGGGCGCCAGCCAGGCGTTGCCGATTATGCGCGTGGCCACCCGGCAGCAATCGGGCCTGGTCGAAGACGTGTTGCGCAGCCAGGTGCCAGACCGGACCAACTGGCGCGCGCTGCTCAAGGGCGATGCCGAGGTGCTCGACCTGCCGGCCATCCGGGAGCAGGTCTTCGAAGCCTGCGCCGACGGCCTGCGCGAGCTGCAGGGGCGCTTTGGCCTGCAGGCGATCCAGCCGCTGCCGGACGCCGAAGTGGTGCAGATGAACTACCCGGTCGAGGCGTACCCGAAGAAGATTGTCAGCTTCAACCTCGACAAGGACCCGGTGGCCGAGGGCACGCTGCTGGGCATCAAGGGCCAGTACCTGATCTTCGACACCGGTGTGATCAATATTCGCAAGTACACGGCCTACCAGTTGGCCGTGCTCCAGTAAAAAGGACCTGCACATGCGTACCGAACAACCGCAAGTGATCTACCTCAAGGATTACCAGGCGCCGGAGTACCTGATCGACGAGACGCACCTGACCTTCGAGCTGTTCGAGGACCACACGCTGGTTCACGCGCAACTGGTCATGCGTCGCAACCCGGCACGCGGTGCCGGCCTGCCGCCACTGGAGCTCGATGGCCAGCAGCTGGAACTGCTGCGCGCCTCGCTGGATGACCAGGAACTGCAGCCAGGCGAGTACCAGCTCGACGCCGACAGCCTGACCGTGCAGCCCAAGGCCGAGCGCTTCACCCTCGACACCAGCGTGAAGATCCACCCGGAAAGCAACACCGCCCTGGAAGGCCTGTACAAGTCGGGCAAGATGTTCTGCACCCAGTGCGAGGCGGAGGGCTTCCGCAAGATCACCTACTACCTCGACCGCCCGGACGTGATGAGCACCTTCACCACCACGGTCATCGCCGAGCAGCATCGCTACCCGGTCTTGCTGTCGAACGGCAACCCGATCGGCAGCGGGCCGGCCGAAGATGGCCGCCACTGGGCGACCTGGGAAGACCCGTTCATGAAGCCGGCCTACCTGTTTGCCCTGGTGGCAGGTGACCTGTGGTGCGTTGAAGACAGCTTCACCCGCCAGTCCGGCCGTGAGGTGACCCTGCGTATCTACGTCGAACCCGAGAACATCGACAAGTGCGACCACGCCATGGTCAGCCTGAAAAAGTCCATGCGCTGGGACGAAGAAGTCTATGGCCGCGAGTACGACCTGGACATCTTCATGATTGTTGCGGTCAATGACTTCAACATGGGCGCCATGGAAAACAAGGGCCTGAACATCTTCAACTCCAGCTGCGTGCTGGCCCGCGCCGAAACCGCCACCGATGCTGCGCACCAGCGCGTCGAAGGGGTGGTCGCCCACGAGTACTTCCACAACTGGTCGGGCAACCGTGTCACCTGCCGTGACTGGTTCCAGCTGTCGCTGAAGGAAGGCTTCACGGTGTTCCGCGATGCCGAGTTCAGTGCCGACATGAACTCGCGCACGGTCAAGCGCATCGAAGACGTCGCCTACCTGCGCACCCACCAGTTCGCCGAAGACGCCGGCCCCATGGCCCACCCGGTGCGCCCGGACAGCTTCATCGAAATCTCCAACTTCTACACCCTGACCGTCTACGAGAAGGGCGCCGAAGTGGTGCGCATGGTCCGTACCCTGTTGGGGACCGAAGGCTTCCGTAAAGGCAGCGACCTGTACTTTGAACGTCACGATGGCCAGGCGGTAACCACCGACGACTTCATCAAGGCCATGGAAGACGCCAACGGCGTCGACTTCACCCAGTTCAAGCGCTGGTACAGCCAGGCTGGCACCCCACGTCTGGAGGTCAGCGAGGCGTATGACGCCGCCGCGCAGACCTACAGCCTGACGTTCCGCCAGAGCTGCCCGCAGACCCCGGACAAGGCCGAGAAACTGCCGTTCGTGATCCCGGTTGAGCTGGGCCTGCTGGATGCCGCTGGCAACGATCTGCCGCTGCAGTTGGCTGGCGAAGACGCTGCTCAAGGGAGCAGCCGCGTGCTGTCGGTGACCGAGGCCGAGCAAACCTTCACCTTCCAGGGCATCCAGTCCAAGCCGCTGCCATCGCTGCTGCGTGGCTTCAGCGCCCCGGTGAAGCTGAGCTTCCCGTATGACCGCGACCAGCTGATGTTCCTGATGCAGCACGACAGCGACGGCTTCAACCGCTGGGAAGCGGGCCAGCAGCTGTCGGTGCAGGTACTGCAGGAACTGATCGGCCAGCATCAACGCGGCGAAGCCCTGAAGCTCGACCAGCGCCTGATCACCGCCCTGGGCACTGTGCTGGGCAATGTATCGCTGGACCCGGCCATGGTGGCCGAAATGCTCTCGCTGCCAGGCGAGGCGTATCTTACCGAGATCAGCCAGGTGGCCGACGTCGACGCCATCCACGCCGCCCGCGAGTTCGCACGCCAGCAGATCGCCGAACACCTGTTCGACGCCCTGTGGGCGCGTTACCAGGCCAACCGTGAAGTGTCGCGCAGTACTGCCTATGTGGCCTCGGCCGAGCACTTTGCCCGCCGCAGCCTGCAGAACATCGCCCTGTCGTACCTGATGCAGAGTGGCAAGCAACAGGTGCTGGACGCGACCCTGGAGCAGTTCGAGCACTGCGACAACATGACCGAGCGCCTTACCGCGCTGGCGGTACTGGTCAACTCGCCGTTCGAGGCTGAGCGCGCCAAAGCGCTGGAGGCCTTTGCCGAGCACTTCAAGGACAACCCGCTGGTCATGGACCAATGGTTCAGCGTGCAGGCGGCCAGCACGCTGCCGGGCGGGCTGGCGCGGGTCAAGGCGTTGATGCAGCACCCGGCCTTCACCCTGAAGAACCCGAACAAGGTGCGTGCGCTTATCGGTGCTTTTGCCGGGCAGAATCTGGTCAACTTCCATGCTGCCGATGGCTCCGGGTATCGCTTCCTGGCGGACCTGGTGATCGAGCTGAATGCGCTGAATCCGCAGATTGCCTCGCGGCAACTGGCGCCGCTGACCCGCTGGCGCAAGTATGACGATGCGCGTCAGGCGCTGATGAAGGGTGAGCTGGAGCGCATTCTGGCTTCGGGTGAGTTGTCCAGTGATGTGTATGAGGTTGTGAGCAAGAGTCTGGCGTAATTCTTGTGAATTGGGGCTGCTTTGCAGCCCTTCGCGGGTGAACCCGCTCCTACAGGGGGGCGTAACCTTGTAGGAGCGGGTTTACCCGCGAAGGGCCGCCCAGCGACCCCGGCTTTCCTCAGCCGACAACAAAACATAACACCCCGCCCGTTGTATTCCCGCAAACATCCCCGCTACGATCTCCTCAAGCTATTGCAGGCCTCTAGATCAGGCTTTTGGCAAAGCCTGCAATGCATTGACCCACCAACAAGAACACAACAAGGGGGCAGTCATGAGGGAACAGTTACGTACGCCAGCCAGGCGTGGTGCCTGGCCATGGGCAGCCAGCGCGATGCTGGCACTGGCATTGGGGGTGTGGGCCGACAGCGTCCAGGCCGCAGCAGCCGACCAGTACTCCACCGAATCGGCCAAGGCCAGCCAAAGCCTGTTGATCGACGCCACCCATGCCGGCAAGCGCCTGGTGGTGGTGGGTGATCGCGGCCACATTCTGTTCTCCGACGACCAAGGCAGTACCTGGACCCAGGCCCGGGTACCCACCCGGCAATTGCTCACTGCCGTGTTCTTCCTCGACGACAAGCGTGGCTGGGCCGTCGGCCATGACGCGCAGATCCTCGCCAGTAGCGACGGCGGCGCCACCTGGAGCAAGCAGTTCGAAGACCTCGCCCGTGAAGCGCCCTTGCTCGATGTCACTTTCCTCGACGCCCAGCACGGCTTTGCCGTAGGGGCCTATGGTGCCTTGCTGGAAACCACCGATGGTGGGCAGCACTGGCAGGATGTGGCTGAACGGCTGGACAACCCGGACCAACTGCACCTGAACGGTATCGCCCAAGTGCGCGATGCCGGCCTGTTTATCGTGGGTGAGCAGGGCGGCATGTTCCGCTCCACCGACAACGGCCAGACCTGGACCAAGGTCCAAGGCCCGTACGAGGGCTCGCTGTTCGGCGTGATCGGCACCGCCAGGCCGCAGACCCTGCTGGCCTACGGCCTTCGCGGCAACCTGTTCCGCTCCAGCGACTTCGGTGACAGCTGGCAGCCGATCGAACTCAAGGCCGCGCGCGGTACCCTGGAGTTCGGCCTGGCAGGCGCTACGCTTGTCGATGATGGCAGCCTGGTGCTGGTCGGCAATGGTGGCAGCGTACTGCGCAGCACGGACGACGGCCAGACCTTCAGCGTGTACAACCGCGCCGACCGCCTGGCCCTGGCCGGCGTCAGTGGCCTGGCCAACGGCGGCCTGCTGCTGGTGGGGCAGGGTGGTGTGCACCTGGCCAGCGCCGACGGGGCTGATCAGCCTGCCCCGGAGGTGCGTCCATGACCAGCAGGGAGAGCATTACCATGCACCCGCATCACCAGGATAAAGCCACGCTGCTCGAACGCCTGATCTTCAACAACCGCCCAGTGGTCATCGCCCTGTGCGTGCTGGTCAGCATTTTCCTGTTCTGGCAGGCCACGCAGATTCGCCCGTCCACCAGCTTCGAGAAGATGATCCCGCTGCAGCACCCATTCATCGAGCAGATGATGGAGCACCGCAACGACCTGGCCAACCTCGGCAATACCGTGCGCATCTCGGTGGAGGCGGTGAACGGTGACATCTTCGACAAGGACTACATGGAGACCCTGCGTCAGATCCATGACGAGGTGTTCTACATCCCCGGTGTCGACCGGGCCGGACTGAAGTCACTGTGGAGCCCCAGCGTGCGCTGGAGCGAGGTCACCGAAGAGGGTTTTTCCGGTGGCGAGGTCATCCCTAACACCTACAACGGGTCGCAGGACAGCCTCGATACCCTGCGCGACAACGTGCTCAAGTCAGGCCAGGTGGGGCGCCTGGTAGGCAACAACTTCAAGTCCAGCATCGTCGACGTGCCGCTGCTGGAGAGCTACCCCGACCCGCAGGACCCGGGTAAACAGGTGAAGCTGGACTATCAGCAGTTCTCTCACTTGCTGGAGGAGAAGATCCGCGACAAGTTCCAGGCGCAGAACCCCAATGTAAAAATCCACATCGTCGGCTTTGCCAAGAAGGTTGGTGACCTGATCGATGGGCTGGTGATGGTGGCGATGTTCTTCGGCGTGGCCCTGGTGATCACCTGGGTGTTGTTGTACTGGTTCACCTGGTGCATCCGCAGCACTGTCGCCGTGCTCATTACCACGCTGGTGGCGGTGATCTGGCAACTGGGGTTGATGCATGCGGTAGGCTTTGGCCTGGACCCGTACTCGATGCTGGTGCCGTTTCTGATCTTCGCCATCGGCATTTCCCACGGGGTGCAGAAGATCAACGGCATCGCCCTGCAGTCGAGTGATGCCGACAATGCCCTTACCGCCGCCCGGCGCACATTCCGTCAGTTGTTCCTGCCGGGAATGATTGCCATCCTTGCTGACGCAGTGGGCTTCATTACCCTGCTGATCATCGACATCGGGGTGATCCGCGAATTGGCCATCGGCGCCTCCATCGGCGTGGCGGTGATCGTGTTCACCAACCTGATCCTGTTGCCGGTGGCCATCTCCTACGTGGGCATCAGCAAGAAGGCCATCGAGCGCAGCAAGAAAGACGCGACCCGCGAGCACCCGTTCTGGCGCCTGTTGTCGAACTTCGCCAGTGCCAAGGTGGCGCCGGTGTCGGTGGTGCTGGCGCTGCTCGCCTTCGCCGGTGGCCTGTGGTACAGCCAGAACCTGAAGATCGGCGACCTCGATCAGGGCGCGCCGGAACTGCGCCCCGACTCGCGCTACAACCAGGACAACAACTTCATCATCAGCAACTACTCGACCAGTTCCGATGTGCTGGTGATCATGGTCAAGACGCCGTCGGAGAAGTGCTCGGTCCACTCGACCATGGCGCCGATCGACGAGCTGATGTGGACCATGGAAAACACCCCTGGCGTGCAGTCGGCGATTTCCCTGGTCACCGTTTCCAAACAGGTGATCAAGGGCATGAACGAGGGCAGCCTGAAATGGGAAACCCTGTCGCGTAACCCGGACATCCTCAACAACTCCATCGCCCGGGCTGACGGCCTTTACAACGGCGACTGCTCATTGGCACCCGTGCTGGTGTTCCTCAATGACCACAAGGCTGAAACGCTGGAGCGCGTCACCGCCGTGGCCAAGGCGTTTGCCGACAGCCATAACAAGGAAGGCCTGCAGTTCCTGCTGGCGGCGGGCAACGCCGGTATCGAGGCAGCGACCAACGAAGTGATCAAGTCGGCCGAGCTGACCATCCTGATCCTGGTGTACATCTGCGTGGCAGTGATGTGCCTGATCACCTTCCGCTCGTTCGCCGCCACGCTGTGCATCGTGCTGCCCCTGGTGCTGACCTCGGTGCTGGGCAACGCGCTGATGGCCTACATGGGCATCGGGGTGAAGGTGGCGACCTTGCCGGTGGTGGCGCTGGGGGTGGGGATTGGCGTGGATTACGGCATCTACATCTACAGCCGGCTGGAAAGCTTCCTGCGTGCGGGGCTGCCGTTGCAGGAGGCCTATTACCAGACCCTGCGCTCGACGGGTAAAGCCGTGTTGTTCACTGGCTTGTGCCTGGCCATCGGCGTATGCACCTGGATCTTCTCGGCAATCAAGTTCCAGGCTGATATGGGGCTGATGCTGACCTTCATGCTGCTGTGGAACATGTTTGGCGCGCTGTGGCTGCTGCCGGCGCTGGCACGGTTCCTGATCAAGCCGGAGAAGATGGTGGGCAAGGAGGGGGGCTCGATTTTCGCCCATTGAATCGCAAGGGGGCTGCAAAGCAGCCCCCGGGTTATAATGCCGCCACATCTCCCACAGGTACCCCCATGTCACCCCTCGCCACCGCCCTGCAGTCCTGCGACATGCTCCTGATTGACGGCCTGCACGCCTTCGATTTCACCGCCGACGCATCCGGTCTCACCGTCGAATGCATGGACGGTCGCCAGCTTCGCCGCTGGTCCTTCACCCCCGAACAAGTCGCTGCCGCTATCGCCACCGGCGATGAATGGCAACTCAACGATGCCAACGGCGAGCATCGGCTAGTCTGTATGAGTGCCTTTCGTGCCCCGGATGATGACCAAGATGAACCGGACCTGGACAAGCCTGCTGACCGCTAGCCTGATGAGCCTGACAATCTCCGCCCACGCTGCCACCTTGCTGGTGGGCAGCTACACCGATGGCGCCAGCCAGGGTATCTACCGCTATCAGTTCGACGACAAGGCCGGCCAAATCGGCCCCACACCCCTGCAGGTGGTGAAAAGCGTCAGCCCTTCGTGGCTGGTGCTGTCGGCCGACCAGCGTCAGCTGTTCGCGGTGAATGAGACCCCGCAGGGCCATGCCAGCAGTTTCAGCATCAGCAGCAAAGGCGAAATCAAGCCGCTCAACCAAGTCGTCACCCAGGGCGACGAGCCCACCCACGCCAGCCTCAGCCGTGACCAGCGCTACCTGTTCGTGGCCAACTACGCGGTCAACCCCGACCCCGGTGGCAGCCTGGTGGTGATCCCGGTGGCCAAGGACGGCAAGCTCAAGCCCGTGGTGCAACAGGCCCGGCATAAGGCGAGCGGGGTCAACCCTGAGCGCCAGGCCGGTGCCCACGTGCATTCGCTCGTGCTGTCGCCGGATGGCCAGCACCTGTATGCCAGCGACCTGGGTGCCGACAAGGTGTTCATCTACCGCTACGACGGTGCCAGTGTGGACCACCCGCTGACAGCGGCGATACCTGCGTCCGTGGCCTTGCCGCCGGGCAGCGGTCCGCGTCACTTGCTGTTCGACGCCAAGGGCCAGCACGCTTACCTCACCCTGGAAATGAACGCCGAGGTGGTGATGTTCGATGTGCAGGACGGCAACCTGGTTGAACGCCAGCGCTTACCCCTGACCGAGCGCCAGGAGGCCGCAGCGAAGGCTGCTGGTGGCTTGCACCTGTCGGCGGACGGGCGCTTCCTGTACGTGAGCAACCGTGGCACGGCCAATGAAATTGTGGCGTTCAGCGTGGGCAAGCAGGACGGCCAGTTGACGTTCCTGCAGCGTCGCCCGGCAGAAGGTGATCACCCTCGGGAGTTTGCCCTGGACCCGAGTGACAACTTCCTGCTGGTGGCCAACCAGAAGAGCAACCAGATCGTGGTGATACGTCGCGATCCGCGCAGTGGCAAGCTGTTGGAGACGGTGCAGACGCTGAAGCAGGATGCACCCTCGGACCTCAAGTTCATCGAGTGATATCGATCAGCGTGATAATCGGTACTGCCGCAATGAATTTTTGCGTGCGGCCTCGGCGGCGTAAGTTTGACCCAAGGCCCAGAAGGGCCACCGTCAAACCACCGCCGTCGAGGTCAACCCAGATGAACTTCAATCTCTTCCCGGTTATTGCCGCATCCGCCATTTCCGCATCGGTCGTCCTGCCAGCGCATGCCCATGCCGACAGCAGCAAGGCTTCTGCCACCCACAGCTACACCGAGCAGTACCTGCGCCAGAGCGCCAATTTCCATGCGGCCCTGAGTGGCAAGCACCACCACTGAGCCTTGTGCGGTGTCCTGTAGGAGCGGCCTGTGTCGCGACAGGGCCGCAAGGCGGCCCCCGGCTATCTCGGCTGTGATGTAGATATTTGGGGGACGCTGCGCGCCCCTATCGCGACACAAGGCCGCTCCTACAAGGTATCGCGTGAACTCATTTGGCCATCACTGACCTGAACAGCTCCGAAGCCAGCCACCCCTCCAGCCAGCTCCGCACACGCGGATAAGCCGCCTCGGCGAACCACTGCGGTTCGACCCCGGCAAACTGGCGCATCAGGGGCAGCAACGCGGCATCGGCCATGCTCGGGTGGTCGGCCAGCAGGTAAGCCCGCCCCACCAGCAAGCCTTCGAGCTCCGCCAGCCAGGCCTCGGCCTGCTGGCGGTAATGCTCGCGGGAATGCTCCGGGTAACGTTCGGCATACTTGTACAGGTTCACGTGCGCCTTGAACGTGGTGTCATTGCGCGCAATCAGCGTTTCAGCCTGCTGCGCAGCTGCAGGGTTGGCCTGTAGCCGCCAATCCTGCGGGTCGTTTTGCGTCAGCGCCCAGCGCATGATGTCCAGGCTCTCTTCCAGTACCTCGGCACCGGTGTCCAGCACCGGTACCGTGCCCTTGGGCGACAAGGCCAGCAGCTCTGCCGGCTTGTTCTTCATCGCCACTTCGCAGATCTGCACCTCGCAGCCGGCATAGCGCAGGGCCAGGCGCGCACGCATGGCCCACGGGCAGCGGCGGAACGAGTAGAGGATCACCCGCACACCTCCACGTCACTGAGGCCATTACCCTGGCGCCGCACCTGGATCTGCACCGGGATGCGCTCGTGCATTTCCTGTACGTGGGAAATCACCGCCACTTTGCGACCCTGGGCTTGCAAGCCGTCGAGGGCGTCCATTGCCAGTTGCAGCGACTCGGGGTCGAGGCTGCCGAAGCCTTCGTCGATGAACAGCGACTCGATACGCAAGGTGCTGGACGCCATCGACGCCAGGCCCAGGGCCAGGGCCAGCGACACCAGGAAGGTTTCCCCGCCCGACAACGAGTGCACCGAACGCAGTTCGTCGCCCATCTCGGTGTCCAGCACCAGCAGGCCAAGGGCGCTGCCGCCGCGCTTGAGGCGATAGCGACGGGCCAGCTGACGTAGCTGGGCGTTGGCGTGGTGCAGCAGCAGGTCAAGGTTGTAGCCTTGGGCGATCTTGCGGAACACATCACCGGAGGCCGAACCGATCAGGGCATTGAGGCGGGCCCAGCGTTGCCACTGCTGGTGGGCCTGTTCGATTTCTGCCGCCAGCGCCTGGTGGGCCTGCTGCCGGCGCTGGTCGTCGGCCTGTTGTGCACGCAATTCGGCGCATTGCTGCTCATGGTTGGCCAGGCGCCCGCGCAGCTCGGTCAGGGCGTGTTCCAGGGCTTCGGCCGGGGTGTCCACGGTCATCTGTGCAGCGTGGTGCTGCAGGCGCTGTTCGCGCTCCTGCAGCAGCACACGGCCCTGCTCGATGGCTTTTTCCGCGCCTTGCAAACGCTGGCGCAATTCATTGACTTGCGCGTCATCCATGGCCAGCAGGCGATCGAGGCCGGCATCGTCCAGTTCCGGATGCTCGCTGCGCCACTGGGTGATCTGGGCCTGCAACTGTTGGCATTCGGCATCCAGTGCTTGTTGTTGCTGGGTATTGGCTTTGAGTTCGCTGGCCAGTTGCACGCCTTGGGTGCGTAGATCTTGTAGGCGCTGGGCGGTGTCGGCATTGAGGGCGCGGGCTTGTTCCAGCGTGGCTTCCATATGCTGCTGCCAGGCTTCGGCACTGGCATGTTCGCCAAGCAGCTCGCCGAGCGACGTCTGGGCCTGCTGGCGCTTCTCGTCGAGGGCCGCGAGCGTGTGTTGCAACTGCTGCAGGCCTTGCACGCGCGCCTGTTGCTGATCGCGCAGTTTGTCCAGCTGGGCTTGGCGGGCCTGCTGCTCTTCCAGTTCGTCCTTGCGCTGGTCCAGTTGCTGCAGGCGCTGGGCAATCTGCTGGTCGAGGGCGAGGAAGGCATTGGCCGGATCTTCGTTCAGGGCCTTGAGGGCTTCCTTGGGCAAGACACCGGCCAGGTCGTCAAGGCCTTGCTGCAACTGTTGCTCATCGTTGGCCAGGGCCTGGTGCTGTTGCTCCAGATGGCGCTGGGCCTGTTGCTGGGCGTCGTGGGCCGCCTGCAATTGCTGGTTCAGGCGGGCGGCGTC
The DNA here is from genome assembly GCF_043103245.1 of Pseudomonas sp. YQ_6. Taxonomy (NCBI): domain Bacteria; kingdom Pseudomonadati; phylum Pseudomonadota; class Gammaproteobacteria; order Pseudomonadales; family Pseudomonadaceae; genus Pseudomonas; species Pseudomonas sp. YQ_6. The sequence continues at coordinate 15,230 of NZ_JBICJR010000042.1, forward strand.
TTTTTGCAGGGCCAGCAGGGCGCTCTGGCGTTTCTCGTCCTGGCTGATTTCTTCATCCAGGCGACGCAGCTGGCTGTCGAGCCAGGCGCTTCGGGCCTTGTCGTCCTGCGGGGCGAAGGCTGGCCACAGGCTGTGGGCCTGTACCTGAGCCACCAGTGGTTGCAACTGTTCGCCCAGGTGCTGCTGTTGCTGCTGGAAGTCCTTGAGCTGGGCATTGACCACACCCAGCTGGGTACGCAGCTCCACCAGCTTGCTGTTGAGCGTTTCGACCTGCTTCTGCGCGGCGTGCTCTTCGGCCTGGTCATGGCGACCCAGGCTCTGCAGCAGCGCTTCTGGCTGATGGAAGGGGTGTTCGGCGCTGCCACAGACCGGGCAGGGTTCGCCGTCACGCAGTTGTTCACGCAGTTCTTCGACGCTGGTGTTGCGTGCCAGACGTTGCCGTTCCAGCAGTTGACGGGTGAGCGTCAACGCCTGTTCGGCGGCCTCCAGCTCGGCCTTGGCGGCGGTGCCTTCGGTAATCAGTTGCTGGCGTTGCAGCATGGCCTGCTGCTGCCGTTCGCGCAGGGCATCCAGCTGCTGGCGCAGCTCCTGTTCGCGGCCGTACAGGCGTGACATTTCCTCTACGGCGCGCTGCTGTTTGCGGTTGTCCTGCAGCATGCCGCCGAGCAGGTCGATCTGCTCGGCCAGGGCCTGGGGTTCGGCCTTGGCTTCACGGAACAACAGGTCGTAGGCGTCGCGCTCGGCCTGCAAGCGCGCATTGGCCTGGCTGGCCTGGGCCTGCAAGCCGGGTAGCTCTTCTCGGCCCTTGGTCAGCCGGCCACCTATCAGCATCACCTGCTTCAGTTGCGGCAGGTAGGCGTGCCAGGCATTGGCCAGGTCCGCCAGGTGCTGGCTGTCGGCAAGCGCGGTGTCGATCTGCGCCAGTTGCTGCACGCTGCGCTGCTGGTTGTCTTCCAGCTGCTGCAATTGCTGCTGGCCGTCAGTGACCTGCTGTTGCGCCTGCTGGTCGATGCTGCGCTGGGCGGCCAGCTCTTGGTCCAGGCGTGCCAGCGTATCCTGGGTGGCAAAGGCCTGGCGCAGGCGCGGCGCGTTCTCGCCGTGCTCGGCCTGGCGGTCGGCAAGCGCTTGGCGCGTAGTGTCCAGCGCCTGTTCGAGTTCGCGGGTGCGCACCTGCAGTTCGGCTTGCTGCTGTTGCTGTTCGGCCATCTTCGCGGCCACTGGTGCCAGCTGTGCGCTCAGGGCCTGTCGGCGATGGAACTGGTGACGCTGCGGGGCCAGGCGCTCCAGGCGTGCCAGGTCCAGGCGTGGTTCGGCCAGCTGTTGCCAGTTCAGTTCGGCGGCCTGCAGCGTGGTATTGGCTTCGGTGTATTGGGCTTGTAGCTGGCGTTGTTCATTCAGCCAGTTGCGTTGCTGCTCCAGCTGGCGCTCGCCGGCCTGGTCGGCCTTGAACTGCTGTTGCGCCTGCTCCAGGCGCTGGTCGAGCTCGGCACGGGCCTCGGCAGCCATCGGCAGCAGATGGCTGGCGCGTTCTTTCAGGGCGTTGTGTGCCTCGCCGGCTTCGCGCGCCTTGCTGAAGGCACGCTGGCCCAGGCGGGTGTAGATCGCGGTGTTGGTGAGCTTTTCCAGCAACTCGCTGCGGTCTTTGTCGTCGGCTTTGAGAAACGCGCCGAACTCGCTCTGGGCCAGCATCACCGCACGGGTGAACTGCTCGAAGTTCAGGCCCAGGCGGGCTTCGACCAGTTGCTTGTATTCGTTCTTGCCACTGCCGAGCACTTGCTCGCTGTCGAGGTCGTAGAAGCTCTGACGGCTGTGTTGCAGTTTGCCGTTGGCCTTGTCGCGGGCGCGGTTGGCTTCCCAGCGGGCGCGGTAGCGGCGGCCGTCGATGCCGACGAAGTCGACCTCGGCAAAACCGCTGCCGGTGCCACGGCGCAGCAGGTTGCGCGGGTCGGAGGTGGGGATGTCGCCGTCGGCATCCGGCACCTTGGCCTCACGGCCAATGGCATTGAGGCGCGGCACGGTGCCGAACAGCGCCAGGCACAGGGCGTCAAGCAAGGTGCTCTTGCCAGCACCGGTAGGCCCGGTGATGGCGAACAGGCCAGCGCTGGCCAAGGGTTCTGCGGTGAAATCGATGTCGATCGGGCCGGCCAGCGATGCCAGGTTCTTCAGGCGGATGGCGAGAATCTTCATGGCTGTTCCTCTTCCTGCTGCACGTCCTGCAACAGCAGGGCGAAGTCGGCCAGCGCCTGCTCGTCGGCGGGGTTGCCGTAGGCTTGTTCCCAGGCGCGGCTGAACAGGTCTTGCGGGGTCATCTGGGCCAGTTCGACAAAGGCCAGGTCATCGTCTTCGGCGTTGTTGCGGCCGGCGTACTCGGCGCTGATACGGATCAGCCGTACCGCCTTGCCTTCAAGCGCGGTTTCGATCTGCTGGCGCAGGTCGGGTTGCGGCTCGTCGAGCATCACCCGCACCTCCAGCCAGGGCTGGCGGTTGGGGTCTTCAAGCAGGTCGATCACTGGCAGGTCGGCCAGTTGCTGCAACAGCTCGCCCAGCGGTGCCGGGCCCACCCGTTGCAGGGCCACGGCGCGTGGAACGGGGCGTGGCTCGACGCTGACCAGGCCGTTGCCGTCCAACTCCACTTCCAGGACCTGGTGCGGGTAGTTGATTTCGGCGAACGACAGCGGGATTGGCGAGCCGCTGTAGCGGATGCGCTCTTCGCGGTTGACCTTCTGCGGCTTGTGCAGATGGCCCAGGGCGACGTAGCTGATAGCCTTGTCGAACAGCTTGGCCGGCAGCGCCTCGGCGTTGCCGATGATCAGGCTGCGTTCGGAGTCTTCCGACACCGCGCCACCGGCCATGTGCGCGTGGCTGATGGCGATCAGCGCCTGGTCTTTCTTGCGTTTCTTCAGGGCGGCGGCGATCAGTTGCTGATGCACCAGGGTGATGCCTTGCAGGTAGTCGTCACCCAGCTGCGGGCCGGTCACTTCGGCCGGGCGCAGGAACGGCAGGGCCAGGCACCAGGCAGCGACCTTGCCCCGGCCGTTGGTCAGAGGGATCAGCAGGCGCTCGGCATCCAGCTGGCCCTCGTCCAGCCAGTGCACACGGCCCAACGCATGGGTGCGCAGGCGGCGCATGAGTGCGGCGGGCAGCTCGATGCGCGAACCGGAGTCGTGGTTGCCGGCGATCATCACGATGTCCAGCTTGGGCTGTTGCTCATGGGCCTGGACGATGAAGTCGTAGAGGCGTTCCTGGGCTTTGACGGGCGGGTTGACGGTATCGAAGATGTCGCCCGCAATCAGCAGCGCATCCGGCTGGCGCAGGCGCAGCTGGCCGAGCAGCCAGTCGAGGAAGCAGGCGTGTTCGAAGTCGCGTTCCTGGCCGTGCAGGCTTTGGCCCAGGTGCCAGTCGGAGGTATGAAACAGACGCATGGATGACCTGTTGGTGTCGAGTCGAGCAAGCGAGGGCTTGGCTTGGGTGATGGGTGTTGCGCAAGGGCGGTATGGTAACCCAAGCACGGGGCCGCTGTGCGGCCCGAAAGTTCAGCGCTTGCTCTCATAGGCACACGGTGCTGGTTGTCCTACAGGCAAGCCCGCGCATTAAACCCTTGTTCATGGATGGCATTTTCCAGGCGTTGACGCGGGTTGCCACGTTGGTTCCATGAAAAGCTGACATTGATAGCAGGGTGTCGCTCATCTCGGTTTGCCCCACGGAAGTGTCGCGGCAAAGCACCAAGCACACGCTCGGCCACTTCCACCTTGAACGTTCTGTGAGCTGGCTCTCGCTTTGCACCAGGGGTCAAGCTTGCCCTCAAAAGTATGCTGATCTACCCTCCGAAACGGCCATGATCACGGCTATTCGAAACCCACGGACGACAATCACAGGAGTCACCAATGGAAGGCATCCCTCAGACCCAATCTTCCCCGGATAACCTCAAGCCAAAATGGCGGGAGCGATTTGCCTTCTTCGATCAGTACGGCGCCCCCACCTCCGAGTCATACAAAGCCGCATTCCGCGCCTTGCCATTCGGGAAGAAGTTGCTGATCAACAACAATTTCATAGCCTTTTTCTTCGGCCCGATCTATTGGTTCGTGCTGGGGCTGTGGAAGAAGAACCTGGTCATGCTGGCCATCATCATCGGCATCGGGCTGCTGCTGAGCTTCTATGAGGTCGCGACGGGCAGCGAAATCCCGCGTCCTCTGGATAACGGTATCAGCATGGGGTTCGCGTTTCTGTACAGCTTCCTGACCAACCGTGCCTATTACCTGAAGCAGGCCAAAGGGCAGCAGAGCTGGAACCCGTTCGAGGGGCAGCGGTTCATCTGACTCGGCTGGTACATTCGGCAAGTATTGTCAGGGGCGGCCACGAGCTGAAAATTCGCAACCAGCCACTGCGCATCACTTGGGATAGAGCGGCGGCAAGCTGCCGCTCTCGCCCGCTGGCAGCAACACCTGCTCAGCTGGCGGAATGGTACCAATCGCCCGCCACAAATCCTCCCCCTGCCAATACTGCCCGCTCTCGCTGTACAACGCCCCGTTCAAACCATCCAGCGCATCCGACAACGGCACGAAGCGCGCCGCCATCTCGGCCAGGGTTTCCGGTTGCTGCCGGGCCCAGGCATCCAGCGCCTGGCGCGTAGCCTGGGGGTCGTTGGCCTGGCATGCGCGCTTGAGGTCGTCCAGCAAGGTGCGTGGGCTTGGCCCGTTCTGCGCCGTGCGCAGCACCGCTGGCCGCGAACGGGCGCGCCACCACAGGGCAAAGCCCAGCACGGTGGTCAGGGCAAACACCAGTGTGGACAGCTGCCAGGGCCACAGCAGGGTGCTGGCGCTGCTGTTGTCGCCCACCGGGGTGTCGGCGCTCAGTGCCGGGTTGTCCTGCACGTTCAGCGTGCGCGCCGGCAGGCTGCTGTGCTCCAGGTGGTCTTCGCGGGTGTTCCACCAGGCCACTTCCAGCGCCGGCAAGGCCAGCGTGCCGCTGTGGGTTGGCACCAGGGCCTCGCGCTCTTCGCGGTTGGCGGTCATGCCCCGTTCGCTGATTTCGTTGCGCAGCAGCGGCTGGTCAGGGTAGCGGCGCAGGCCGATGATTTCTGTGGCCGGCAGCGGCGGCAGTTGGGTGCTGGACAAGCCTTCGGCACGCAAGGTGATGTTGCGCGTCAGCGAGTCGCCAATCTGTACCTGCTGGCTGCCCGGGTCGGGGCTCCAGTGCTCTTCCAGGGTCAGGCTGCTGGCTGGCAACCACGGCAAGCCAGCCGGCCAGGCTGCCGGAATCGGCCGTACCGTGAGGCGCAAGGGCAGCGAGCTGACCTGCACCTGGTGGCCGGCGCGGGCCGTGCCATTGGCCTGCGCTGCTTCGTCGTTGCTGGCAGCTGCCGTGGCGGAGAACGTCAGCGACGGGATGTCGAGGGTGCCGCTTTGCTGGGCATACACCGCATAGCGGGTTTCGATCACGCCATGACGCACGCCGTTGATTTCCTTTTCATACGTGCGCGACTCGCCCAGCGGCTCGACCTTGGCGTTCTCCAGTTGCAGGGGGCTGAGGCTGCTGTCGTCGTACAGCGCTACCGAGTGGTAGATGCGCAGGGTCAGCACGGCTTGGGCCTGGACATAGACGTCGTGGCTGTCGAGGGTCGCTTCGATGAATACCTGAGCGTTGTCCTGGCGGCTGGCATCGGCCTGCAGTACTTGCAATTCGATGGCTTGGCTGTGCGACTGGCCCAGCCGCAGCTCGGGGATGCGCAGGCTACCGCTGCGCCGTGGCAGCAGGGTGATGATCCAGCGGGTGCTGGCGCGGGTTTCGCCGTCCAGGGTGTGCAGGCTGTTCAACTGGCGCGTGCCGCGCACTTCGAAGTCACCTTCCAGGGCGCGCAGGTCGGGCTTGCCGAACTGGGTGACGTCCTGGCTTTCCAGAGTCAGTTCCAGGCTTTCGCCCGCTTCCAGGCGGGTGCGGTCGACGCTGGCCTGCAGCAGCGGCTCGGCCTGGGCCAGCACGGCCCACAGCAGGGTGAGGAGAAAGACGCCGAAGCGACTCATCGTGATTTTTCCTGATGCAATTGCTGTTCATACCAGAATTTGCGTCGCAGCAGCTCTGCCGGGTTGTCGGGGATTTCCCGCAGCCATTGCTCCAGGGCTTGGCGCTGTTCGCCGTCGAGGCTGGTCGACACCGGGCGCTGTGGCGGCTGGATGACACTGTCGTCGCCCCCGGCCTGGTTGCCGGGGGCGGCCTGGCTGTTGCTGCTGCTTTCGCCGGGTTGTTCGGGGCTGGCCTGTTGGTCGTTGCCGGGTGTGCCTTGGGACGGGCTGCTGGCCGAGCTGCTGTTGCCTTCGGTTTCGCTGCCGGGCGTGCCTTGGGCATCGCTGCCGGGCGGTTGTTCCTCGGCCTTGGCTTCACGTTGCTGCAGCAGTTGCTGCACCAGCGCCTGGTTGTCCAACGCGGCCTGCAGGTCGGGCTGGCGCTCCAGGGCTTGCTCGTAGGCATCCAGGGCGGCTTCCAGCTCGCCACTGTGGGCCAGGGCATTGCCTCGATTGTAGTGGGCTGCTGCAGTGTCGCCTTGGGAAAATGCCTCGGCGGCACCGGCATAGTCGCCGGCCTGGTACAGGGCCATGCCGCGCCATTGCGGGTTTTGGAAGTGACGCGCAGCGCTGGCCGGGCGGTTTTGCTCCAGCAGCTTCTGGCCTTGCTGGTCGGGGCGCAGCCACAGGTCGTTGAGCTCGAAAGCCTGGCCAGGCTGCGGCAAGGCCAGCAGCAGCGGCAGGCAGAACAGCCAGCCGCGCCGGCCGGCGCAGGCGGCCAGCAGCAACAACGGAATCAGCAGCCAGTAACCTTGGTCGGCCCAGCTGTCCAGTTGCAGGGTTTGGCCGTCATTGCGCCCGCTTCGCGGGTTGTCGAACAGGCCCAGGCCACGCAGGTCGAGGTCGTCGATGCGGGCGTGCCGGTAGCGCCCGCCCGTGCCGCTGATAAAACCCTTCAGGCTGGCGCTGTCCAGGCGAGGCAAGAGGATGCCGCCCTGGTCGTCTTTAAGGTATTCGCCATTGGCCTGGCGCACCGGGGCGCCTTCGCGGCTGCCGATGCCCAGCATCAGCAGGCTTGGGCCCTGGCGGCCGAGGGCCTGGGTGATGCCCTGGCGCTCGGCGGCGCTGAGCGCCGAGCCTACCAGCAGCAGGCGGCCTTGGCCGAGGCCGCTCTGGGCCAGGAGCGCCAGGCCTTTTTGCACGGCCAGGTCGGCACGCTGGCCGGGTTTGGGCATGATCGACGGGTCGATGGCCTCGAGCAAATTGCGGGTGGTGGCCAGGTCGTCGGACAGCGGCACCAGGGTGTGCGCGGAGCCGGCATACACCACCAGCGCCGTCTGGCTGTCGCGGCGGTGTTCAAGCAGGTCGAGGATCTTGCGCCGGGCCTGTTCCAGGCGGTTGGGCGTGCTGTCCTCGGCGAGCATTTGCGGGGTCAGTTCGAGCAGGATCACCAGGGGGTCGGCCGGGCGCTGACGGCTTTCTTCCAGCCGCTGCCAGCTGGGCCCAAGCAGCGCCAGGATCACCAGTAACCAGGCGAGGCCCAGCGCCACCCACGGCAGTTTGCTGGTGCTGCCGCTGCCGCCACCCAGCAGTACACCATGGAAGGCGGGTGGCAGAATCATCTGCCAGCGCCCGGCACGCTTGCGCCGGTGCCACAGCTTGTACAGCAGCCAGCCGAGCACGGGAACCGCCAGCAGCCAGAGTGGGCGCAGCCATTGGGGCCACAAGTCGATCATCGCCGCCTCCTTAAACGCAGGCGCTTCAAGCGCTGGCGCCATTCCGGGTGCGGCTGCAGGAAGCGTGGCTTGCGCAGCAGGCGCTGCAACAGGTTGTCGGGCCACTGCACGGCTACCACCAGCAGCACGCTGAGCAGCAGCGCCAGCGCCAGGGGCCAGGCGTACAGGGCCTGGGCTGTGCGCGCCTGGGTCGGTTGCTGGGCCACTGGCTCCAGTTGGTCGAGGGTATCGCCGATAGCGTCCAGTTCGGCGCCGTCATGGGCGCGGAAGTAGGCGCCGTGGGTGATGTCGGCAATTTCCTTGAGCGCGGCTTCGTCCAGGTCCAGGCTCGGGTTGAGGCCGAGCAGGCCTGGGGTGCCACTGGCTTCGGGGTTGGCGCCGATACCGATGGTGTAGATGCGCACGCCTTCCTGGGCCGCCAGGCGGGCGGCTGTCAGCGGGTGAATCTGCCCGCCGTTGTTGGCGCCGTCCGTGATCAGCACCAGCACCCGGCTTTGTGCCGGGCGTTCGCGCAGGCGTTTGACCGCCAGGCCAATGGCGTCGCCGATGGCGGTGTTCTTGCCTGCGATGCCGATTTGCGCCTCGATGAGGAAGGTGCGCACAGTGCGCCGGTCAAAGGTGAGCGGCGCCTGCAGGTAGGCCTGGCTGCCGAACAGAATCAGGCCTACGCGGTCGCCTTCACGGTCTTGCAGGAAGTCGCCCATCAGCGCCTTGACCAGGTCGAGGCGGCTGATGTCCTCGTTCTGCCACTGCATGTCGGGGAAGTCCATCGACCCGGACACGTCCACCGCCACCAGCAGGTCGCGGCCGCTGGCGGCGATCGGCACCGGTTCGCCCAGCCATTGCGGGCGAGCGGCGGCGCACAGCAGCAACAGCCAGATGACGACGAACGGTGCCTGCTGGCGCCAGGTGGGCAGGTTAAGCCGCGCGCGGCGCCCGGCAAGGCCTTCCAGCTCGTTGAGGAATCCCACCTTGAGCACTGGTTCACCACTGTCGGCGGCGGGCAGCAGCAGGCGCGCCAGCCATGGCAGCGGCAACAGGGCGAAGACCCACGGCCAGGCCAGTTCAAACATGCTTGCGGATCCAGGTTTCGACGGCTTGGCTGAGCCCGGCGATGGCCTTGTCGTCGAGCTTGCACTCGGGTTTATAGGCGCCTTCTACCAGTACCATCCAGCGGGTCAGGCCGGCGGCCGGGCAGCGGTTATCCAGAAAGGCCAGCCACTCGCGGCCGTTGAGGGTGTGGCTGTTGGCGCCTGGGTAGTGGTTGCGGCACAGGCGTTTGAGCAGGGCGTTGATCTGTTGCAGCCAGGCGCCGGCCGGGGCGCCGTCATACGGGCGTGGCAGGCGAGCCAGCTCGGCCAAGGCCTCCAGGCGTACCGGGTCCAGGGGTTGTTCGGCGCGCACGATGCGGCGTTTGCCCGGGCGCCAGCGGCGCAGCCGCCACAGGCCCCAGCCCAGGAGTGGCAGGACGGCCAGCAGCAGCCACCAACCCGGTGCGGGTGGCCACAGGCTGACCGGTGCCGGGGCGATCAGTGGGTGCAACTGGTCGAGCGGGTTCATGACGCGCTCCGTGGCCGCTGGGCGTTCAGGTACTCGCGCAGTTGTTCGACCATTTCACTTTGCGTGCTCAGTGGCATCAGCACCACCCTCAGCTTTTGCGCCATCAGTTCCCAGCGCTCGATGCGGGCCTCGGCCTGCTGGCGGTAGGCCTGGCGCAGGTTGGCGTCGAGGGTATCGAGCTCCAGCTGGGCGCTGCGCTGGGCGAAGCGCAGCAGGCCGGCGGCGGGCAACGCGTGGTCGAGCGGGTCGGATACCGGCAGCAACAGCAGGTCGCAATGCCGTGAGAGCATGGCCAGGTGCTGTTCCACCTGGGCGCTGAGCGAGCGTTCATCGCAGATCACGATGGCCAGGCTGCCGGGGCGCAGCACTTCGCGGGCGCGGCGCAGGGCCAGGCCGAGGCTGTCGGCCCCGGGTATGGCTTCGGTGTGCAGTGACTGGTTGACCTTTGCCAAGCGGTTGAGCAGTTGCAGCAGGCTCTGTTTGCTGCGTCGGGGCTTGATCTCGTGGTGTTCGTTGTCGCCGAACACCAGGCCGCCGATGCGGTCGTTGTGGCCCAGCGCTGCCCAGCCGAACAGCGCCGCAGCCTGGGCCGCCAGCACGGACTTGAACATCAGCCCTGAGCCGAAGAAAAGCCGTTGGCTTTGTTCGACGAGGATGAAGATCGGCCGCTCGCGTTCTTCGTGGAACAGCTTGGTGTGCGGCTCCTGGGTACGCGCAGTGACACGCCAGTCGATGTTGCGCACATCATCGCCGGCCTGGTAAACGCGCACCTGGTCGAAGTCCACACCGCGCCCCCGCAGCCTGGAATGGTGCAGGCCCACCAGTGGGCTGCGCTGGCCGGGCTTGGAAAACAGCTGGATTTCGCGCACGCGGTGGCGCATGTCGATCAGCTCGGCAAGGCCAATGCGGATGCCGTGTTCGGCCAGCTGCGCAGTGGGCATGGGGTCAGGCAACGGCGACGACGTCGAGGATGCGCTGGACCACGCGGTCCTGGTCGATCCCTGCTGCCTCGGCCTCGAACGAGAGGATGATGCGGTGGCGCAGAACGTCGAACAGCACGGCCTGGATGTCTTCGGGGCTGACGAAGTCGCGCCCGGCCAGCCAGGCATGGGCACGCGCGCATCGGTCCAGCGAGATGGAGCCACGCGGGCTGGCGCCGTAGGCGATCCAGTCGGCCAGCTCGGTGTCGAACTTGGCCGGGGTGCGGGTGGCCATGACCAGCTGCACCAGGTACTCCTCCACAGCGTCGGCCATGTACAGGCCAAGGATTTCCTTGCGCGCGGCGAAGATGGCCTGCTGGCTTACCCGGCGTTCAGGCTTGGTCTCGCCGCCCAGGGCTTCACCCCGGGCCTGCGCCAGGATGCGCCGCTCTACGGCGGCGTCGGGGAAGCCGATTTTTACATGCATCAGGAAGCGGTCGAGCTGGGCCTCGGGCAGCGGGTAGGTGCCTTCCTGCTCGATCGGGTTCTGCGTGGCCATGACCAGAAACAGCGGCGACAGGTCGTAGGTGCTGCGGCCCACGCTGACCTGGCGCTCGGCCATGGCTTCGAGCAGCGCCGACTGCACCTTGGCCGGTGCGCGGTTGATTTCGTCGGCCAGCACCAGGTTATGGAAGATAGGCCCCTGCTGGAACACGAAGCTGCCGGTTTCCGGGCGGTAAATCTCCGTGCCGGTGATGTCGGCCGGGAGCAGGTCGGGGGTGAACTGGATGCGATGGAACTGCGCTTCGATGCCTTCTGCGAGCTCCTTGATGGCTTTGGTCTTGGCCAGGCCCGGTGCCCCTTCGACCAGCATGTGGCCGTCGGCCAGTAGCACGATCAACAGCCGTTCGACCAGTTTCTCCTGGCCTAGGATCTGGGTAGAAAGAAAAGTGCGCAGCGCGATCAGCGCTTCACGGTGTTCCATCGGCGACGGTTCCTGGTAGGGGGCCTGAGGCGGCGTGAGGCAGCAGCCTTGGCAAGGGGGGATACTTTAATCTATCCGGGGGGGCGACGACCAATGGCGGCGGGTAAATTTATCGTTGCAGACGGGCCTGCGGGCAAAGAAATGTCCCACGCATGGCTGGCCTTTGCCTGATGGTCCGTGACGGCGTGCTGGCGCCTGCTTGTGCTTTTCGGACAAGCAGGAGGCACGATGATGAAAATGAGCAGCGCCAGCACGGCAAACCTTACGCCGGTCACCCTGCGTTTTGGCGTGTTCTTCGATGGCACCGGAAACAACCTGCACAATGCCACGACGGAGGGTGAGCAGGGTGACAAGGGCGGCAGCTATGGCAACGCCTTGAGCAATGTGGCCCTGTTGCATGCGTTGTATCCGGCTGATGCGGCCTATGCCGACGGGCCGCAGGCGTTCTTGAAGCGCTATGTGGAAGGCGTGGGCACACTGGCGGGTGAAGCCGACCATGTCTACGCCTCGGCCACCGGGCATGGGCGCACAGGGGCCGAGGCGCGGGTTGCCGAGGCGGTGCAGGGAATGGCCGAGCAACTGCAGGCATGGCGCCAGGCGCATCCGCAGGCAACGCTGGAAGGGGTCGAGTTCGATCTTTTCGGTTTCAGCCGCGGCGCGGCAGCGGTGCGGCATCTGGCCAACCTGCTGCACGAGGGCGCGGGCGGGCTGTTGTCGGTGGCGTGCAAAACCTCGATCAACTTTATTGGCCTGTTCGACACCGTGGCGGCGATCATCGCGCCCTTGCAGGGTGACTTCGACCCTGCAGACGGCCGCCACGGTGGCCTGCGCCTGGGCCTGGGTGCGGGTATTGCCCGGCACGTGGTGCAGCTGGTGGCCGAGGACGAGCGGCGGCATAACTTCCCGCTGGTGCGCAGTGGCCACGACATCGTGCTGCCGGGCGTGCACTCGAATATTGGGGGGGGTTACCCGGAAACCTTCCTGGAGCAGGTGCTGCTGTGCAAGCCGCAGTCCCAGTGTGTGCCTGCAGGCACGCGTGTCGAGCAGTGCCGCGTACATGCCAAGGTGAGCGCCTTGCTGGCTTCGACGTTTGCCGATATGGGCGAACCCAGGCCGCGCGTGATGACTTGGGAGGAGCCGATTGCCGGTGGGCGGCGGGACGAGGCGCAAAAGCAGGTCTATGCGGCGGTGTACCGGGAGCGGCAAGTGGCGGGGCACTTGTCCCGGGTGTACTTGAGCGTGATGCGGGCGTTGGCGGTGCGGGCTGGCGTGCCGTTTGCGCCGTTGGGGGCGCAGGCTGAGCATCGGCTGCCGGATGAGTTGTCGGGCATCAGCCGCAAATTGCATGCGTTCGCCCTGGGGGAAACTGGCCAGGTGGGGTTGAGCGAGGAAGAACAGCGGCTGTTGCGCGACAGATACGTGCATGCGTCAGCGAACTGGAACGCCCTGAAGGGCTTGCGCAACAGTGTGCTGGATGTGCTGTTCGTCAATCGGCCGGGGGCAGGCGGGCGCATGGTGCATGCCAACCCGGCGCAATGAATGACTGATCCTGGCCTGGCAATGCTGCACCGGGCCTACAGGGCGCGCGTCAGCTGTTCAGTCGCGCGCCTTCTGGCTGAATACGTCTCTTGTGCCAGGGTCAGCAGCACCGTCAGTAGCATGAACACCACCGATGCGATGAAAATCCCGTTGGGCAGGCGCTGATCGAGCATCCAGCCGAACGCCACCGGCCCGATGGCACCGCCGACGTTGAACCCGGTCGACACCAGGCCGAAGGTTTTGCCCTCGGCCCTGGGTGGCGCCGCCGCCTTGACCAGCATGTCCCGTGATGGGGCGATGACCCCGGTGAGCAAGCCAATGGCGCCCAGTGCGACCACCAATGCCCAGCCCTGCAGCAGCCCCAGCGCCACCAGTGCCGTCAGCGCAGCCGCCAGCGCGAAGGCCAGTGCCGCCACCAGGCCATGGCGTCGGGTACGGTCGGCCAAAGCGCCCCCGCACAGCACGCCGGCTGCGCTGCTCAGCAGGAAAGCGGTGAGCGCGGCGTTGGCCCAGGCCAGTGTCAGTCCTTGGCCCTGGACCAGGGCGGCTACGGAGAACTTCTCGATGGCACTGGTGCTCAGGTTGAGCAGGATGAACAGCACCGTCAGCACGCCGATCATGGGGGTGAACAAGCGTACCCGGCCTGTTGCTGCGGCCGGGCCTGCGCCTTGTGGGTTGGCAGGCCTGGCGACCCGGTACACGCCACTGCCTGGTATCGATATCAGCAGCAGCGCGGCTACCCCGAATACCGCGCCCGCCGCCAGGGCTGCCCGCGTGCCGAACGCTGCGGCGATGCCGAGAAATACGGCTGGGGTAACGGCCGAACCGAGGAAACCGGCAAAGGTATGTATAGAGAACGACCGCCCCAGGCGTGCGGGCTCGATGCCGTTGGCCAGCAGCGCATAGTCGGCCGGGTGGTACACACCATTGGCCAGGCCAGCCATGGCCATCGCCACCAGCAATACCGCATACCCGGGGCTGGCCGCCAGCAGCACGAAGCTGAGGCTGCCCAGCAACAGCCCGGCCCTGAGCACTTTACGTGCACCATAGTGGTCGACGGCATAACCCAGCGGGGCCTGTACCAGCGCGGAGACGATGTTGAACACCGCCAGGGCTACGCCCAGCTCTACGAAGCCTACGCCCAGCAGGCCGGGCAGCACGGGCAGTAGCGCCGGGATCAGCATGATGTGCACATGGCTGACGAAGTGCACGGCAGCAATTTGGGTCAGCAGCTTGGGGCCAGCGTGGGGCATGTCGATACCTGTTGAACAGCGTGCGCCCCTGGCGCACGGCAAGGTGGTGGAAAGCTCGTTTAGCGGGAGGCGCCGCGCAAACCGGGCAAGCGACCGTTCAGGACAACATGGGCCAGCAGACCAATGACCAGGCCCCAGAAAGCCCCGCCAATGCCCAACAGGCTGATGTTGGCCGCCGCCGCCAGGAAGGTGATCAGTGCTGATTCGCGTGAACGGGCATCGGCCAGGGCGCTGGCCAGGCTGGCACCGATGGTGCCCAGCAGGGCAAGGCCCGCCAGGGTGGTGATAAAGGTGCCCGGCAGGGCCATGAAGACACTCGCCAGCGTGACCCCGAACACCCCGACGAGGATGTAGCAGACCCCGGCAGCGATACCCGCCACCCAGCGCTTGTCCGGGTTTTCATGGGCTTCCTTGCCGGTGCAGATGGCCGCGGTGATGGCAGCGATGTTGAACGCGTGTGAACCGAAGGGCGCCATCAGCAACGAACCCATGCCGGTGACGGCGACAATCGGGTTGGCGCTGGTCTTGAAACCATCGTTGCGCAGCACCAGCATGCCGGGCATGTACTGGCCGGTGAGGGTGATCAGGAACAAGGGCAGGGCCACGCTGAGGGCCGCGTTGAGGGAGAAGGTGGGCGCGGTGAAAACCGGTGAGGCGAATTCCAGCCGCAACGTCGTCAGGCCCACTTGCCCCTGCAGCAACAGGTACCCCAGGCCCAGCAGCAGTATGGCGACCACGGCGTAACGGGCGGTGAAGCGTTTGAAGGCCACATACGCTGCAATCAGCAACCCGGCGAGGGTGGGGTCGACCGACAGGCTGGCAAAGGCACCGATGCCGAACTGCAGCAGGATGCCGGCCAGCAGGCCGGCGGCAATGCCGCCGGGCACGACGCGCACCAGCCGCTCGAAGCACCCGCTCAACCCCAGCACCACGAAGCCGGCGGCCGACAGCAGGTAGGCACCTATGGCCTCGCTGTAGGGCACGCTGGCCAGGGCGGTGACCAGGAACGCGGCGGCTGGCGTGGACCAGGCTGTGATGACCGGCTCGCGGCTGTACCAGGACAATGCCAGGCCGCTGAGGCCGACGCCGATCGACACCGCCCAGACCCACGATGACGTCAGCTCCGGGCTCAGCCCGGCCACTTTGGCCGCCTGGAACACCAGGATGAACGTGCCGCCGTAGTTGACGATCACCGAAACGAGTCCGGCAATCACCGGGTGAAGGATGTCTGTCAGCCTGAGCGGCGTTGCAGAGCTTTGAGCAGGCGCGTCCATGGTTGCCTCTGGTAATGGTCAGATGAGGAGCAGTTTTGTGCGGCGAAGGGGTAATCCGACTGCAGCGTCATTGGCCCTTTCGCAGCCCAAGGCTGTTCCTGAAAAAAGGCTGCCCGACAGCGACAGGCTGCCGGGCAGGTTTGTGCATCAGTTGGTCAGCGCCACCAGCAGGTTTTTCAGGTGGTTGCTGCCTTGCGCATCCAGCGGCTGCAGGGGCAGGCGTGGGGCGCCGACCTCCTGGCCGAGCATTTTCAGGCCGGCCTTGATGGTGGTCGGCAGGCCACGGCGGGTGATGTACTCCAGCAGCTCGTACTGGCGGTAGAACAACGCACGGGCTTCGGCCAGATCGCCTTGTTGTACGGCGTCCCACAGTGCCAGGTTGAGTGCAGGGATCAGGTTGGGCGCGGCGGTACACCAGCCCGTGGCACCGGCCACCAAGGCTTCCAGGGTCAGCGGGTTGCAACCGTTGTAGAACGCCACCTGTCCATCTGTAGCCGTGAACAGGCGGTGCATGCGCTGAATGTCACCGGTGCTTTCCTTGACCATGGTCACATTGGGTACTTCGCCGAGGATACGCAGGATCAGCTCCACCGACAGGTCGGTACCGCTGGTGCCCGGGTTGTTGTAGAGCATGATCGGAATGTCGATGGCGGCGCCGACCGCCTTGTAGTGGGCGACCACTTCGGCTTCGGTGAGCTTCCAGTAAGAGATGGGCAGCACCATCACCGCCGTGGCGCCGCAGGCCTGTGCCAGGCGGGCACGCTGCACGGTGCGGGCGGTGGTCAAATCGGAGACGCTGACCACGCTGGGTACGCGCCCGGCAATGCGTGCCTGGCTGAAGCGCACCACGGTTTCCCATTCGCTGTCGGACAGGTAAGCCCCTTCGCCGGTGCTGCCCAGCGGCGCGATGGCGTGCACGCCGTCGGCGATCAGGCTATCGATGGACGTGCCCAAGGCATCCAGGTCGAGTGTGCCGTCTGCCGTGAAGGGAGTGATGGTGTAGCCGATAACGCCGCGAATTACAGGTGTAGACATGACCAGGCACCTTTGCCGTTGTTGAGGAAAGAGTACAGCTTCGATCAGCCCAGGCAGTCGCCATGGGCACGCAAGGCACGGCGCGCGTAGTAGCTGAAGGCAGCACCGTGACGTTTGGGGGTGGAAATCCAGTCGTGGGCCTCTTTGCCCAGTGCTTCGGGGATGGGGCGGATGTCACCGGCGCCCATGGCCAGCAGTTGCATCTTTGCTGCGCGCTCGAACAGCAGGGCGAGCACGCAGGCTTCCTCGATCGAACGCCCAGCGATCAGCAGGCCATGATGGGAAAGCAGGATTGCGCGCTTGTCGCCAATCGCCTTCGCGATGATTTCGCCTTCTTCATTGCCCACCGGCACACCGGGCCATTCCTTGAGGAATGCACAGTCGTTGAACAGTGGGCACAGGTCCATATGCGAGATGGCCAGCGGAACTTCCAGCATCGACAAGGCGGCGCTGTGCAGGGGGTGGGTATGGATGATGCAGTTGACGTCGGGACGGGCGCGGTACAGCCAGCTGTGGAAGCGGTTGGCCGGGTTGGCCATGCCATGGCCTTGCAGCACCGTCAGGTCTTCGTCCACCACCAGCAGGTTGGAGGCGGCGATTTCGTCGAAGCCAAGCCCCAGTTGTTGGGTGTAGTAGGTGCCAGGTTCCTGCGCACGCGCAGTGATCTGCCCGGCCAGGCCAGAGTCGTGGCCGCCGTCGAACAGGATACGGCAGGTGAGGGCGAGCTTTTGTCGCACGGTGTAGGTGTTGTCAGTCAGCGCCGTCAGCATCTGTTGCTGGGCGAGTTTGACAAGCTGGTCCTTGGAGGTGTGCATGGTGGTCGTCATGGGCGGTACCTGCAGGGGGTGGAGACTAGGGATGGCTGATCGGCGCGGAGGCGACGCCAGGACACGGAGTTGATAATAATGACACAGAGTGTCATATGCAAGCGATGTGTCATCCTTGACTCAGGGCGTCAACGCATCAGTGCCAGCGCAATCTGTTATGGCGTGCATACGCAACTGGTATTACTTGCCCCGGCTTCACGCTGTTTAGCATCGATCGGGTCTTAACCGTCGACGAGAACAACAACGTGAACCTTGGAACCCTATCCAGTCGAAGTGCCAGATACTGGCCTGAACGTCTGGCGGTAATCGACCGCCACACCCGGCTGACCTTCGCTCAGCTCGAACAGCGGGCCAACCAGTTGGCCTCGGCCTTGCTGGCACAGGGCATCGCCACGGGCGAGCATGTCGCCATCCTGGCGCCAAACCGCGCCGAACTGGTGGAAGCAGAGGTGGCTTTCTACAAGGCCGGCCTGGTCAAGGTACCGGTCAATGCGCGTCTGGCACCGGATGAAGTCATTCAGGTGCTCAACGACGCCTGCAGCGTCGCGCTGATCGCCGATGCGCAACTCGCCCAGGCGTTGCTGGACCGCAGGCAGGAGATACCTGCGTTACGCTTGATCGTGACCTTGGGTGAGCGGGGCGGTGACATCACCTATGCCGCGCTGCTGGCCCAAGGCAGTAGCCAGCCAATCAGCTGCGACCTGCCTGACGATGCCCTTGCCGTTTTGCATTACACCTCTGGCAGCTCTGGTGTGCTCAAGGCTGCGATGCTCAGCGTGGGCAACCGCAAGGCGCTAATCCGCAAGAGCCTCGCCAGCCCGACCCGTCGCGCCGCCCCGGGCGACGTGATGGCTCACGTCGGCCCTATCACCCATGCAAGCGGCATGCAGCTGATGCCACTGCTGGCGGTCGGTGCCTGCAACCTGCTGCTGGAGCGCTACGACGACCAGCTGTTGCTCGAGACCATCCAGCGCGAAGGCGTAACCCGCTTGTTCCTGGTACCTGCCATGATCAATCGCCTGGTCAACTTTCCCGATGTCGAGCGCTACGACCTGAGCAGCTTGCGCCTGGTGATGTACGGTGCCGCGCCGATGGCACCAGCGCTGGTGAAGCGGGCCATCGAGGTATTCGGGCCGATCCTGGCCCAGGGTTACGGTGCTGGCGAGACCTGCTCGCTGGTAACCGTCCTGACCGAACAGGACCATTTGTGCGAGGGCGGCGACTACCGGCGCCTGGCTTCGTGCGGGCGTTGCTACTTCGAAACCGACCTGCGCGTGGTGAACGACCATTTCCAGGACGTCCAGCCGGGAGAGGTGGGCGAAATCGTAGTCAAGGGCCCGGACATCATGCAGGGGTACTGGCGGGCCCCCCACCTCACCGCCGAAGTGATGCGCGACGGCTACTACCTGACTGGCGACCTGGCCACGGTGGATGAGCAGGGGTATGTGTTCATTGTCGACCGCAAGAAAGAAATGATCATTTCCGGTGGTTTCAACATTTACCCCAGCGAGGTCGAGCAGGTGCTCTACAGCATGCCGCAGGTGTTCGAGGCAGCGGTGGTGGGGGTGCCTGACGAGCAGTGGGGCGAAGCGGTGCGGGCGGTGATCGTGCTCAAACCGGGCATGGCGCTGCAAGAGCAGGACGTCATCGAACATTGCGCCCAGGCCCTGGCCGGTTTCAAGAAACCACGTGCCGTGGACTTCGTCAGCGAGCTGCCGAAAAACCCCAACGGCAAGGTGGTGCGCCGGTTGATCCGTGACGCCTACTGGCAAAACAGCGAACGCCGTATCTGACACGAGGAACGACCATGTATCAGCCAAGCGAAAAGGCCCAGCAGATCATCGAGGCCATCAGTGGCTTCGTTCGCAACGAAATCCTGCCCCTGGAACAGCAAGCCGGTCTCAGTTGGGCAGAGCCGCACCCGCGGGCGGTACTGCAGCAGGTATGGCAGCGCTCGTGCGAGCAGGGCTTCTACAACATCATGCTGCCCGAGGCGATAGGTGGCGCCGGGTTGAGCGTGTCAGACCTGTGTGCGGTCAAGGAAGCCACGGTGCTCACCGGCTCGATGCTGGCGCCGCACATTCTCGGTGAGCTTTCCGGGCCGCCCCGTATCGGCCATCTGTTCAAGGTGGCGAGCCCGACCCAGATCGAGGCGTTCCTGCAGCCGGTGTGCCGTGCCGAAAAGGCCGTGTGCTTCGCCCTGACTGAAAGCGAAGCCGGCTCTGATGCAACGGCGATCAAGACCTCCGCACGGCGGGAAGGTGAACACTATGTGCTGAACGGCGCCAAGCGTTACATTTCAGGTGCGCCCTATGCCGACATTGCGGTGCTGCTTGCAGTGACGGATCCTGGGCGCGGTGCCCAAGGGATTTCGGCATTCTTCGTCGACCTGAGCGCGCCGGGGGTAAGGGTTGAAAGTGATTATTCGGTCATGTCCGGCGGTGGTGCGCATGGCGACATCATCCTTGATGACGTACGGGTGCCGGCGGCCAACCGCATTGGTGAGCAGGGGCAGGGTTTCAAGCTGGCGATGGGGCGTATCACCCTCAACCGCCTGCTGCATTGCCCCACCTTGCTGGGGCTGGCCGGCCTGGCACTGAACCTCTCGATCGACTATGCCCGCACGCGCAAGCAGTTCGGCCAGCCTATCGCCATGTTCCAGTCGATCAACCACATGATCGCCGACATGGCCACCGAGCTGCATGCTGCACGCAGCATGGTCTACGCCACGGCAGCGGTGAATGACGCCGGCGGCAATATCCGCACCCAGGCCCCGATGTGCAAGCTGTTCGTTTCGGAGACGGCCTTCCGCATCGCCGATCGCGCCGTGCAGATACACGGCGGTGCCGGGCTGGTGCGTGGCAACCCGGTGGAGTGGATATTCCGTGCGACACGTATGATGCGCATTCTCACGGGAACCAGCGAGATCCAGCGCAACACCATCGCCAAGGGCGTGCTCATGCCTGAGCAATGACGCGGTATGCCCGGCCCCCGGTGGCCGGGTTCTCCAGACAAGAACAATAACGAGAGATCATCATGACTCATACTGACACCCCCGCACGTGCAGGCACGGCCTGGATGATTGCGGTACTGCTGGCGCTGTTGATGCTGGTGAACTTCCTGGACAAGGTCGTCATCGGCCTGGTGGCGGTGCCGATGTCCAAGGAACTGGGCTTGTCCCCTGCCGAGTTCGGCCTGGTAGGGGGCGCACTGCACTGGTTCTTCGCCATCTCGGCGGTGATAGGTGGCTTCATGGCCAATCGCCGGCCAACCCGCACCCTGCTGCTGGGGATGGGCGCGTTCTGGGCGCTTATCCAGTTGCCCATGTTGTTCGTCAGCTCGCTGTGGGCGATCGTCGCCTGCCGGGTGCTGCTGGGTATTGGCGAGGGACCGGCCTCACCGGTGGCTACACATGCCTTGTACAAGTGGTTCCCCAACGACCGTCGCAACCTTCCCGTGGCGCTGTTGCATACCGGCAGTGCGCTGGGGCTGCTGGTAGCGGGTGCCATGATTCCATGGATCAGTGTGCACTACGGCTGGCGCATGAACTTCATCGTGCTGGCGGTGATCGGCGCGGTGTGGTGTGTGCTGTGGTGGTGGCTGGGCAGCGAGGGTAACCTCGACCGCATTCGCCCGGGCCAGCTTGAAGAAGGGCAGGCCCCTGTTCCCTATCGTCGGCTGCTCGGTGACCGCACGGTACTGGGCAACTACTTGTGCCACTTCGCCGCCAACTGGTCCCTGGCGTTGACGTTGACCTGGGTACCGAGCTACCTGGAAACCGGGCTGGGGATCGACCCGATCATGACCGGCCAGGTGTTCGTTCTGTTCGTGGTGGTTACCACGCCGCTGAGCCTGTTCATGGCCTGGCTGTCCCAGCGAATGATGCGTGCCGGGTTGGCCACGCGCTGGTCGCGAGGTGCGTTCGTTTCAGTGTGCCTGATCGCCAGCGGGCTGCTGTCGGCGGCATTGTTTCTGCCGGGGCTGAGCAACGTCGAGCGGATCGTCAGCCTCACCTTCAGCGGCGGGCTGGCGCTGGTGATGTACTCCGTGGGGCCTGCCATGCTGGCGGAGTTCACGCCCAGCGGGCAGCGCGGCGGCATTCTGGCGATCGGCAACGGTATCGCCTCGTTGGCCGGGCTGTCGGCACCGGTGGTCACCGGTTTGCTGGTGCAGGGCGCCGGGGCCGGGCACACGGCAGGGTTTGGCCAGGGTTTTCTGGTGTGCGGCGCGGTGCTGGTGATTGCCGGGCTGATCGGGCTGGCCTGGATGGACCCGCAGAAAACCCGGCAACGTCTGGTGCAGGTGGGCACGGCTGCGCCTGCCCAAGCGTGATGTACACAGCGCTCAGAGGCTCTGCTCCGCCAGCGCCTCGCGCTCGATCAAGGTACCTTTCCAGCGCTCGCTGCGCACCGCATCCACCAGCAGTGCGCGCACCAGGTCGCGCATGCAGGCGGCGGCGAACGACAGCGGCTTGTGCTGCGAGTGGGCCAAGGCGATAGTGCGGGTGATGCGCGGTTCCACTATCAGCCGCGCGCTGGCAGGCGCGGCCAAATCCAGCAGCGGCGGCCAGTTGCTGATGGTGGCCGCCAGGCCAGCACGGACCAGGCTGGTGATACCGGGGGCCGACTGCTGTTCGTAGCTTGAGTCCAGTGTCACACCGGTCTCCATGGCAGCCTGCTCGATGCGTCTTCGCAAGTGCAGGCTACGGGGTGGCATTACCAGGCGGCTCGCTGCGGCCTCAGCCAAGGTGATGGGCGACTCGTCAGGGCCGTGCCCAGGCAGGCCGACCCAGTACAGGTCTTCGGAAAACACGGGCTCGGCGATTACATGGACAAGCTCTTCGGCGTTGGGCACCACGCCGAAATCCACCTTGCCCAGCTCGATCGCCTGACCACCTTCGCGGCTCAGGCCATCCCATACGGTGAGCTTGATCCCCGGGAAGCGTGCCTGGGCCTGGGTAATGATGGCCGGCAACAACAGTGCCGAGGCAGTGGCGGGAATCGAGATGGCCACGTGCCCCTTGGGGTTGCCGCGGCTGGACTTCAGCTCATCCTTCACCGAATCGAGCTGCTGCACGACCGATCGTGCCACTTCGTACAACTGCCGCCCGGCATCGGTCAGTTCGATACCGTCATGCTGGCGCGCCAGCAGTTGCATTTCCAGTTCGCTCTCCAGCAGGCCTATCTGTCGGCTCAAGGCCGGTTGGGCGATGAACGCCTGGCGTGCGGCATTGGAAAAACTGCCGGCTTCGACAATGGCGATCAAATAACGCAGCTGTTTCAAAGTCATTGTGGTTCTCAGGCTATGCCGAAGTGATATGGCAACCATCGGGAGACGCTATTTGTTCAGCCCCGGTGGCCTACTTAGTATCGGTAAGCAGCAAAACGAGGATAACAGAAACGTTCGAATAATTACCCAAGCCCTTGCCTGCAGGCCTTTGCGCCGTACTTAAGCATTAACTCGCAATTCACTCTCTAATAAACACAATAAGAGGTTAAGAGTGATGGCATCTCGTATTTTCGGTCGCTCGGGACCGTTGTCGGTACTTGCCTCATCAGTACTTTTTTCTGCGTCTGCCTGTGCCGCTCAGTTTCACTGGGGTGAACTTGAGGGGCAATTCGACTCGGCGCTTTCCTTTGGTACCAGTATTGCGACTGCCAACCCTGACCCGGCCCTGCACAACAGCGCCAACAGCGATGACGGCCGCCTGAACTTTGCCTCCGGCGATGTGTTTTCAGCGGTGTTCAAAGGCACCCATGACCTGGAGCTCAAGCACGATAACCTGGGGGTGTTCCTTCGCGGAACCTACTGGTACGACACGGCCCTGCGTGATCACGATCAGCGCTTCAAGCAGGTCGAGGACAACAACCGCAAGCGCTCGGCCAAGACCGCAGGTAGCCAGCTGCTCGATGCCTTCGGTTACTACCTGTATGACATCGACGGCCAGCCGGGCTCGCTCAGGTTGGGCAAGCAAGTGGTCAACTGGGGTGAGAGCACCTTCATCCAGGGCGGACTGAACGTCATCAACCCCTTCAACCTGGCGGCCTTGCGCCGCCCCGGCTCGGAAGTGAAGGACGCGCTGGTGCCGGTGAACCTGTTCTACTTCACCCAGAACCTTACCGAAGCGCTGTCGGTCGACGGTTTCTATCAGCTGGACTGGGAACAGACCCAGCTCGACAACTGTGGCACGTTCTTTTCGAACAACGACTTTTTGCCCGATGGGTGTGATGGCCTCGACGTGGGCGCCAGGTTGCTCGGCAACCCCACAGCCGTGGCCGGGCTTGCGCCGTTCGGTGTGAACCTCACCAGCGAAGGCGTGCGCATACCTCGCGGCAGCGACCAGGATGCCCGCAACAGCGGGCAGTGGGGCGTTTCGCTGCGCTGGTACGTGGCGGCGCTGGACACCGAGTTTGGCGCTTACGCGGCGAACTACCACAGCCGCACGCCTTACCTGGGTACGGTCAGCAGCCCGTATTTCGACAACCGCCGTTTCGCCCCGCAGCTGTGCGCCAACCTCGCTATCGGGCTTGCAGACTGTGCCGCTTTCCTGGGCTCCAGCGCAGGCCAGTCGCTGGTCGGCGCGCTACGCCTTGGCACCTCGCAGTACCGGGTGCAATACCCCGAGGACATTCGCCTCTACGGCCTTTCGTTCTCCACCACCCTGCGCACCGGCACGGCGCTGCAGGGGGAGCTGAGCTACCGGCCGAACATGCCCATGCAGCTCAACGGTACCGACATCATCCAGTCGTTGTTGAACGTCGATGGCCGCTCGCCATTGCTGGGTGACGGCCTGCGGCCAGACAGCGCCAGTACGTTGTTCGACGGCTACCGCCGTAAAGAGATGACCCAGTTGCAGATAACCGCTGTTCACGCTTTCAGCCAGGTGATGGGGGCCAACCAGTTGCTGTTGATAGGCGAGGCGGGCGCCACCTACGTGGGCGGTCTGGAGGGCGCCTATGGCCCCCGTTACGGGCGCTCGGGCACGTTCAACAGCGGCGAACTGGCGGACAACAGCGTGTGCGTGGCCATTTCCAAAACCCCTGAGCACTGCAACGACGAAGGCTTCATGACCCCGTTTTCCTGGGGCTACCGGCTGCGCGCCACCTGGGCCTACCCCAACGTGATTGCCGGTTTCGACCTGCGGCCGAACCTGTCCTGGGCACATGACGTGCACGGCACCGGCCCGGTGGAGGGCTCGGCGTTCAGCGAAGGCTCCAGGGCCATCAGTGTCGGGTTGGATGCGACGCTCGCCAGCACCTACAGCTTGAGTGTGTCGTACACCGACTTTATCGACGGCGACTATGGCACCCGCGGCGACCGGGACTTCATCTCGCTGAGCCTGGGCGTCACTTTCTGAGGGCATGACAATGAAAATGCGCATGGTGATGATCGGCCTGTTCTGGGCGAGTGGCACGCTGGCAGCAGCCGGCCTGCCCGACAACCTGACCCCGGTGGGAGCCGAGCGTGCTGCCAGCCCCGACGGGCGCATCCCGGCCTGGCAAGGTGGGTTGAGTACAGCCCAGCAACGCCTGGGCGACAACGGCACGCCGCTGGACCCGTTTGCCGATGAACAGCCTCTGTACCGGATCACGGCCGCCAACTACCGGCAGTACCGAGGTCAGCTTACCGACGGCCAGGTGGCCTTGCTCAAACGCTTCCCAGCCAGCCTGAGCTTGCCGGTGTATTCCACCCACCGCAGTGTTGCGGTACCCGACGCGGTCGCGGCATCGGCCGCCCGCAACGCCGAGCAGGCGCAGCTGGATGACCAGGGCAACGGTGTGCGAGGTTTTACTGGCGTCATCGCCTTTCCGCGGCCAACCAACGGCCTGGAGGTGATCTGGAACCACCTGACCCGGCATCGCAACGAGAGCTACAGCCTGAGCTCCGACAGCGTCACGCCGCTGAAGAATGGCCGCTTCGTGCTGATGAGCGCGCGTCAGGAAGTGGCCCGGCCTGAAGGCTTGGCCAGCCTGGGGGCGGGCAATGTACTTTATTACTTCACCTACCGCATGACGGCGCCCTCGCGGCTTGCCGGCGATGCGATGGTGGTGCATGAGACACTGGACCAGGTCGCCGAGCCGCGCTTGTCCTGGGTGTACAGTGCCAGCCAGCGGCGGGTGCGGCGGGCGCCGAACATCGCCTATGACACCACCGGCCCAGGCACCGCCGGCCTGCGGACCGCCGACAGCCGCGACATGTTCAATGGCGCGCCAGACCGGTACGACTGGAAGCTGCTGGGCAAGCAGACGCTGCACGTGCCCTACAACAGCTACCGCTTGGCATCGCCCGAGCTGCGCTATGCGGACCTGATCAAGCCAGGCCACATCGACCCGGCACCGACCCGCTACGAACTGCACCGGGTATGGGTCGTGGAGGCGACATTGAAGCCCGGGGCGCAGCATATCTACGCCAAGCGCCGTTTCTACCTGGATGAAGACACCTGGGCCATTCTCGAAACAGACAGCTACGACGCGCGTGGCGAGCTGTGGCGCACCTCACAGGCCCATGGTTTCTTTCACCCCGGCGGCCAGGTGGCGGTCAACGCCATGGAGGTTACCTACGACCTCAAGAGCGGCCGCTACCATGCATCGGGCTTGATCAATGAGCAGCGTCGGCCCTTTGCTTTCAATGTGCGCACCAGCCTTTCGTACTTCTCGCCCGGCGCACTGCGTAGCTTTGGTGTGCGTTGATGGGCGTGCCTGAACCATGGAATGACTGGTCGCGGCGGCTATTGGGTCAGGGTGAAGCGCCTGATCCGCGCTTCACGCTGGCCAACGAACGTACCTTCCTGGCCTGGGTCCGGACCGCGCTGGCGTTGCTGGGTGGCGCAATCGCCATTGAAACCTTCGCCGGCCACGTCCTCGAGAACCCGCTGCGGCTGTGGCTGGTCGCTGGCCTGATGCTGCTGAGCGCATTGCTGAGCGCTGGCGCCTGCCTGCGCTGGCTGCGGGTCGAGCGGGCATTGCGTCAGCGACGCCCGTTGCCGTTGCCGGCACTGGTGCCCTTGTTGGCGCTGGGCTGCCTGGTCGCCGTACTGCTGGCAGGTCTCGTCCTGTGGCCACGCTGGCATGGCTGATCCGGGCCTGCAGGCAGAACGCACCGAGTTGGCCTGGCGGCGCACTGTGCTGGCGCTGGTGGCGGTGGCGGGGTTGGCCTGTCGTCAGGGCGATGTGTACGTGCTGGCATTGGCGGGCATGGCCGCGCTGGCGCTGCTGGCCCGCCAGGGGCGGCGTTACGAACGGGGCTTGGCGATGTTGCAGGCCGAATGCGGCCAGCCTGCGCCGTGGGGAGTGCTGGCACTGGGTAGCGTGGTGTGGCTGATGGCACTGGCAGGCTTGTGCCGGTTGGCGAAGGGCGGCTAAGCAGAGTGCCGGCGCCGCCCGCCGCCGCTCAGGGCGTGACGATATTGAAGCGCGAATCAGCCTCTTCCAGCCCTCCCATGAATTGCAGGAACTTCACCCGCTCGCCTTTGATGTCGATTGCCCCTGCTGTGGCTTCCTTGAGAAAGCCTGTCTGCTTCAAGGCAATGCTGTCCAGCGTCTGTTTGCGCATGATGACCTCTACATCGGCCTTGGCGTGGCGCGCCAGGTCGCGGTGGGTGAGGACGCCGTTGCGCAGGGTGAGGGCGTAATCTTCGCCCAGGTCGGAAAAACGCCAGTTTACGGTCAGGTCGCTGTCGGCAGCCTTGTAGGCATTCACCCGCACGCCCAGGTAGTCGAAAAACAGGCTGGGCGTCAGGGCCCGTACCATGTCATCGGCGTTGCCACCGTTACCCGCACCGGCGGCAACGCCTGAGCGCAACTCCTGCGCGCCACTGAGGTAGGCATTGCGCCAGGTGGCGTTCTCGCTCTGGTAACCCAGTTGCTCCAGCGCGTCGGCCTGCAGTGCGCGGGCCTCTGTGTTGTCTGGCTCGGCGAATACCAGGTGGTTGACCAACTGCGCCACCCAGCGATAGTCGCCCTCGGCGAAGGCCTGGCGGGCCTGGGTCAGCACCTGATCGGCCCCCCCCATGGCCGCCACGTAACGCTTGCCGGCCGCTTGCGGTGGCAATGGGTCGAGGTTGGCCGGGTTGCCGTCGTAGAACCCCATGTAGCGTTGATAGACGGCCCTGACGTTATGGCTGAGCGAACCGTAGTAGTCGCGGCTGTACCATTTGCTTGCCAGGCGCGGCGGCAGGCTGGCCAGGGTCTGGGCAATTTCCATGGGTGTCTGGCCCTGATTGATCAGGCGCAGGGTCTGGCTGTCGATGAAGGCATACATATCGCGCTGGTCAGCCAGGTAGTCGCGGATGGCCGCACCGCCCCAAGTGGGCCAGTGATGCTGGGCGAACACCACCTCGGCCTGGTTGCCGTAGCGCACCAGCGACTGGTCCAGGTAATGAGCCCAGACTTTCGGATCGCGCACCAGTGCCCCGCGCAGCGTCAGTACGTTGTGTTGCACGTGGGTGGCGTTCTCGGCCATGCACAGTGCCCGGAGCGCCGGGAAATAGATGTTCATTTCTGCCGGCGCCTCGGTGCCCGGAGTCAGCTGGAATTCCACCTCCACGCCGCTCAGGGTCATGCGTTGCAGCGGTTGGCTGATTTCGAGCGTGGGCGCGATGAGGCTGACGGTGGCATTGGCCGGCACGCCCTTGCCCAGTCCGGCATCCACCTGGCCTCGCGGCCCACGGGGCAGGGGGGCGCCGTACATGTACTGGGCGCGGCGTTTCATGGCCGGTCCGGCCAGCACGTTTTCACCGATGGCATGTTCGAAGAACCCCTCGGGTGCAATGACCTGGACTTTGCCAGCCTTGACGTCCGCCTCGTTGATCACCCCGCGCACGCCGCCGAAATGGTCGACGTGCGGGTGGGTGTAGATCACCGTGGTCACCGGCTTGCGCGGACGGTGCTTGAAGTAAAGTTCGAGGCCCGCCTTGGCGGTCTCCACGGCAAGCAGCGGGTCGATCACAATCAGCCCGTCCTGCCCCTCGACGATGGTCATGTTGGCCAGGTCCAGGCCGCGAAGCTGGTAGATGCCCTCGGTGACCTTGAACAGCCCGGCGATGTTGTTCAACTGAGCGATACGCCACAAGCTCGGGTTTACCGTGGCAGGGGACTGCGCCGGTTCCAGAAAAGCATACTGGGCCAGGTTCCACACGGTCTTGCCATCGGCTGTCGCGACTGGCCCGTCGAACCGCTCGACCAGCCCACGCCGGGCTGTTTCGTAATCGACGCGATCCTCGAACGGTAACCGTTGTAGCCACTGCTGGTTGCTGGCCTGGGTGGCCGGGGTGGCATCCTTGGCCGCTGTTGCGGCCAGGCTCGGAAGTGGGGCCAGCAGGGCAAGCGCCAGCATCGACAGTGAAAAGCGCATGGGATGTCCTTGTTGTTATTGGGGCAGAACACTCTAGGGGAGGGGCTTGCGCACCAGCCAATACCAGAGCGGCATGGCCGCTATCGCGTTTCCTGATGGCTTCAGGCGGGGGGCAGCGTGAGGATCTGTTCGACCAGCCAGGCCAGGGCGGGGTCGTGCTGACGGTGGCTCAGGTGCACCAGTTCCAG
The DNA here is from genome assembly GCF_043103245.1 of Pseudomonas sp. YQ_6. Taxonomy (NCBI): domain Bacteria; kingdom Pseudomonadati; phylum Pseudomonadota; class Gammaproteobacteria; order Pseudomonadales; family Pseudomonadaceae; genus Pseudomonas; species Pseudomonas sp. YQ_6. The sequence goes on from NZ_JBICJR010000042.1 coordinate 43,898, forward strand.
CTCGAAAGGCTCCAGGGCAAAAGGCAGTTCGTGCACCGCCAAAGGCAGCAGGTGCGCAAACTGCTGGGCCAGTTGCCGCGGCAGCACCACACACATGTCGGTGGCTGCGGCCAGATGGGCGGCCTGCAGGTAGTTGGGCGTGGTATAGGCGATTTGCCGGGTCAGGCCTTGCTCGGCCAGCCACTGGTCGACCATGCCCCGGGTCTGGCCGCCGTGCACCCAGATGTGCCGCAAGCCCAGGAACGTGTCGAGGTCCAGTGCCTGGCCTGGCGCCAGGTGCTGGTGCTGCTGGCGCAGCGCGATCTGCAGGGTTTCACGGCGCCAGGGGTGGCGGGTGAAGCGCGCCGGCACCTCGTCGAAACGGCCCAGTACCAGGTCGAGGTCGCCCCGGTCCAGCGCCTCGGCCGGCAGGTTGGGGGCCAGGTGCACCACGTCGATGCGCACGTTGGGTGCCAGTAGCTCCAGCCGCGCCAGGAGTGGCGGCATGCACAGCTGTTCGACGAAATCGGTGAGGGCGATGCGCAACTGGCGGTGGCTGCGCTGAGGCTCGAAGCCATCGCCGGTGCCCAGCGTCTGCTCGATCTGCTGTAACGCCGCACGTATCGGCCCCTCCAGTGCCAAGGCCCGTGGCGTCGGGCGCATGCGCCGGCCCACGCGGACCAGCAGCGGGTCGCCCAGCTGGTCACGCAGGCGCGCCAGGGCATTGCTCACGGTCGGCTGGGTGAGGGCCAGACGCTCGGCTGCCCGCGATACGTTCTGTTCACGCAGCAACATGTCGAAGACGCGCAGCAGGTTCAGGTCGAAGTTCGAAATATTCATGCTGAAAATATATGGCATACGAAATGGAAATTTCAAAAATACCTTCGGCCTGCTTAGGGTGATCACAGTCCTCATACCTACAAGAAAGCAGGAGCGTTGCGCGTGAATACTCCCTTCCCGATCAATCAGGTGGCTGTGATAGGTGCAGGCACCATGGGCCGCGGCATCGTCATCAGCCTGGCCAACGCCGGGCTGTCGGTGCTGTGGCTGGACTGCAACGCGGCAGCGCTCGAAGCCGGGCTGGGCATGGTCAGCCAAGCCTGGGCCCAGCAGGTGGACAAGCAGCGCATCACCCCGGCCCAGGCCGAAGCCTGCCTGGCGCGTGTGCAGGCAGTGGACGGCTATCCGGCGTTGGCGGAGGCCGACCTGGTGATTGAAGCGGTGTATGAAAACCTGGCGCTCAAGCAGGAAATCTTCCGTGCACTGGATGCACACCTCAAGCCCCGTGCGATCCTGGCCAGCAACACCTCGGCGCTGGACATCGACGCGATTGCCGCCGTCACCCAGCGGCCGTCCCAGGTCCTGGGGCTGCATTTTTTCAGCCCTGCGCATGTCATGAAGCTGCTCGAAATCGTGCGGGGGACGCACACCGGTCCGAAGGTGCTCGACGTCGCCAAAGCGCTGGGCGAGCGCATGGGCAAGGTGGCGATAGTGGCAGGCAACTGCCCAGGGTTCATTGGCAATCGCATGTTGCGCAGCTATGTGGGCGAAGCGCGCAAGTTACTGCTTGAAGGTGCTTTGCCTCATCAGGTGGATGCGGTGCTGCAGCAGTTCGGCTTCGCCATGGGGCCGTTCCGCATGTACGACGTGGTGGGCATCGACCTGGAGTGGCGCGCCCGGCAGTTGGCCGGGCAAGGCATGCACGACCCGCTGGTGCAGGTCGATAACGCGCTGTGCGAGCTCGGTCGTCTCGGGCAGAAGACCGGGCAAGGCTACTACCGCTATGCGCCCGGCAGCCGACAGGCCGAGCATGACCCGCAGGTCGACGCCCTGGTGCTGCAGGTGTCCCAGAACCTTGGCTACCGACGCCGGGGCATCAGTGCCGAGGAAATCCTTGAGCGCTGCCTGCTGGCACTGGTCAACGAAGGGGCGAAGGTTCTCCAGGAAGGTATCGCCGCCAGCAGCGGCGACATCGACCAAGTCTGGCTCCACGGCTATGGCTTTCCGGCTGCCACTGGCGGGCCCATGCGCTGGGCTGACGAGCAGGGGGCGCCGTTTATCCTGGCCCGGCTGGAATACCTGCAGGGCGTGCTTGGCGAGCATTGGCGCCCGGCAGGGCTGCTCTACTCACTCGTGGCCGGTGGCAAGCGTTTCGAACCGCGTGGGGAGGTTCAGGCATGAACTACCAGGCGCCCCTTCGCGACATGCGTTTCGTGCTGCATGAACTGTTCGACCTGAGCGGACATTGCCAGCAACTAGGTATCGAACTGGACCGCGACACCCTCGACGGCATCCTTGAAGAGGCCGCACGTTTCACTGGCCAAATCATCGCACCACTCAATCGCAACAGTGACGAACAGGGCTGCCAGTGGGTGGGCGGCGAGGTCACCACCCCGGACGGCATGCGGGACGCCTATCGGCAATACGTCGAACATGGCTGGGCCAGTATGACCGGGCCGCAGGCCTATGGTGGCCAGGGTCTGCCGCAGATGGCATCGGCCAGCTTCCATGAAATGCTGATGGCGGCGTCGTTGTCGTTCCGCATCTACTCCGGCCTGACCGAGGGCGCGGTCCTGGCGTTGCATCGCCATGGCAGCGAGGCACTCAAGCAGGCTTACCTGAGCCGGATGGTCAGTGGCGAGTGGGCCGGCACCATGTGCCTGACCGAGCCGCAGGCCGGCACCGACCTGGCGTTGCTGCGTACCCGCGCCCAGCCGGAAGCGGACGGCAGCTACCGCGTTACCGGCAGCAAGATATTCATCAGTGGTGGCGAGCAGGACCTGACCGACAACATCGTTCATCTGGTACTCGCGCGCCTGCCTGATGCGCCGGCCGGTGTGAGAGGCATCAGCCTGTTCCTGGTGCCCAAGCTGCTGCCCGGTGGCGAGCGCAATGCGCTGGGCTGTGGGGCGCTGGAGCACAAGATGGGCATCAAGGGGGCCTCGACCTGCGTGATGAACTTCGACGGTGCCCAGGGCTGGCTGGTGGGGGAGGCCAACCAGGGGCTGGCCTGCATGTTCACCATGATGAACGATGCCCGCTTCCAGGTCGGCCTGCAGGGGCTCGGTATTGCCGAGGCCGCTTTTCAGGGAGGGCTGGCCTATGCCCGGGAGCGTCTGCAGTCGCGCTCGCTTGCCGGGCCGGTGGCAGCGGAAAAGCCTGCCGATCCGATTATCGTCCATCCAGACGTGCGGCGCATGCTGCTGACCCAGAAGACCCTTACCGAGGGCTGTCGCATGCTGGGCATCTACACCGCTCGGCAACTGGACCTGGAGCATGCTGCGAAAAGTGCACCGGCGCGCCAGGCGGCAGCTCGGCGGGCGGCGTTGCTGATCCCTATCGTCAAGGCGTTCTTCACCGACGTCGGTCAGGAAGTCGCCAGTCTTGGGGTGCAGGTGTACGGCGGTCACGGCTACATCCGCGAGTGGGGGATGGAGCAGTTGATGCGCGATAGCCGCATCACCCAGCTTTATGAAGGCACCAACGGCATACAGGCCCTCGACCTGATACGCCGCAAGGTACTGGGGGACGGCGGGGCCGAGCTCAATATGCTGATCGACGAAATGGCGCTGCACGTCGGGGCTGCTAGTGCGCTCGACGGCCTGCAGGCCATGGCGACGGCCGTGGGGCAACGTTTGGAGGAATGGCGCGTCTTGGCCGCCCATGTGGTCGAGGCCTGTCAACGCGACCCCCAGGAGTCAGGGGCAGTGTCGGTTGATTTTCTTGCCTACTCGGCCTACGTGCTGTTGGCGGCGATGTGGTTGCAAGCGGCTGTGCGCGCTCAAGCAACGCTTGCCGCCGGCAGCGCGGAAACAGCCTTCTACAGGGCCAAGCTTGACGCCGCAACGTTCTACTGGCGGCGGCTCCTGCCCCGCGCCACTGCTCACCGCGAGGCCCTGCTGGGTGGCGCGGATTGCCTGATGGCGTTACCGGCGAGCGATTTCGCGTTCTAGCGCACGGCAAACCATACGAACAAGGAGAGTGCGATGCAGCCTTTCAGCTTTGCCACCACTGCGCAGATCCTCTGCGAACCCGGCGCGGTGCAGCGCCTTGCAGGTCTGTGCCGTGAGCGCGGTGCCAAGCGTGTTTTGATTGTCAGTGACCTGGGTATCGCCCGCCTTGGCATGCTTGATGACCTGCTGCCGGGGTTCACGGCAGCCAAGGTCGGTGTGGCGATCTTCAGTGAGGTTACGGCCGACCCTAGCGAGGCATGCGTGCTGGCTGCCGCCCAGCGCGCCCGGCATATCGGCGCCGACCTGGTGGTGGGGTTCGGCGGCGGCAGCTCGATGGATGTGGCCAAGCTGGTTGCGCTGCTGGCCCACCGCGATTGTTCGCAGCCCATCGCCGAGCTTTACGGCATCGACAGGGCCAAGGGCCGCCGGCTGCCGTTGATCCAGGTGCCCACCACGGCAGGTACCGGTTCGGAGGTGACGCCGATCGCCATCGTCACCACCGGCGCCACCACCAAAATGGGCATTGTTTCGCCGCTGCTGTTGCCAGACCTGGCAGTGCTCGACGCCGTCTGTACCCTCGGCCTGCCATCGGCGGTGACTGCTGCTACCGGTATCGACGCCATGGTGCATGCCATCGAAGCCTATACCAGCCGCCTCAAACGTAACCCGCTGTCCAGCCTGCTGGCCCGTGAGGCGCTGCGGCTGCTGGCGGATAACCTTGACCAGGCTGTGCACAACGGCGGCAACCTGCAGGCCCGCCAGGCCATGCTGCTGGGGGCTTGCCTGGCCGGCCAGGCCTTTGCCAATGCACCGGTGGCGGCGGTGCATGCCTTGGCCTATCCGCTGGGTGGACATTTTCATATTCCCCATGGCCTGGCCAACGCGCTGGTGTTGCCGCACGTGCTGCGCTTCAACCTCCCGGTGGCGGCAGTGGACTACGCTGAACTTGCCGTGCCGCTGCTGGGGGCCCGTTTGCAGCCCGGCGATCAACGCCAGCAGGCAGAACAATTCGTGGCCGAGCTGGCCGCGCTGAGCAGCCGCTGCGGGTTACCTGACCGCCTGCGCGACGCCGATGTACCGCGTCATCGGCTTGGCCAGCTGGCCGAAGACGCGATGCAACAGCAGCGCCTTTTGGTCAATAACCCGCGTGAAGTCACCCAGGCCGATGCGCTGGCCATCTACGAGGCGGCCTACTGATGAGCCCTTACCGGCAACGTGAACACTATCGGCACTACACGCCCATCACCACGCGGTGGCACGACAACGATGTCTATGGCCACGTGAACAACGTGGTCTATTACAGCTTTTTCGACAGCGCCGTGAACCGCCTGCTGGTGCGGGAGGGCGGGTTGGATATCGACCAGGGGAGGGTGATCGCGCTGGTGGTCAGCTCCGCCTGCGACTACCAGGCGCCGGTGGCCTTTCCGCATGACATCGAAGTGGGCCTTGTGGTGAGCCGGTTGGGTAACACCTCGGTGCACTATCAGTTGGCCGTGTTCCTTGCCGGTCAGCCATTGGCCTGCGCCACCGGCCGCTTCGTCCATGTATTCGTCGACCGCGAAGGGCGGCGCCCGGTGCCGGTACCTGACTGCCTGCGGCGCGTGTTGAGCGAACTGCAGCCCCTATCCCCTGAGGAACAGCCATCATGAAAGACGCCGTGATCGTCGCCACTGCTCGCACACCTATCGGCAAAGCCATGCGTGGCGCCTTCAACGACCTGAAAACCCCCAGCATGACGGCTGTCGCTATACGCGCCGCTGTAGAGCGGGCCGGTATCGAACCGGCGCAGGTCGATGACCTGGTGCTGGGGACTGCCATGCAGAGCGGCACTGCCGCGATCAACCCGGGTCGGCTGTCGGCGCTGGCCGCCGGCCTGCCCCAATCGGTCAGCGGTCAAACCGTCGACCGCCAGTGTGCTTCAGGCCTGATGGCCATTGCCACGGCGGCGAAGCAGATCATGGTTGATGGCATGCAGGTGACCATTGGCGCAGGTCAGGAGCAGATCAGCCTGGTGCAGCAGGTGCACAACCAGCTGGCCAGTGAGGCTTACGACCCCGCGGTGTTACGCATGAGCGAGCACGCCTACATGCCGATGCTGCAAACGGCCGAACGGGTGGCCCGGCGTTATGGCATAAGCCGCGAAGCACAGGATGTCTACGCCCTGCAGTCTCAGCAGCGCACGGCGGCGGCGCAGGCAGCAGGGCTGTTCGCCGCTGAAATCGTGCCGGTCATCGCACGCAAGAAGGTGGTGGACAAGCTGACAGGTGTTGTCAGCCATGAAGAGGTGCGCCTGACCCAGGACGAAGGGAACCGGCCGGCAACGACCCTGGCCGATCTGCAGGGGCTCAAGCCCGTGGTCGAAGGCGGTTGTGTCACGGCCGGCAATGCCAGTCAGTTGTCCGATGGCGCCAGTGCCTGCGTGCTGATGGAGGGCGCGCTGGCGGCGCGCTCGGGCATCGCAGCCCTGGGGCTTTACCGCGGTATCGCCGTGGCTGGCCTTGCACCCGAGGAAATGGGCATCGGCCCGGTATTGGCTGTGCCCAAGCTACTGCGCCAGCAGGGCCTGACGGTAGACGATATCGGGCTATGGGAGCTGAACGAGGCGTTTGCCTGCCAGGTGCTGTATTGCGCCCAGCAGTTGCAGATCGACCCGGCGAAACTGAACGTCAATGGCGGCGCCATTGCTATCGGCCACCCCTATGGCATGAGCGGCGCGCGGATGGTCGGGCATGCGCTGCTGGAGGGCAAGCGGCGTCAGGTGAAGTACGTGGTCGTGACGATGTGCGTGGGCGGCGGCATGGGCGCGGCAGGCTTGTTCGAAGTGCTTTAGGCCGATACCCGGGGCCAGCCCATGGCGCTGACCGGGACGCAGGCGCAACCCGCGCCCACTGTGTCCCGGCCAGGGCTGGTTATGAGCCTACAGCAACCGCGTGGCGCGAAGCCGGCTGCGGCAATTGGCGGAAGCCTTCACGGATGGCAGCGATCAGTTCCGCGTCCTTGACGGGGCACAACCCGGGGAAAGGTTTGTCGGCATGGGTGAGCACGGCTTCGACGCTTGCCTGGTTATCGCGGTAAACCTGCCTGATTGCCTGGCTTTCCATGTCCTTGCTGTCGCTGCAGTTCAGGGCGTGGTGAATGGCGAGGCCCGCCCCAAACGCCAGGGCTGGGGTTGCAATACCGTGCTTGCGGGCAAGGTCGATGCTACTGAGGATGCGTTCGTTGCGTTGCAGCTTGCGCAAGGGGTCGCGGCCTACCCGGGCGCAAGGGTCTTTGAACGAGGTTTTGCAGCGCTCGAGGAATGCCTCGGCAAAGCGGCTGACCACCTCGGCCATCTGTGGGTATTCGGCCACCAGTGCGGGCGCGACCTCCTGGCGAATCAGGCGCTCGGCCAGTTCACTCACCCGCGCATCGCCCATGCCCTGGCCGACCCAGGCATGGCCCAGCAGGCTGGCGTACCAGGCCACGATGGCGTGCGGGCCGTTCCACAGGCGGTTCTTGATGATCTGGATCTGGGCGATGTCTGGCACTGTCTTAACCTGGCGCAGGCGTTCGAGCAGATCGCTGCCGCGTTCGGCGTAAAGCGGCATGTCAGCTTCGCTGTTGAACAGCACCAGATGCAGCTGGCTCATGGCGCTGCTGGGCTGTGCAAAGGGCCTGAAGTGGCCGATCAGCCGTTCGTACTCTGGTAGCGGCGCTGAAGGTTTGCGGGTGCTTGCAGGCTCGTCTTCCAGGCTGTTCTGGAACATCTGCGACTTGATGCGCAGCTGCCGTACCAGCGCATCATTGCCCAGTTTGGACACGATGCGGCTGACCACCGTTTCGGCGAAATGGGTCTTCTGCAAAACCTGCTCGCTGATCGCAGGCGGGCACAGCAACGCCAACTCGGCTTGCACATGACGCCGTACGAACGCCGCACCGCCAACCTTGTTCAACACGATCAGCAGGGTCAGCTCGCGGCCTCGGCGCTCGAAGCGTTGCAGCAGGCCTTGGGCGATCACCCTGGCCTGGCTTCTGATGGCCTGCTCGGGCAAGCTCAGGCCGATGATTTCGGCAGTGGTGTACATGCCGATGACCGCGTCGTCATCGTCCATGTCGATCATGCGCACGTTGTCGATGGTCTGGTCGAACGACGTGGCGCCGTAGCGCACGCTGTAGCGGCCGAAAGCGCTGACGCTTTCGCGCAGCATGCGCGAGCGGGTTGCGGCAATGATTTCACGCGGTCGGGTGTAGCCGTCCCAATGGGAAAATACCTGTGTCAGGTAACCGCCGCCGATGGCGCCGAAACCATGAATGCCCACGCTGAACTGGTTCATCGAGGCCGGGAACGGCTCACTCAATGCAGGCATGCCCAGGTCGGGTACGCACTCGCTCAGGTCGGCGAGAAACTCATGCATGCTGCGGTAGGCTTTGAGCGCACCCGCCTTGATTTCCGGCGCAGGCGGCTTGATGTCCTCGATCAGGATCGCCTGCCCTTCGGCGCGCATCGCCGACAGCATGCCGTTTTCCGAGTCCTCGACCATGAAGCACTGGCCTGGCTCGCAATTGAGCGCGCGGGCGGCTTTCAGGAAAATCTCGGGGTGGGGTTTGCCTTGGCTGACTTCATCGCCACAAACGGTGATGTCGAAGTACTTCAGCACGTTGGCGTTGATCAGGTATTCCTCGGCGATGGCACGGCGGCTGGAGGTGGCCACTGCCATGGTCAGGCCTGATTTGCGCAAGCGCTCCAGCACCTCCAGCAGGCCGGCCTTGATCGGTACGCCGTGATTGCGCACGTACGCCAGTTCAAGTTCATCCGCGCGTTGGCGGATTTCGGCGTACGGGAAGTCTTCGCCGTTATGCGCCTTGGCGAGGGCTTCGGCCTTTTTTGCGCTCAGGCCCAGCGAGCCAATCAGGGTCTGCTCGCTCAGCGCTTTGCCGAAGATTTCCAGAGACGCTTGCTTGAGTGTCTTGAAGCGCAGGCGCTCGGTGTCGAAGAGGGTGCCATCCATATCGAAGATGGCGCTGAAAATGTGTTTACCGTGAAAGAAAAGCATTGGCTGTTGCCCCTTGTCGTTGCGTCAGGCACCCCGCCTGCAACAGGCGAGAACGGTGTGAGAGCTGCAGTAGAGGCAGTCAGGTCGGGGGCACACGTTCGACAGGGGGACGGTCAGGGGTGACACAGAGGTAAGGCGGGGCGGAGCGGGGCGTGCAGAGGAGGTTGGCAACCGTTGAGGCGAGGCGGGTGGCGCGTTTGGCCTTGAGGTCACGCCCACTGGCTGCAGTCGGTTTCGCAGGCAGTGGGCGCAAATAGCGATGGATACGTGTGATTCCAAGCATGAGGTACTTTGCTTCCTTTTCGTCATGGGTGATCCTTTTTCAGCCTTGCACGTATGCGCCGCGACATGCAAGGCTTGGCCTCCCGCTCGCATTGCGCAACAAGGTGAACCCCAATGACCCAAGCTACCGACCAGGCCTTTTACGATCGTGCCGATGCGCACATCGAACTGGCGAACCAGCAGATCGAAAAGTTCGAAGACCTGGGCAAGGTAAGCGCCTCGCTGACCTTCGGTGCCGCGCGCTTCAGCGCCTGGATGAGCGCCCGCAGCTTCAAGAGCGGCGCGGAGCTGGGTGCGGCACGGGAAGAGATTCTGAAGTACTTCTGTGATCAGTACCGGATGATGCTCGAGGACAACCTCGATGAGCATATCGAGCATTTTGACCAGTACATGCTGGGCAAGAACGACTAAGCCAGGCGCGCCGTTTCCCTCAGCGATTTGGCCATTTCTGCAGCAGGATCGAAACGAATTTCTCCGCAGCCGGCGACAACGATGCGCCGCGCCGGTACACCAGCCCTAGCGTGCGGGTGACTTGCGGCTCGATCAACGGCACGCTCACCAGCGTGGGGTGGTCGGCATTGGGCATGGCCAGGCTGGGCATGGCCGACACACCCAGCCCGGCCTCGACCATGCCCAGTGACGTGGACAGGTGTTGCACTTCGTAGAACCATTTGGGCCGCAGGTTGAGCCCGGACAACGCATGGTCCAGCAGCATGCGGTTGCCACTCAGGCGGCCGACGCCGATCAGGCGGTAATCAGCCAGCTCTGTCCAGGTAACGGAGGCGCGGTTCGCCAGTGGGTGGTCACGCCGGCAGGCCAGTACAAAGTGCTCCTGCACCAGCGAGACAAACTCGATGTCCGGGTGCTGGCCGCTCATCATGTTGATGCCGAAGTCGGCCTCGCCACGCAGCACGGCCTCGAGCCCGTCGTTGGCGCTAAGGTCCAGCAGGCGAATGCGGATTTTCGGGTATTGCTCGTTGTAATCGCGGATCACCGACGGCAGGAAGTAGAACGCCGCGGTAGGAATGCAGGCGAGGGTAACCTGACCGGTCTGGCGCTCGGCCAGTTCGCGGATGCTGAGGATCGAGTCTTCAAAATCATCCAGCAAGCGCCTGGCCTTGGGCAGGAAGTCGCGGCCCACGCTGGTCAGGCTGACCCGGCGAGTGGTGCGTTCCAGTAGCGAGGTGCCCAGGCCTTCCTCCAGTTTCTTGATCCGCCGGCTCAGGGCCGGCTGGGACAGGTGAAGCGCTTCGGCGGCCTCATGAAAACTGCCAAGTTCGGCGATTTTCACGAAAGATCTGATGTCTTGCAGCTCATATTCCATAAGAAACCTTCGACTGGCCTGGCGCTATATTGATGTTTGAATCGCAATAATAGCTACGATATTTGCATTGGATTGATTTATCCATCCCTGTCACTCTTTTGCTCACAGCATCAATGATGTCCATTGATCAACAAGAGTGCGAAATCATGCAACGAATTCCTTGCGTACTCATGCGCGGCGGTACCTCCAAAGGGCCGTTTTTCCACGCCTGGGACCTGCCTGCCAATGTGGTCGAGCGCGACGAATTGCTGATCAACCTGATGGGGTCTGGCCATGAGCTGGAAATCGACGGCATCGGTGGCGGCAGCCCGCAGACCAGCAAGGTGGCGATCATTAGCCCGTCATTGCATGCCGACGCTGACGTCGACTACCTGTTCGTGCAGGTGATGGTCGCACAGCGCCGGGTCGATACGGCCCCAAACTGCGGCAACATGCTGTGTGCGGTGGGGCCGTTCGCCATCGAACAGGGGTTGGTAAAGGGCCAGGAAGGCAAGACCTTGGTGCGCATTCGCAACCTCAACACCGGCACCTTCGTCAATTCGCTGGTCGAAACGCCCGGCGGTATCGTGCGCTACGAAGGCCGCACGGCGATTGATGGGGTACCGGGCACTGCCGCCCCGGTGCACCTGACCTTCCTCGACGCGGTCGGCAGCAAGACCGGCAAGCTGTTCCCCACGGGCAAGGCCCAGGACGTGATTGATGGCGTGCCGGTGACCTGCATCGACATGGCCATGCCGATGATGGTGGTGGAGGCCAGCCAGTTGGGGGTCAGCGGCTCGGAAACCCCGGCTCAGCTGGACGCCGACAGCGCGCTGCTCGAACGCCTGGAAGCGTTGCGGCTGAAGGCCGGAAAGGCCATGGGCCTGGGCGATGTCAGTGGCATGGTCATCCCCAAGCCAGTGCTGGTGTCCAAGCCGCGCTACGACGGCACGCTGCAGGTTCGCTATTTCATGCCGCACAACTGCCATCGTGCCTTGGCGATCACTGGAGCCGTGGGGCTGGCGACTGCCTGCGTCAGCCCTGGCACCGTGATTGCCGACCTGTTGGGCGAAGGCGCGCAGCAACTGGCCGAGGTCCGTTTGGAGCACCCAAGTGGCGGCATCGATGTTGCGCTGACGCGTAGCGCTGCCGACGGCCAGACGATCCAGGCTTCGGTGGTGCGAACCGCCCGGCGGCTCTTCTCAGGGTTCGTCTACGCCCCTACATTCCGCAGGTTGGCCGGGTAGTTCCAGGCACCGATCCAGACCTGCACATTCGTAACAAGCGCATCCGCACAATTTCAACAATGGGTGATGCCATGAGACTCGCCAAATCGCTGTATTTCCAGATTCTCTGCGCCGTTCTGCTGGGCGTGGTGGTCGGACACTTCTGGGCGCAACAGGCCGTGGCCCTCAAGCCGCTGGGTGATGCGTTCATCAAGCTGATCAAGATGATGATCGCGCCGGTGGTGTTCTGCACCATCGTCACAGGCATCGCCGGCATGACCGACAAGCGTTCCCTGGGCCGCTTGATGAGCAAGACCTTGCTGCTGTTCCTGGGGCTGACGGTGGTGAGCCTGGTGATCGGACTGGCGGCGGTCTATCTGTTCAAGCCAGGTGCCGGCATGAACATCGATCCTGCCACCCTGAGCACGGCGGGCCTGAGCCAGTACACCGCGTCGGCTGCTAAGCTGAGCGTGGTGGACTTCTTCATGCACATCATCCCGGACACCTTCATCGGTGCCTTCAACAAGGGTGAGGTCTTGCCGGTCCTGTTCATCGCCGTACTCAGCGGTTTCGCCCTCTCGTCGATGGGCGAAAAGGGCAAGCCGGTACTGGACGTGCTGGAGTCAGCCTCGACCATGGTGTTCCGCATCTTCGGCTACCTGATGCGCTTTGCCCCGGTCGGCGCTTTCGGCGCACTGGCATTCACCGTGGGCCAGTACGGCATTACGTCCCTTGGCGCGCTGGCCAAGCTGGTGGGGACGTTGTACATCGCCTGCGCCTTCTTCGTGCTGGTGGTGCTCGGTGGCATCTGCCGCGCCCATGGCTTCAGCCTGTGGAAGTTGCTGCGCTATTTCCGCGAAGAGTTCCTGGTGGTGCTCGGCACGTCCTCCACCGAGCCGGTGCTGCCGCGCATGCTCGAGAAACTCGAGAAGCTTGGGTGCAAGAAAGGCGTGGTTGGCCTGGTGCTGCCCACTGGCTACTCGTTCAACCTGGACGGTACTGCCATCTATCTGTCGTTGGCAGCAGTGTTCATCGCGCAGGCCTGCAACATCGACCTGAGCCTGGGCCAGGTGGTCACCATGCTGGCAATCATGCTGCTGTCCTCCAAGGGCGCGGCAGGTGTTACCGGCAGCGGTTTCGTGGCCTTGGCCTCGACCCTTACCGTGATCCACGACATTCCCTTGGCCGGCCTGGCCCTGTTGATCGGGGTCGACCGCTTCATGTCGGAAGCCCGTGCGCTGACGAGTCTTGCCAGCAACGCAGTGGCGACGGTGGTGGTTTCGTTGTCCGAAAACGCCTGTGACCGCCAGACGCTGCACAGCCGGCTGAATGGCGAGCCGGTGGTCAGCCCCGTCGCTGAAACAGCCGACTGGGTCGCCGAACCACACCGCCACGGCTGAGCCTCGACACCCTCAAACTTTTTGCAGGCCCCCACCAGGCGTTGCCGGGTGGGGGTCAGGGGGCCGTCTGCGCTGCAGG
>NZ_JBICJR010000043.1:0-27510 GCF_043103245.1 Pseudomonas sp. YQ_6
CGGTGTTGGCTTCGCGGGCAAGCCCGCTTCCACGCCACCTCCCTTAGCGCCTGCACAGCTGGCACAATAGCCCCCATGAACACACTTCCCGCCTGCTGCGCCCCGCTCCAGCACCACTGGCCCCTGCCCCGCCCACTCCCCGGCGCGGTGCTGGTCAGTTGCGCCTTCGACCCTGCCCACCTGGCAACCGACGACTTCCAGCGCGCCGGTATCGTGCCCAGCGCCAGCCTGCAGCGCTCAGTCGCCAAGCGCCAGGCCGAGTACCTGGCCGGTCGCGTATGTGCCCGTGCCGCGCTCCAGCGCCTGGACGGACGCGACTACGTCCCCGGCACCCATGAGGACCGCTCGCCGATCTGGCCGGTGGGCATCCACGGCTCGATCACCCATGGCAAGGGCTGGGCCGCCGCCGTGGTCGCCGCCGAGGGCAGTTGCCAAGGCCTGGGGCTGGATCAGGAAGCCTTGCTGGATGACGAACGCGCCGAGCGGCTTATGGGTGAAATCCTTATCCCGGCAGAGCTCGAACGCCTGGACCGCCGCCAGCTTGGGCTAACGGTCACCCTGACGTTCTCGCTGAAGGAAAGCTTGTTCAAGACCCTGTACCCACTGACCCGCCAACGCTTCTACTTCGAACACGCAGAAGTGCTCGACTGGTCCGCGGAAGGGCTGGCGCGCTTGCGCCTGCTCACCGACCTGTCACCGCAGTGGCAGCAAGGCGCAGAGCTGCAAGGCCAGTTCTGCCTGCAGGACGGCCACCTACTGAGCCTGGTCAGCGTCTGACCTTTACAGCGGCGCCTGCTGCCGTGGCCAGTTCAGGCTGAAGCAGGCACCGCCCAACGCCTCGCTGCGGCCCACCGTGGCCCGGCCCGCGTGCCAGTAGATGATCCGCCGTACGATCGACAAGCCCAGGCCATGCCCGCCCGAAGCGCGGGTGCGGCTGTCGTCAAGGCGGGTGAAGGGCGTGAAGATGCGGTCCCAGAAGCCCTCGGGGATCCCCGGGCCGTCATCCTCCACATCGATGCGGCAACGTTGCTGGCCCAGCTGATAGCTCAGGCGCACTTCGCTCTCGGCATGGCGCATGGCATTGCCGACAAGGTTCTGCAGGGCCCGGTGCAAGTAGCGCGGCTCGGCCTCGACCCAGGCGCCTTCGGCATCCGCGCCCTGACACTCGCCGCGCACCACCCGCACCTCGGCACGCAAAGGTGCCAGCTCTTCGATCACCCGATCGAGCAAGGCATCCAGATCGACCCGCTGGAACTTCAAGGCGGGTGCGCCCTGCTCCAGGCGGGCGTAGGTCAGCATCTCGTCGACCAGCTTGTCGAGGTCCTGGATATCCCCGTCCATGCCCGCCAGGTGCTTTGCCCGCACCTGTTCAGTCGTGGCGCTTTCGATCATCTCCAGGCCAAAGCGCAGGCGCGCCACCGGCGTGCGAAGCTCGTGGGACACCGCTCGCACCAGCTCGCGCTGCATGGTCAGCGAGCGCTGCAGGTGCTCGGCCATGCCATTGAAGGCAGCAGCCAGGCGCCCTACCGAGTCGGCGTCGCCGGCCGGCACGCGGGTATCCAGGCTGCCCTGGGCGATGCGCGAGGCAGCAATCTCCAGGCCGGACACACGACGTTCCAGCTGACGCACCAGCAGGTAGACCACCAGGCCAATCAGGCACAGACCCAGGAAGGCAATCAGGATCAGCAACTGCGGCGGGTAAGGGTTGAGCTGGTACAGCGGGCCGATTTCCAGTACCCATGGCGAGCCCGTCAGCCCGGAGAACACCCGGATCGAATCACCATCCTTGCCCAGCGCCATCACCGTGTCGCCCTCCTCCACGCGGCGCCGCTGGTCATCGTCCAGGCTGACCCGCTCGATACGTTGCAAGGCAACGCCAAAGCCGAAGCCTTTTTCCTGCTTGATCTGTGCCAGACGCTGCTGCTGTTCGGCTACCGGGTAGCGCACCAATTCGTCGGCCAATAGATAGAGGGTGGCCCGCGCCAACTGCTCGCTGATCTGTTTGATCTGCGCGACCAGCATCAGGTCTTCCTGGCCCACCTTGCGTAGCACTTGCGCCGCATGCGGGCCAATCTTCTCGACCACCACCAGGCCACGGTACAGGCGCGCCCGCTGGCCACCGTCAAGGCTGCGTGCGCTCATCGGCTGCAGCGCCAACTGCACGCCAAGCAGGCGTTCCCAGATCAGCAGCGAACGCTTGCGTTGGGTTTCATTCTGCATTGCCAGGTTGTCGGCCATCAGGCTGAAGGTGCCCTGGGCCAGGCCCTCGCGGTGCTGGGCAGCGCGCACTTCGTTGACCAGGTGCAGGCTGAGCACGCCAAGCAGGGCCACCAGCACCAGCACGGCCAGCATGCCGCCGTAGATGCGCAGGAAGATCGAGTTGTTCATGGTGCCTCGCCCACGAACAGGTAGCCTTTGCTGCGCAGGGTCTTGATCAACCGCGGCTGAAGCGGGTCATCGCCGATCTTGGGACGGATTTTCGAGATGCGGATATCGATGGAGCGGTCCTGGCCGTCGTAGCCCACGCCACGCAGTGCGGTGAAGATCTGTTCACGGGTCAGCACCCGGCCAGCGTTGCTGGCCAACAGCCAAAGCAGGTCGAATTCGGCGCCGGTCAGCTCGATCAACTGCTCGCCCAGGTGCGCCTCACGCAGTCGGTTGTCGATACGCAGCGCACCGAAGGCCAGGTCCTGGCGCTTGCTGTCCACGGTTTCGCTGCGTCGCAGCAGGGCCTGGATACGTGCCAGCAGCAAGCGTGGGCGCACGGGTTTGCAGACGTAGTCGTCGGCGCCCAGGTCCAGGCCCTGAACCTGGTCGAGTTCATCGCTGCGTGCGGTGAGCATGAGGATCGGCCCCTGGTAATGGCTGCGCACTCGGCGGCAGATGCTCAGGCCGTCCTCACCGGGCAGCATCAGGTCGAGGATGACCAGGTCGGGCTGGCTGTCGATGATGCGCCTCGCGGCACGGGCGCCATCGGCCTCCACCGCGACCTCGAAACCATTGGCCTGCAGGTATTCGGCGGTGAGCTCGGCGAGGCGCTGGTCGTCTTCGACGATGAGGATGCAGGGTATGGGGTGGTTCATGGCTTTGGCCTTGTTGTTCTTGGGATCGTGTCAGGGCAGCTGAGAGTATGAATGTAGATGGGTGGGGTCTGCGAGACCGAGCGCCGCGCGGGCGGCGCTCGATCTACCAGGCACCCCAGATCTTCAGACATGCCCTACCGCCCCCTCGACTGAACCGTTTTTTGTGACAGGGTTCGCGCCCGAAAAAAACTGCCCAAGGGCGTCACGGTGCAGAAAAATACTGCAAACCACTTGGCACAAGGCCTACAGCGAATACCCACCATTCACTCACAAAGTACGCACACGTTATCCACAGGCGATCGCCTTGCAATGCCCCCAATACCGCATTATCTTGTATCCCGATCGCAGCGAACCACTAGATATAGGGGTTCGTGCAAAATCACACACAAAAGTCAACCCGCAAGATCAAGCGATTTTCCGGGCGGAACTTGAAGTGATTTCAGCAGCCAAACCGCTCCTGCGGAGGCGACCGAGGCAAGCCCTTCCAGGGCCTTGTTCGGGCATGGGTGTTGCAGGCCAGGCCTGGCATCCATCAGCAACAGATTTTGGGCTCCGCCCAGAACCTTTGACTTCG
This sequence comes from Pseudomonas sp. YQ_6, assembly GCF_043103245.1. Taxonomy (NCBI): domain Bacteria; kingdom Pseudomonadati; phylum Pseudomonadota; class Gammaproteobacteria; order Pseudomonadales; family Pseudomonadaceae; genus Pseudomonas; species Pseudomonas sp. YQ_6. Next base: position 3,658 of record NZ_JBICJR010000043.1, read on the forward strand.
GCCAGGGAGCGGCAAGCCATTGCCCCTTATTCCTGAGTCTGTCCCGAAGTCGGTACGCCCGCGCGGGCGGATGCGCATGCATTTCGCATCCCCGCGAGGCCATCGAGCAAGTGGACGGAACGGTGGGCGCCCCCAGGGCGCCTGAACAATATAGAAATTGTGGAGACACCCACCCATGCAAACCGACACAACTCGCGAGAACCCGCAGGCCCAGGTGCCGCAGGCCGCCGATTCCAACCCGGATCTGGCTGCCACCGCCCCCGGCCAACTGCGCGTGATCAAGCGCAACGGCACTGTCGTCCCTTACACCGACGACAAGATCACCGTGGCCATCACCAAGGCGTTCCTCGCAGTTGAAGGCGGTACCGCCGCCGCTTCGTCGCGCATCCACGACACCGTCGCGCGCCTGACCGAGCAGGTTACCGCCACGTTCAAGCGTCGCATGCCATCGGGTGGCACCATCCACATCGAAGAAATCCAGGACCAGGTCGAACTGGCCCTGATGCGCGCCGGCGAGCAGAAAGTTGCCCGCGACTACGTGATCTACCGTGACCAGCGCGCCAAGGAGCGTGCCACCCGCGCCAACACCGACGCCGTGGTCGAACCGCACCCGAGCATCCGCATCACCCTGGCTGACGGCAGCCTGGCGCCGCTCGACATGGCCCGCCTGAACACCATCATCAGCGAAGCCTGCGAAGGCCTGGCCGAAGTCGATGGCGACCTGATCCAGCGCGAAACCCTGAAGAACCTGTACGACGGCGTGGCCATCAAGGACGTCAACACCGCCCTGGTAATGACCGCCCGTACCCTGGTGGAGCGCGAGCCGAACTACTCGTTCGTTACCGCCCGCCTGCTGATGGACACCCTGCGCGCCGAAGGCCTGGGCTTCCTGAATGTAGCCGACAGCGCCACCCACCACGAGATGGCTGACCTGTACGCCAAGGCCCTGCCGGCCTACGTCGCCAAAGGTATCGAGTTCGAGCTGCTGAACCCGGCCCTGGCCGACTTCGACCTGGAAAAACTGGGCAAGGCGATCAACCACGAGCGCGACCAGCAGTTCACCTACCTGGGCCTGCAGACCCTGTACGACCGCTACTTCATCCACAAGGATGGCGTGCGCTTCGAGCTGCCGCAGGTGTTCTTCATGCGTGTGGCCATGGGCCTGGCGCTGGAAGAAAAAGACAAGGAAGCCCGTGCGATCGAGTTCTACAACCTGTTGTCGTCGTTCGACTACATGGCTTCGACCCCGACCCTGTTCAACGCCGGCACCCTGCGCCCGCAGCTGTCCAGCTGCTACCTGACCACCGTGCCGGACGACCTGTCGGGCATCTACCACGCGATCCACGACAACGCCATGCTGTCGAAATTCGCCGGTGGCCTGGGCAACGACTGGACCCCGGTCCGTGCACTGGGCTCGTACATCAAGGGCACCAACGGTAAATCCCAGGGCGTCGTCCCGTTCCTGAAGGTGGTCAACGACACCGCCGTTGCCGTGAACCAGGGTGGCAAGCGCAAAGGCGCTGTATGTGCCTACCTGGAAACCTGGCACCTGGACATCGAAGAATTCATCGAGCTGCGCAAGAACACCGGTGATGACCGCCGTCGTACCCACGACATGAACACCGCCAACTGGATTCCTGACCTGTTCATGAAGCGTGTCTTCGATGACGGCAAGTGGACCCTGTTCTCGCCTTCGGAAGTGCCAGACCTGCACGACCTGACCGGCAAGGCCTTCGAAGAGCGCTACGAGTACTACGAAGCCCTGACCGAGTACAACAAGATCAAGGTGTTCAAGACCGTCCAGGCCAAAGACCTGTGGCGCAAGATGCTGTCGATGCTGTTCGAGACCGGCCACCCATGGCTGACCTTCAAGGACCCGTGCAACCTGCGTTCGCCGCAGCAGCACGTGGGCGTGGTCCACAGCTCGAACCTGTGCACCGAAATCACCTTGAACACCAACAAGGACGAGATCGCGGTCTGCAACCTGGGCTCGATCAACCTGCCGAACCACATCGTCGACGGCAAGCTGGACACCACCAAGCTGCAACGCACCGTGAACACCGCCGTGCGCATGCTCGACAACGTGATCGACATCAACTACTACTCGGTGCCGCAAGCGCGTAACTCGAACTTCAAGCACCGTCCGGTCGGCCTGGGCATCATGGGCTTCCAGGATGCGCTGTACCTGCAGCACATTCCTTACGGCTCCGATGCTGCCGTCGAGTTTGCCGACAAGTCGATGGAAGCGGTCAGCTACTACGCCATCCAGGCTTCTTGCGACCTGGCCGATGAACGCGGCGCCTACGAGACCTTCCAGGGTTCGCTATGGTCCAAGGGCATCCTGCCGCTGGATTCGCAACAGATCCTGATCGAGGCCCGTGGCCAGAAGTACATCGACGTCAACCTGGAAGAAACCCTGGACTGGGCGCCGGTACGTGCCCGCGTACAGAAAGGTATTCGTAACTCGAACATCATGGCCATCGCGCCAACCGCGACCATCGCCAACATCACCGGCGTGTCGCAGTCGATCGAGCCTACCTACCAGAACCTGTACGTGAAGTCGAACCTGTCGGGCGAATTCACCGTGATCAACCCGTACCTGGTTCGCGACCTCAAGGCCCGCGACCTGTGGGACTCGGTCATGATCAACGACCTGAAGTACTACGACGGTTCGGTACAGCAGATCGAGCGTATCCCGCAAGAGCTGAAAGACCTGTACGCCACTGCGTTCGAAGTCGAGACCAAGTGGATTGTCGACGCGGCTTCCCGTCGCCAGAAGTGGATCGACCAGGCTCAGTCGCTGAACCTGTACATCGCGGGTGCATCGGGCAAGAAGCTGGACGTGACCTACCGCATGGCCTGGTACCGTGGCCTGAAAACCACCTACTACCTCCGTGCCCTGGCCGCGACCAGCACCGAGAAGTCGACCATCAACACCGGCAAGCTCAACGCCGTTTCCAGCGGTGGCGACAGCGCCCCGGTCCAGGCAGCCGGCCCAGCGCCAGTGCCAAAGGCCTGCGCGATCGACGAGCCTGACTGCGAAGCCTGCCAGTAAGGCCTGAATGCCGTGCGGGGTGCCTACGGGTGCCCCGCGCGGCATTTTTGTATCCGCGCCTCAGAGAAACCTTGCCCTTTGCCCACTGTTCACGCAGCTCGGTAAAAGAGCAGGACCTCTCAAAAAAGGATGTAAGCCCATGGCGCGGAAAAAACTGGCATCTCGCAAGATTGGTCGCAACGCAGAAACCGGCCGTTTCACCTCGGTGGAACAGGCACGCAAGCACCCCAAGACACACATTGTCGAAACGCTGTACACCCACCGGAGCTAGTGGTGGCTGGCCTCATCGCCGGCAAGCCCGCGGTGAGGCCGACTCCGCCAACACGCCCTCAAGAAACACCATATGATGTGCCCTCAAATTTAAACTGGCACAACATATAGGTTGGCGCTACACTCTCCCCCCGTAGAAGAAGCCACCCGTTTCGTGAACGGACGCACGCCAAACCGGTCAAAAAAGTTACCCCCGCCGGCAACACACGAGCCCCGATCGAAGGTGAATTCCGGTATACTTTGCGCCCTCTGAAAAGAGCACCTATTCAATTGTCCTGGCCCCTCCCAGAGGCCTGGCCAGGTACAAGCCAGAACACATTCAGATGTAAACGAGAGTCAGCCTCTCGAGCTGTCCATTCGCCGTTACGGCCTTGCGTCAGGCATCACATTCTTAAAATCCAACCGGTTGCCCCAGGGCGACCCTCAAGCAGGAGCCAAACCATGCTGAGCTGGGACGAATTCGACAAAGAAGACGGCGAAGTAGCCGCCAAAGGCAACACCCCTGCGCAGGCCGCTGCCGCCGCCACCCTCGACAAGCTCGACAGCGCCGGTGGTGCCGCCGCCCTGGAGGCCCGTGCGGCCACCGCTTCTGACTCCGAAGCCGTCAAACGTGCAAAGGCTGCCCTCGACGCCCTCGACGTTGCCGAAGGCCTGGCCGAGCTGGAAGGCTCCTCGGCCCGCGTTGCAGTAGATGAAAAGCGCATGATCAACTGCCGCGCCGACCTCAACCAGCTGGTACCGTTCAAGTACGACTGGGCCTGGCAGAAGTACCTGGACGGCTGCGCCAACCACTGGATGCCGCAAGAGGTCAACATGACCGCCGACATCGCCCTGTGGAAGAGCCAGGACGGCCTGACCGAAGACGAACGCCGCATCGTCATGCGCAACCTCGGCTTCTTCTCCACCGCCGACTCGCTGGTTGCCAACAACCTGGCTCTGGCCGTGTACCGCCTGATCACCAACCCGGAGTGCCGCCAGTACATCCTGCGCCAGGCCTTCGAAGAGGCGATCCACACCCACGCCTACCAGTACTGCATCGAGTCGCTGGGCATGGATGAAGGCGAGATCTTCAACATGTACCACGAGATCCCGTCGGTCGCCAAGAAAGCCGCCTGGGGCCTGAAGTACACCCGCGCCATCTCCGACCCGGAATTCAACACCGGCACCGTCGAAACCGACAAAGAGCTGCTGCGCAACCTGATCGCCTACTACTGCGTCCTGGAAGGCATCTTCTTCTACTGCGGCTTCACCCAGATCCTGTCCATGGGCCGCCGCAACAAGATGACCGGCGTGGCCGAGCAGTTCCAGTACATCCTGCGTGACGAGTCGATGCACCTGAACTTCGGTATCGACGTTATCAACCAGATCAAGATCGAGAACCCGCACCTGTGGGATGCGGCGATGAAGGAAGAAGCGACCCAGATGATCCTGCAAGGGACCCAGCTGGAGATCGAATACGCCCGAGACACCATGCCACGCGGCGTATTGGGCATGAACGCAGCGATGATGGAGGATTACCTCAAGTTCATCGCCAACCGTCGCCTGACACAGATCGGCCTGAAGGAAGAGTACCCAGGGACTACCAACCCGTTCCCATGGATGAGCGAGATCATGGACTTGAAGAAAGAGAAGAACTTCTTTGAGACGCGTGTGATTGAGTATCAGACGGGTGGTGCGCTGAGCTGGGACTGATTGTCCGGGCTGATTATCGAGAAGGCTGCCGATTGGCAGCCTTTTTTTATGATTTTCCCCAAGGGTCCTGACGTCAGTTACGAAAAGTGACCACAGCAACATTCCCTTCAAATGAAGAGGCCTCGCCCCTGCCGACAGGAGGGGTACGGCACCAGCAAGGATGCCGGGACTGGACATGCCAGTCTACGTGGTCAAGGGCGAGGCCAGATCTGAAGATAGCGCAGGCTCGGGGATAGGGCCACCGCTGTTCCGATTTGATTTGTAACCCTGTCCCCGGTTTGCGGCGCGAGGCAGCCAATGGGGTGGATGGCACGGGCTTTACCCGTGTTCGCGGGCAAGCCCGCTCCTACCAGTAGATCCCGTACGTGCGTGGCATGGTGCAAGGCAGTTGTAGTATGTCTGCAGCGCGTTCAGGGTAGAGCCTCTGCCGCTCAGTTTTTGGCGTCTAGTACCCTATTTGCTCTGCGATCAGCCGTTGACAGCCCTCCTCCCCCTTGCTAATAATCGCCCACAGTTGTACGACAACACATAACAAAAACAACAATCCGTGGACGAACCCATGTCGACACCCATCCCGCTGCACCCGCACCTGTTGCACACCCCTCTTCCCCCGGCCAGCTCGCGTACACCAGCCAGTACGTAGCGCCCGGTTACCGCGCATTCACCTCTGGCCCTGACCGGCCCGATATCTACCCGCCCCTGCCGCAGGCCGCTTGCGCGTGCCCGGTGGACGGGCTGCCACACCCTTAGGGAGCACAACAATAATGAAAATCTGCCACACCCTACCCTTCGCCCTGCTTGGCGCCGGGGTTATCGCCGGCCTGCCGGGCACCAGCCTGGCCGCGGGATTTGTCGAGGACAGCAAGGCCACCCTCGGGCTGCGCAACTTCTACATCAACCGCAACTTCACCAACCCCAGCAACCCGCAAAGCAAGGCCGAGGAGTGGACGCAAAGCTTCATTCTCGATGCCCGCTCGGGATTCACAGAAGGGCCAGTCGGCTTCGGCGTGGATGTGCTGGGGCTGTGGTCGGTCAAGCTCGACGGTGGTGGCGGCACCTATGGCACGGCGTTGCTGCCTCGCCATGACGATGGCCGGCCAGCCGACGATTACGGGCGCCTGGCAGTGGCGGGCAAGGCGCGTATTTCCAAGACCGAACTGAAAATCGGTGAATGGATGCCGGTGCTGCCGATTCTCCGCTCGGATGACGGTCGCTCGTTGCCGCAGACGTTCCGTGGCGGGCAGGTCACGTCCAACGAGATTGCCGGTCTGACCTTGTACGGTGGGCAGTTCCGCGGCAACAGCCCGCGCAACGACGCCAGCATGGAAGACATGAGCTACGGCGGCGGGGTGTCGGACCGTTTCAACTTCGTTGGCGGGGAGTACAAGTTCAACCAGGACCGCACGCTGGTGGGGCTTTGGAATGCGGTGCTGAAGGACGTGTACCAGCAGCAATACCTGCAACTGAGCCACAGCCAGCCGGTGGGTGACTGGACCCTGGGTGCGAACCTGGGCTACTTCCATGGCGACGAGGACGGCTCCGAACGCGCTGGGCAGCTGGACAACAAGACCTACTCGGGGATGTTCTCGGCCAAGTACGGCGGCAGCACCTTCTGGGTGGGGCTGCAGAAAGTCGATGGTGATACCTGGATGCGGGTGAACGGCACCAGTGGCGGGACCTTGGCCAACGACAGCTACAACTCCAGCTTCGACAATGCCAACGAGCGTTCGTGGCAGGTGCGCCATGACTTCAACTTCGTCACCGTCGGGGTACCGGGGCTGACCCTGATGAACCGCTACATCAGCGGGCGCGATGTGCACAGCGGGGGGGTGACCGATGGCAAGGAGTGGGTGCGTGAAACGGAGCTTGCGTATGTGATCCAGAGCGGGGCGTTCAAGGATTTGAGCGTGAAATGGCGTAACTCGTCGATTCGCCGGGATTACAGCAATAACGAGTTTGATGAGAACCGGTTGATCTTCAACTACCCATTGTCGTTGCTCTGATCATGACCTGCGGATTTACCCGCGAATACGGTGGCGGCGGAGACGGTGAGCGGCGGGTGGAGATTGGCCAGCAGGGCCGGCCTCTTCGCGGGTAAACCCGCTCCTACACGACGGTCTGCGCCCAACCACCGACCTGTGTCCACCATTGATCAGGTGTAGGAGCGGGTTTACCCGCGAATGCGGTGGCGGCGGAGACGGTGAACGGCGGGTGGAGATTGGCCAGCAGGACCGGCCTCTTCGCGGGTAAACCCGCTCCTACGGGCGACCGCGCAGGCCTTTCGCCCTTTCTTACCCGCGACAAGGCCGGCAAAAGCCGCCCAAGCCTCATTGACAACACACTGAACCACCGCCAATAATCACTCAAGTCATACGACAACCTACAACAACTAACAACAAGAGCCGGCCATGACCACTACCCCCTTCAATCGCCTGCTGCTCACCGGAGCCGCAGGCGGCCTGGGCAAGGTCCTTCGCGAACGCCTGAAAGGCTACGCCGAGGTCCTGCGCCTTTCCGACATCAGCCCCATGGCGCCTGCTGCTGGCCCGCATGAGGAAGTCATCACCTGTGACCTGGCCGACAAGGCTGCGGTGCATGCCCTGGTCGAGGGCGTCGACGCCATCATCCACTTTGGCGGGGTTTCTACCGAACACGCCTTCGAAGAGATTCTCGGCCCCAATATCTGCGGCGTGTTCCACGTGTACGAGGCGGCGCGCAAGCACGGGGTCAAGCGCATCATCTTCGCCAGCTCCAACCACACCATCGGTTTCTATCGCCAGGATGAGCGCATCGACGCTCACGCGCCGCGCCGTCCCGACAGCTATTACGGGCTGTCCAAGTGCTACGGCGAAGATGTGGCCAGCTTCTACTTTGACCGCTACAGCATCGAGACCGTCAGCATTCGCATCGGCTCGTCGTTCCCCCAGCCACAGAACCTGCGCATGCTCTGCACCTGGCTCAGTTACGACGACCTGGTGCAGTTGATCGAACGCGGGCTGTTCACCCCCGGGGTTGGCCACACCATCGTCTACGGCGCCTCCGACAATCGCACCGTGTGGTGGGACAACCGCCATGCCGCGCACCTGGGCTATGTACCCAAGGACAGCTCCGAAACCTTCCGCGCTGCCGTGGAGGCCCAACCGGCACCCGCCGCCGATGACCCGAGCATGGTCTACCAGGGCGGCGCTTTCGCCGTGGCCGGCCCGTTCAACTGACCCCTCGCCAGGAGGCACGGCCATGAACTGCGAACTGATCGTCGACGCCCGCAACGGTACCGGCGAAAGCCCTGTGTGGCACCCCAGTGAACAGGCCCTGTACTGGGTAGACATTCCCGCTCGCCAATTGCATCGCTGGCAAGCAGCCGATGGCAAACACCAGTGCTGGCAGGGCGACGAGATGCTGGCCTGCATCGCCCGCAGCGGTCAGGGCTGGGTTGCGGGTATGGAAAGCGGCATCTTCCAGCTCCAGGCCAAGGCGGACGGCAGCCTGGACAGTCGGCTGCTCAGCAACGTGCAGCACGCCCAGGCCGGCATGCGCTTCAACGATGGCCGCTGCGACCGTCAGGGCCGCTTCTGGGCCGGGACCATGCTGCTGGACATGCAGCAAGGTGCCCACGTGGGCGCGCTGTACCGGCATGACGGCGAAGGCCAGCTGTACCTGCAACAGGACGGCATGATCGTGCCCAACGGCCTGGCGTTCAGCCCCGACGGCAAGCGCATGTACCTGTCCGACTCGCACCCCAACGTGCAGAAGGTATGGGCTTTCGACTACGACATCGACAGCGGTACACCGCACGGCAAGCAGCTGTTCGTCGACATGCGCAATTACCCCGGCCGCCCGGATGGCGCCGCCATCGACCAGGACGGCTGCTACTGGATCTGCGGCAACGACGCCGGGCAGATCCACCGTTTTACCCCCGACGGTCGCCTCGACCGATCACTCAGCGTGCCGGTGAAAAAGCCGGCAATGTGCGCCTTTGGCGGCGCCAGCCTGGACATTCTGTACGTCACCTCGATCCGCCCCACGGGCATCGACCTCAGCGACCAGCCCCTGGCTGGCGGGGTATTTGCTCTCGATCCTGGCACCAAGGGCCTGGAGGAACCTGCCTACCGGGGCTGACGCCCCTTGCCACACCCACACTTGCACCCACGAAACCAGATAATAAAAACCACGGAGTTTCATCATGACGTTCAAACGCAAGCTGCTTCTTGCCGTACTCCCGTTCGCCTTCAGCGTGGCCATGCCCGCCTCGGCACTGGATATCAAGTTCGCCGAGATTCACCCGGCCGGGTATCCGACCGTGGTCGCCGAACAGAACATGGGTAAAAAGCTGGAAGATGCCAGCAATGGCGAAATCACCTTCAAGATGTTCGCCGGCGGCGTTCTGGGCTCTGAGAAGGAAGTGATCGAACAGGCACAGATCGGGGCCGTGCAAATGACCCGTGTCAGCTTAGGGATCGTCGGCCCGGTCGTACCGGATGTGAACGTATTCAACATGCCGTTCGTGTTCCGCGACCATGATCACATGCGCAAGATCATCGACGGCGAGATCGGCCAGGAAATCCTCGACAAGATCACCAATTCCGATTTCAACCTGGTGGCCCTGGCCTGGATGGATGGCGGCTCGCGCAGCATCTACACGAAAAAGCCGGTGCGCAGCCTGGAAGACCTCAAGGGCATGAAGATTCGCGTACAAGGCAACCCGCTGTTCATCGACATGATGAATGCCATGGGCGGCAACGGCATCGCCATGGACACTGGGGAAATCTTCAGTGCCCTGCAAACCGGCGTGATCGACGGCGCCGAGAACAACCCGCCGACCTTGCTTGAGCACAACCATTTCCAGAGCGCCAAGTACTACACCCTGACCGGCCACCTGATCCTGCCGGAGCCGGTGGTGATGTCCAAGACCACCTGGAACAAGCTCAGTCCGGAACAGCAGGCGTTGGTGAAAAAGGTCGCGCGCGAAGCACAGATGGAAGAACGCGCGCTGTGGGACGCCAAGTCTGCCGCCAGCGAAGAGAAGCTCAAGGCCGCCGGTGTCGAGTTCATAACCGTCGACAAGAAGCCGTTCTATGACGCCACCGCCTCGGTACGCGAGAAGTACGGCGCGCAGTACGCCGATCTGATGAAGCGTATCGACGCCGTCCAGTAATACCAGCCCCTTCCAAGACGACCTCGGCAGTGCGGCCGCCGCCGCCCTGCCGCTTTGGTGATGCCTATGAAATCGCTTTTCCTGAGCGTGAACGACACGCTGTACCGCAGTTGCATCTGGATCGCGGGCCTGTCGATCCTGGCCATGACGCTGATCATCCCGTGGGGCATCTTCGCCCGCTACGTGCTGGGCACCGGCTCCAGCTGGCCAGAGCCAGTCTCGATCCTGCTGATGGTGGTATTCACCTTCGTTGGTGCCGCCGCCAGCTATCGCGCCGGGGCGCATATGGCGGTGGGGATGATTACCGACCGGTTGCCGCCGCTGCAGCGCCAGCTGGTCGCCCTGCTGGTACAACTGCTGATGATCGTGGTGTGCGTGTTCATGACCTATTACGGCACCCGGCTGTGCATCACCACCTGGAACCAGTCGCTGGCCTCGCTGCCCGGGGTGCGGGTCGGCATGACTTACGCGCCGATCCCGGTCGGCGGCGTGCTGACGCTGGTGTTCGTCCTGGAAAAACTCCTGCTGGGCGATCAGAGCAACCGCAAGGTCGTGCGCTTTGATCTGGTCGAAGAAAACGAAGGAGCTGCGTAAATGGAAGCGTTCATTCTGTTGGGCAGTTTCATCGTGCTGATTCTGATCGGCATGCCGGTAGCCTACGCTCTGGGCCTGTCGGCACTTATCGGCGCCTGGTGGATCGACATCCCGCTGCAGGCGATGATGATCCAGGTGGCCAGTGGGGTTAACAAGTTCTCGCTGCTGGCAATTCCATTCTTCGTGCTGGCCGGCGCGATCATGGCCGAAGGCGGCATGTCGCGTCGGCTGGTGGCCTTTGCCGGGGTGCTGGTGGGCTTCGTGCGTGGCGGGCTGTCGCTGGTCAACATCATGGCCTCGACCTTCTTTGGCGCGATTTCCGGCTCGTCGGTAGCCGATACCGCCTCGGTGGGCTCGGTGCTGATCCCGGAGATGGAACGCAAGGGTTACCCGCGCGAGTTCTCCACCGCCGTAACCGTCAGCGGTTCGGTGCAGGCGTTGCTGACCCCGCCTAGCCACAACTCGGTGCTGTACTCGCTGGCGGCGGGCGGTACGGTGTCGATCGCCTCGCTGTTCATGGCGGGGGTGATGCCCGGCCTGCTGCTGAGCGCGGTGATGATGGGCCTGTGCCTGTTGTTCGCCAAGAAGCGCAACTACCCCAAGGGCGAAGTGATCCCGCTGCGCCAGGCGCTGAAAATTGCCGGTGAGGCGCTGTGGGGCCTGATGGCCATGGTCATCATACTCGGCGGTATCCTGTCGGGGGTGTTCACCGCCACCGAATCGGCAGCCGTGGCGGTGGTGTGGTCGTTCTTCGTGACCATGTTCATCTACCGCGACTACAAATGGCGCGACCTGCCCAAGCTGATGCACCGCACAGTACGGACCATCTCCATCGTGATGATCCTGATCGGCTTTGCCGCCAGCTTCGGCTACGTGATGACGCTGATGCAGATCCCGTCGAAGATCACCACGGCGTTCCTGACCCTGTCGGACAACCGCTACGTGATCCTGATGTGCATCAACTTCATGCTGATGCTGCTGGGCACGGTGATGGACATGGCGCCGCTGATCCTGATCCTTACGCCGATCCTGCTGCCGGTGATTACCGGTATCGGCGTGGACCCGGTGCACTTTGGCATGATCATGTTGGTGAACCTGGGTATCGGGCTGATCACCCCGCCGGTGGGAGCGGTGTTGTTTGTCGGCTCGGCCATCGGCAAGGTGAGTATCGAGTCGACGGTGAAGGCGCTGATGCCGTTCTACCTGGCGCTGTTCCTGGTGCTCATGGCAGTGACTTACATTCCAGCGATCTCGCTGTGGCTGCCTAGCGTGGTGCTGTAATTATGACCGGGGGCCGCTTGGCGGCCCCTGGGCTCTTGCAAATGGATCCTGCACATGGCTGTCCCCTCCTCGGCTGTACCGCTTTTCCCCCGCAAACTGGCCATCGCCTTGCTCGCCCTGCTGGCCTGTTCATTCGCCGGCAACCACATCGCCGCGCGCATCGCCTTCGATGACGGCACCGGCGTGCTGCTGGCCATCCTCTGCCGCTCTGGCATCACCTTCCTGGTACTGGCCGGGCTGCTGCTGTGGCAAGGCCAGGCCCTGGCCCTGCCCGCTGGTGCGCGCCGGTGGCAGCTGCTGCTCGGCCTGCTGATTGCCACCCAGAGCCTGTGCCTGTACTCGGCGGTGGCGCGTATTCCAGTGGCTTTGGCGCTGCTGGTGGGCAACACCTTCCCGATGCTGCTGGCGCTGCTCACCTGGGCGCTGGGCGGCGCACGCCCCACGGGCCGCACCGTGCTGTTCATGGGCCTGATCCTGTGCGGCCTGGTGCTGGCGCTGGATGTGCCGGCACGCCTGGCCGACAGCGCTGCGGCCAACCCGCACTGGGTGCCAGGGGTCAGCCTGGCCTTCGGCGCCGCCTGTGCCTTTGCCTGCGCCTTGTGGATCACCGACCATAAACTGGCCAGCGTGCGCGGCCCCGTGCGCAGCCTGCTGACTTTACTGATCGTGTTCTCCAGCATGTTGGTTGCAGGCGCAAGCGGCGTGATGCCGTCCGGTTTGTCACTGCCAGGCAGCAGCAGTGGCTGGGCGGCCTTGGCCAGCCTGGTAGTGCTGTATGGCTTGGCCTTCACCTTGCTGTTCGTTTGTGTGCCAAGGCTGAACATGGCGCAGAACGCACCCGTGATGAACGTCGAACCCATCGCCACGCTACTGCTGGGCTGGGCCTTGCTCGACCAGCAACTCGGCACCCTGCAATTACTCGGCGGCGCGGTGGTGGTGTGCGGCATCGTGCTGCTCACCTACCGTCGGGCCAATTGATCATTCATTTAAATGGAGCCTTGAATGTCTTTGACCGAACTGCGCCTGCAGGACCGCCTGACCCGCCTGAGCCTGGCTCCGGAGTTGGGCGCCAGCCTGGTCAACTGGGAAGTGAAAGCGACCGGGCAAGCGCTGCTGCGCCATTCCGACCTGGCCGCACTGGAAAGTGGTACGCCACGACGCCTCGCCTGCTACCCACTGGCGCCTTGGTCCAACCGCATTGGCGAGGGTGGCTTTGCCCGACCCGAGGGGTGGCAGGCACTGGCACCCAATACCGGGCATGACCCTTACCCGATCCATGGCAGTGCCTGGCAGCAGGCCTGGCAGGTGGAGCATCACAGTGAACGGCGAGCACGGCTGACGCTAGACAGTGCTGTGCCGTTTGCTTACCGGGCCACGCTGGATGTGCATCTGCATGAGGGGTGCCTGAACCTGGACCTGCATGTAACCCATCTGGATGAGTCGGCCAACTGGTACGGGTTGGGGCTGCACCCTTACTTTCCGCGGTATCCCGATACCAAGTTGTACGCATCGGCGCGCAAGGTGTGGCTGGCCGAGAATGGGCGGTTGCCTTCGTACCAGGCCGAGGTGCCGGAGCAATGGCGTTTCAATGCCATGGAGCGTTTGCCTGAGACGGTGGTTGATCACGCCTTCAGTGGCTGGCCAGGGGAGTGTGTGATCGAACAGCCCAGCGCGGGTTATCGATTGGCGTGCAGTGCCAATGGGGCCGAACACTTCTTGCTGTATTGCCCGCAGGGGCAAGGTTTTTTCTGCTTTGAGCCTGTTAGCCACCCCATCAATGCGCACCACCTGCCAGGGCGACCAGGGTTGCGGTTGCTGCACCGGGGGGAGGCAATGAACCTGGGGTTCAGGATGCAGTATCGGGCGTTGTGAGCGGGTTGCCTGAAAAAGGGCCGGCACGATATCGAACATTGTCTGGCATCCTTTTCGACCCGCTGTACGACGTTAATCCAGCTGCTGATCGCGCAATCCTTGCGCCAGCATGTCGATAAAGGCCCTGACCTTGGCCGACCCGTACTTGCTTTCGCGGTGCAGCACATGAATGGGCCAGGGCGCCTCTTCGTACTCGGCCAGCAGCACCTGTAACTGCCCGCTGGCCAGTTCGTCTGCCACCTGGTACGACAGCAGCCGGGCAATCCCCAGCCCGCCGCTGGCAGCTGCGATTGCCCCGTCATTGCTGGTGACCGTCAGCCGCGGCTTCATGCGCACCAAGGTCGGCTCGTCGGTCACTCCGAAGCGCCAACCCGCACGTGGCGACAGATTGGTGGTGCCGATTATCGCATGCCCGGCCAGGTCCGACGGATGCTTCGGCACACCATGGCGCGCCAGGTAGTCGGGCGAGGCACACAACATGCGCCGCACCCTGCCCACCCGCAGCGCCTTCAACCCGGAGTCGGGCAACGGCCCGATGCGCACGGCCACGTCCATGCCCTCCTCGACCATGTTCACCACGCGGTCGAGAAAGAACGCGGAAACGTCGACTTCCGGGTACTGCTGCAGGTAACGGACGATGCACGGCATTACGAACTTCTTGCCGAACAGGATCGGCGCGGTCACTGCCAGGTCGCCCCTGGGAGTCGCATTGATGCCGGCAGCGGCTTCGTTGGCCTCGTGGATACTGGCGAGGATGTGCCGGGTGTCTTCCAGATAGCGGCCGCCGGCCTCGGTCAGACGCACGCTGCGAGTCGTGCGCAGCAACAGCTTGACCCCGAGCTGCTCTTCCAGGGCGCTGACGGCGCGGGTGACGGCGGCCGCAGAAATGTCCAGACGGCGGGCAGCCGCGGCGAAGCTTTCCAGCTCGCCGACAGCGACGAATACCTTCATCAGGTGGATCTGGTCCATGCGGGCTCCTGAAAGTTAAGAGGCGTGGGGATTATCTTTCATCTGGATGCGTGGTGTTAGCTGTACCGGCCTCTTCGCGGGCAAGCCCGCTCCTACGACTGGCTTGAATCAGACATCCAGCACCAACGCCCTCATCCCCTCCTCCACTTTCGCCGGCACAGCACAACAGATCAGCACCGATCCTGCTTCCGGCAACTCTGCCGGCGGATTTGGATAATGCACCTGGCCGCTCACCAGCCGGGTCTTGCAGGTACCACACGAACCACCCCGGCAACTGAACTCCGGGGCCAGCCCACGCGCCTCGGCCAGTTCCAGCAAGGTGCCGCTACCGGGTACCCAGCGAGCCTCCTTGGCCGACGCAGCAAAATACACCGGCACTGGTTCGTCGGCGGCAGGCGGCTGTTGCAAGATTGGCTGGTCTGCGTCGGTGTGCCGCCGCAACGTCGACGGGCCAAACGCTTCGGCGTGAATCCGCGCATCCGGCACATGCACCCCACGCAGCCCTTCGTAGAGCTGCTGGGTGAAGCTGCCCGGGCCACACAGGTAGAAATCGTAGTCGTCCAACGCCAGCGTTGCCTTGACCTGTTCGATACCCAACCGGCCGGCGAACTCGTAATCACGACCGATCTGCGCGTGCCCTTCAGGCTGGCTTAGGGCGCGGTGTACATGCAGTAGATCGCCAGCCTGTTGCCGCAAGGTCGCCAGTTCCTGCTGGAACGGCAAGTCGGCCAGGCTGCGTGCGCCATGGAACAGATGAATGCGCCGGGCCTGCCCTGTCCTCAACTGCTGACGCAGCATGGCCAGCAACGGCGTGATGCCCACGCCCGCGCCGATCAGCACCAACGGGCGCGTGCTTTGCTGGTCAAGCGTGAAGCTGCCCATCGGCGGCCGCACATTCAACACATCGCCGGCCACAACGCGCTCATGCAGATACCGCGAAGCCGGGCCCTGGGCTTTGACGCTGATGCGCAAGAATCCATCGTCGGGGGCACTTGAAAGGCTGTAGGTGCGGATCAGCGCCGACTCGCCATCACGCGGCACTTGCACAGGCAGATGCTGGCCAGGGGCAAAGGCCACACGGCAGCCTGCCGGTGGTTCGAGATAGAACGAGCGGATGTCGCGGCTTTCCTGCTCCACCCGCAGCACCCGCCAGGCCAGCCATTGGCGCTGTTGTTGCCGCTGCTCCAGGCGCGCATCGGCCTCGGCCCAGGTACCGGTCATCAGACTGGTCGGCGCGTACTCCTTGAAAGCCCAGCGCAGGGCAACGGCTGCCGGACGCCACACCACCTGCTCGACCTGCAGTGTCCACAACCGCTCAGCGCCTTCAAAGGCCTGGATGGCCGGGCTGTCCAGCAGCACCTCGGCACGCCCGTACAGTTGCAACACATTGCCATTTTTGAAGTCGATGAACAGCAAGCCGGCCCGCGGGTTGACCACCAGGTTGCCCAAGGTGTTGAAATGCAGATTGCCTGCATAGTCGGGAATCGTCAGCCGATTGCCTTCGACCTTGATGAACCCTGGCCGGCCACCACGGTGAGAGACATCTACCGAACGCTGGCCGTCAGCATGCTCGACATAGCTGGCAACGAAGAAGGTATCGGCGGCCTGGATCATGCTGACGGTTGAGGTATCCAGTGTTGTCGCATCGATGCGCCCAAGGGCGGGTTCGGTGACGCGGGTGTAGTCGCGCAACTGGATGTACTGCGGACAGTTGCCAAACGCCTGCTCTACGGCCACTTGCAGTTGCCCTTGGGCAGCGTGGCGGATCTGCCCGTTGATGCGATTGCGCCGACGGGTGTGCAGTTCGATCCCCAGCAGGCCGACCGCCTGCCCGGCTGCCAACCCGGGGGTGGCGGGGTCATCTGCTGGCAACGTGGTGTGGATCGTCAGCATACGAGGGTCAGGCGAGCTTATGAACCCTTCTGGCCCTTCCAGCAGCGTGGCCCAAGGCCGACCCTGGGCATCCACACTGGCGGCGACCATGAACGGTAACTGGTGATAGAACGTCCGATGCTGGTCGGGCATGTGGTCGCGAATGACCTTTTGCCCGAACGCCTCCATGCGTTCTGCTACACCGACCTTTTCCTGCAGGGTCTTTTCACCCGCATGCCAGGGCGAGGGGCGGTGATCAGGGGATTGTTGCATGGCGGCGTTCCTCACGATGGCGGGTGTCAGGCGTGGGTTTGCAGCCCGATCACGGTGCGCGGCATGGGGACGAAACGCGGCAGCGCCTCGATCCGCGCCAGCCAGTTGCGCACATTGGCATAGGGTTCCAGCGACACGTTGCCTTCGGGGGCGTGAGCGATGTACGAGTAGTTGGCAATGTCCGCGATAGTAGGTGTGCTACCCGCCAGGAATGGCGTCTTGGCCAACTCGGCATCGATCACCTTGAGCAAGGTGTGGGCACGGGCAATCACTTCGTCGGTATTGAATGAAGCGCCGAACACCGTAACCAGGCGGGCGGCTGCCGGGCCAAAGGCCAGCGGGCCGGCAGCGACCGATAACCAGCGTTGCACACGGGCGGCGGCGGCAGGTTCTTCGGGCAGCCACGCGCCGTTGTCATACTTTTTGGCCAGGTAGACGAGGATGGCGTTGGAGTCGGCAATCACTGTGCCGTTGTCATCGATGACCGGAACCTGGCCGAACGGGTTGAGGGCGAGGAAGTCCGGCTGCTTGTGCGCACCTTTGGCCAGGTCGACGAAGACCAGCTCGGTTGGCAGGTTCAGTAGCGAGAGCATCAACTCGATGCGATGGGCATGGCCAGACTTGGGGAAGTTGTAGAGCTTGATCGGGTTCGACATGGGCTTGGCTCCTGGTCAGCGCCGGGATGGGGCTGATGGAGCACATGCTGCACTGGATCGGCTGGCAGCAGAATCAGTGCGTAGGGGAAACCATAATTTCGCTGGGCGGAATAATGGTTTCCAAACACTTGCGCCGGTGCCTGCAGGTGAGCGCTAGCCAACGATCCGATCAGTGCAGCTTTTTGAAATGTCGGTACAGCCCACGCGCAGCCTCGACCACCTGCGGCACACAGGCCTGGATATCCTCTTCGCTCATCTGGTCCAGCAGCTCGAAATTATCCTCCAGCCCATGTAGCGAAATGGCCTTGAGCAGCGGGGCCTGCTCCGGTGGCAACTCGCCCCAACCGGCCACCTGGGTACCGCGCATGTAGCCGAAACACCACTCCTCCATCACGATCACAGTGCCCTGTTCGCCCTCGCTTTCCTCGAACAACGGCTCGAACTGGTCGACACCATTGCTCAGCTCTTCTGCCACCTGGCTGGCATAACGCAGCATCAATGCCGTGTAGGCCTCCTCATGCGCGGGCTTCTTGAACTTCGGTACTTTGCCACCCGCTACCGCCGGCAGCCATTGCTCGGGGAGGACAGTGATCGGCGAACTGGCGAGTGCGACGAAAAAGCCATTGAGCTCGGCCAGGTTCAGCACCGAGTAGTCATTGCCATAGGTGATCAGCAGGTCTTCGAGGCGGTCGAGTTCTTTTTCGCTGAGTACGGGGAGCATGGGTAAGAATCCTGGGAAGCAAAAGTGTGTGCACCCTAGCACAGCAACGCCGGAAGGGCTGCCCGCGCGAACGACCGCGCGGGCAGATGGTTCAGGGCTGCAACCAAGCCTGCAGCTCATGTTGCCGGTCGGTGCCTATCAGCAGCCACAGCAAGATGCGGCATTTGCGCGGGCAGAGTTGCCCAGCCATGTAGACGCCTTTTTTCTGCAGGTCGATCTCTGCACCAGCAAACCCGTAGGTTGCCCGGGCTGTAGGCCCTCTACCTGTGCGCGTAGCAACCATTACCGGCAAGCGGGGCGCCAGGTGCTCCAGCACTTCGGACCAACCGGCGGAAACATGCCCAGCACCGAAACCGGCGATGACCAACCCCTCATAACCCAATGTGGCCACCGCCCGCAGCAGCGCCGTGTCTGCGTCCAGGCAGGCTTCCAGCAGGGCAACGCGCTGGTCGGTGCGATACGGTAACGGCAACACTTCCCGTCGCCCGGGCGGATGGCGATACAACACAACACCCTCCACAACGTCGCCCAACGGGCCACATCCGGGCGACTCGAATGCCGCCATCGCCAGGCTGGCCGTCTTGCGCACCCTTGCCGCGCAGTGGACCTGATCATTCATGACCACAAGCACACCTCGCCCACGGCTGTCTTGTGCCAATGCAACCTGAGCCGCAGCCAACAAGTTGGCCGGCCCATCATTGCCCGGCTGACTCGCCGAGCGCATGGCACCGGTCATCACCAATGGCGCATCGAATGGCCAGAGCAGATCCAGGAAATAGGCCGTTTCCTCAAGGCTGTCGGTCCCTTGGCTCAATACCAAGGCCTGAGCTCCGCGCTCCACCTCGCCCCGGGCCCATGCCAGCACCTCCAGCAACGTCTCGAAGCCCAGCGATGCACTGGGGAGCAGGCACAATGAAGCAACGTTCAACTGCGCCATCTCGCGCAATTGTGGAACCTGAAGCAGTTGCCGCTCACAATCCAGGCTTGGCGTCACACCATCCCCGACAGCACCCAGCCGCATACTGACCGTGCCGCCCAGAGTGGCGATCGACAGCCTGGGCAGGCTCGAATGTTCGCTCATGCTTCTCCCCCCACAATCAACCCGACTATCGGCACAATGCCAAGCGTGCAGATGGCCATCGACACCACATTGCCGATGTAGCCATGCACATAGGCCGGCAACCGCTGAGTGATCGCCACTGCCAGCGGCGGAGCCACCAGGGCACCCAACACTGCACTGGCCACCACCACTTGCCAGCTGCCGCCATGTGCCAACACCGCGGCCGGGACGATCGACACAATCGGAATGTAGGTAGGGTACCACCCACGGGCTTTCCACTGTCCACGCCAGCATACAACCCCAACCAGGGATGCCAGGGCCTGGCCGGCCACTATCTGCATCACCAACATAGAACCGTATGACAGTGCAGCCGGGCTCAACAGGTAAGCCAGCAACACACCCAGCAATAGCCCGAGGCTGGCCAGCTCATTACCAAAGAAGGGGGCTTCGCTGAAGTCGGCCAGAACGCGCCGCAAAGTCCAGACCGCACCGTAGTCAGGCTGATTGACAACCGGCGCCACGACGGTGGGTTCACCGCATTGGCGTACCCATGAAGGAAAGCGCTTGCACAGGATGAAGGCCACGACGCTTGCCACAGCCATGCCACTCACATTGCCCACTACCACTGGCAACTGCAGGGGATAACACAGGTAATTGACCATCAGCAGGCTGGCCGGTGTTACCAGTAGAGCCCCCAGTAGCGCCCCCGTGATCGTCACCCGCCAGCCCGCACCAAAAAGCAAGACCATGGCTGCCGGCAATGACACGAAGGCAACGAACGTTGGTTGCCAGATGCCACTGGCCAAGGTCCATCCCCACAACGCATGGCTGAGCAGCAAGCCCAAGAGCGAGCTGGTAAACACCCATGGCCATAATCCGCTGCCATAGCAAATGGCAAAGCCCTGCCAGCGGTACCCTCGCACCTGCGCCCAGTGCGCCAGGCACGCGCCCAGCAGCAAGCCCAGCGCGGGTAGTTCGTGCTTGTAGAATGCCACTTCACTGATATCACCAATAATCCAGCGCAAGCGGCTGAGCGGCTCATCGAGCGTCGCCACCCTCTGTGCATAATCCAGCCATTGGCCATGGGCAAGGCTTGCAGCGAAAAACACCAGCAGGCAGCCGAACATGAACACAAGCCAATGCTGCTGTCGTGAGAAGAAGAGCGTGTTCATTCGCAACTCCTCAACGTGGCATAGGTGCATGCAAGCGATAGCCAAGGGTGGCATCGTAGAGGTCGGTGCGCCGGTCTCTTGGCAGGTCGTTGAGGCTGTTCCAGATCGGTGCCGAGCGTGCACTGCTCAAATCGACATCGGCATAGATAATCTCCTCGGCTTCTGCACTGCCCACCTCGCCGATCGGCCAGCCATGGGTACCGGCGATCAGCGAGCAGCCCAGGAAGCGCCCGCCCCGCTCGCTGCCAACACGGTTCGCGGCGGCGATATAAACGTTGTTGACATGCGCTGCCGTCATGGTCAGGTACGAGGCCATGCAGCGCCCTGCATCATCGAACAACGGCGGCGGGGTCCATACCCAGTTGTTGAGGCTGCAGATGATGTCGGCACCTTGCGCGGCCATCACCCGTGGTACTTCCGGGAACCAGATGTCCCAGCAGATCAGCAGGCCGATACGGCCGATAGGCGTCTCGAATACCGGGAACCCCAGGTCACCGGGGGTGAACCAGAGCTTTTCCTGGTTCCACAGATGCGCTTTGCGGTAATGCCCAAGCAGGCCTTCGGGGCCAAACAGGACAGCACTGTCGTAAAGCTTCAGCCCGTCGCGTTCGGCAAACCCCGCAGCCAGGTATACCTGGTATTGCCTGGCGAAGTCGGCCCAGGTTTTCAGGCAAGGGCCGTCCTGCAGCACCTGCGCATGGGAATAGGCTTCGGCACGGGAGTTGAAGGTGTAGCCCGTGTTGGCCAGTTCCGGCAGTACGATCAGGTTGGCACCTTCGCGTGCTGCGCGCCGGGCCAATGCCAGGCCTCTGCTCACGTTGCTCTCACAGTGCTCGAGACCGACCTGAGGGTCGTACTGGATGACAGCGATACGTACGGGGCTGACGGGGGAACAGGATTCAGACATGGCGGCTTCCTTTTTGTGGTTGTTTTGGAAGGACGCCAGTAAAGCGATGTTGGGTCAGGGAGCGACAGTCAGGAGAGTCCTATGGGACCAAAGGAAAGTCACATAATGGCAGTAGGACTCCCCCTACTAAATGGCCCGTACGCCGTTATTTCCCAACCTGATAGTGGGGGTAGTACTCGAGGGTAAAGCCACCATTGAACTCGGCTGACGTGTTGTTGCAGAGGTTTATGACCGTATCGATTGCCGTGCGCAAACACGGCTCGGTCCATCCAGCGTCAACTGAGAAGGACTCGCCAGCCAGATACAGCCCTGAGCGCGCACTCAGGTCTCGGTTGTATTTCATCAGGTTTACAGCATCAAAGTAGGTACCTGCCCTATACAACTTCGCGCACCCAAGCGCATTTCGGTCTGTGATCCAACGCTGTATGCAAATATTTCGAGTATCGACGTAAGGCGAAATTGCCTCCCCCACATTGGTGCAGCGTAGAAGGATCCGATCGAGCTCCTTCAGGCATTTGCTCGCCAACTCCGCATCAGAGAAGGCTGCCAATTTGGTCGCGTCATCCTCCCAGGTATAACTGAGAAGAATGCAGTCATCTGGATAGCTATCGTTGTACCGATAGGCATAGACATCGTGCACAAAGCTATCGGTAATCAGAATTTGCGGCATCGGCTTCTGGTCGAGGAAACTTTTCTTCAGCGGCGCATAGACCTTGCAGCTGGTCTCCCAATGGGCATGTTTCCAGGCATCGATAATCGACTGCGGCAACATCTGGCGGGTGAAGCCACTGAGGTTGATGTTGGTTTCGATCAGCCATGACGGAGTGGTCATGATCACGCTGTCGAAGTCTTCATACTCGGTGCTCTCGTGTAACGGATCACTGCATCGCCAACGATATCCGACCCGAACACGGCCATCTTCCAGCTTCTGCACCGCACACACGGACGTATCTGTCAGTAGCCCATCCTTTGTTTTCAGAAGATGTTCATATAGCGAAATCCCACCCATGCCGACGTCCAGGTGCAAAAGGCTTTCGTCGAGGGCCGCAAGTCCGAGATAGGCTGGCCCTTGAAACGGCAATCCCCTGCTATCAGGGATATTGTTTGCTTCAAGATGCGGCGCAGTGTAAGGCCCCCCTCTTGAATCCACACGGCCATGCACCAACTGCAAATGACTGCTAAAGCCAAAGATTGCCGTACGTAGCGGGTACAGGCAGCAAACATCATAAAATGCTCCCCAGCTGCCATCGCCAATACCGATTGCATAGAAAATGGCTGACTCGTCACTGCTCATGCCCAAACCGCCAAAGTCACCGGGGTTTTCAGGGTTCCAGGCAGCAAGGGCAGGCAAATGCACCAAATCCCTGAACGACAGTCGATGATAGCGTTCGACGATGTCCCGCCATAGCGACTCCCAGCTTGACGTGCCATAAACCGCGGCAACATGTTCAGCAAATTGCTGAGCAAAACTGCGCCATTTCTCGTAGACCTGCTGCAAGACAGCCGAAGGAGGTGGGGTTTCGCCTGACGGATTACGCCAGATCAAAAGACCCGGGTCACCTTCCCCTTCTAATTGACCTTCGCGAAGATAAATCCCCGTGGCATTCACCCAAGGTGTACCTGGGTTAGGGAAGTCAGAAATCCGCAGCTCGAACAGCTTTGCGTAATGGGCCATAAGCGAGCGCCCCTCTTTAGGCGACTCTCCAGTCCTATTGAAGAACGGCATGCGCATCGCCCCCATTTCAAAAGGGGTTGCAGGTTGCTTGTGGCTTGCTGAGCTGTTCACGACCGTCAGGTGTCGCCCGCCTACACGCCGGGACTGCTCAATCAAGGTGATACGGTTGAAACCACAGCGCAATAACTCGCGGGCAGCAGTCAACCCGGTAACTCCGGCACCGACGATGCAAATGCGGTGATTGGGTTGTGTGGCACGTGCGACGCCGCCCTCTTGTTCGAGAAGCCGGCGGTAGTCGAAGCAGAGATCCGGGGGGTTAGGGAAACGCGCGGCCCACGGCTGCGTGGGCAGTAACGGGTCGATGGCCAGATCGGCAGGATGGTTGTGTGTTGAACCAATAGTCATGTTCTCGTGTTCTCCATGAGTAGAGAACCTGAGAATGATCAATTGCAAGAGGCGTAAAGTGGTTGCTATGCACCACCCGACGGCACCTACAGGATCGTGAGATACCTGTGGGTGCCGCCTTACAGCGATCAGGGCGTCAGGGCTTACACCGCCAGGGCGCGCTCACGCAGCTCGCTGTTGAGGATGCGGTCGTTCTCGCTGTAATCGACTGGGCAGTCAATCAC
>NZ_JBICJR010000044.1:0-14692 GCF_043103245.1 Pseudomonas sp. YQ_6
CTCTTCGCGCGTGAACCCGCCCCTACGGCGGCCTGTGTTCAGCCTCCGATGTGTGTCTACCACCGATCTGCGTAGGAGCGGGTTTACCCGCGAATACGGTAGCGGCAGCAACGGTGAACGACTGGTGGAGATTGGCCAGCAGGCTCGGCCTCTTCGCGGGTGAACCCGCCCCTACGGGGATCTTCACAGTTTCAACAACTGCGCAGTCCTGTGAGAGCGGCTTCAACCGCGAAAGGGCCGTACAGGCTTACGCCGGTGCCGAAGTCCGAATCAGGTGGTCAAAGGCCGCGAGCGACGCCTTGGCCCCCTCACCCACCGCAATGACGATCTGCTTGTACGGCACGGTAGTCACGTCACCTGCGGCAAACACACCCGGGATACTGGTCTGGCCCTTGGCGTCGACAATGATTTCGCCACGCGGCGACAGCTCGACGGTGCCCTTCAGCCAGTCAGTGTTAGGCAGCAGGCCAATCTGTACGAAGATGCCTTCCAGTACCACTTCGTGCTGTTCATCCGTGGTGCGGTCCTTGTAGCGCAGGCCGGTCACCTTCTCGCCATTGCCCAGCACCTCGGTGGTCAGGGCGCTGGTGATCACGTTGACGTTCGGCAGGCTGCGCAGCTTGCGTTGCAACACCGCATCGGCACGCAACTGGCTGTCGAACTCGATCAGCGTCACCTGGGCGACGATACCGGCCAGGTCGATGGCCGCTTCCACACCCGAGTTGCCGCCGCCAATCACCGCCACGCGTTTGCCCTTGAACAGCGGGCCGTCACAGTGCGGGCAGTAGGCCACGCCGCGGCCACGGTACTCTTGCTCACCCGGCACGTTCATTTCGCGCCAGCGGGCGCCAGTGGCCAGGATCACGGTCTTGGCCTTCAGCGAAGCGCCCCCCGCCAGGCGCACTTCGTGCAGACCGCCCTCGGCGGCCGGAATCAGCGCTTCACCGCGCTGCAGGTTCATGATGTCGACGTCGTACTGTTTGACGTGCTCTTCCAGCGCCGTGGCCAGCTTCGGCCCTTCGGTTTCCTGCACCGAGATGAAGTTCTCGATGGCCAGAGTGTCCAGCACCTGGCCGCCGAAGCGCTCGGCGGCAACACCGGTGCGGATGCCCTTGCGGGCAGCGTAGATGGCAGCAGCGGCGCCAGCGGGGCCACCGCCGACAACCAGCACGTCAAAGGCTTCCTTGGCGTTGATCTTCTCGGCCTGGCGGGCGCCAGCGTTGGTGTCGATCTTGCCAATGATTTCTTCCAGGCCCATACGGCCCTGACCAAACACTTCACCGTTGAGGTAGATACTCGGTACCGCCATGATCTTGCGCGATTCCACTTCGTCCTGGAACAGCGCACCGTCGATGGCAACATGGCGCACGTTGGGGTTGAGTACCGCCATCAGGTTCAGTGCCTGGACGACGTCCGGGCAGTTCTGGCACGACAGCGAGAAGTAGGTTTCGAAGTTGAATTCACCTTCCAGGGCCTGGATCTGCTCGATCACTTCGGCACTGGCCTTGGACGGGTGGCCGCCGACTTGCAGCAGTGCCAGCACCAGCGAGGTGAACTCGTGGCCCATGGGGATGCCGGCGAAGCGCAGGCTGATATCAGCACCCGGGCGGTTCAGCGAGAACGAAGGACGACGGGCATCGGTACCGTCCGCGCTGAAGGTAATGAGGTTCGACAGGCCGGCAATCTCCACCAGCAGGTCGTGCAATTCGCGGGACTTCGCGCCGTCGTCGAGGGAGGCAACGATCTCGATCGGCTGGGTGACCCGCTCCAGGTAGGTTTTCAGTTGCGATTTAAGCGTGGCGTCCAACATACGGGCGATTCCTTTTTCAAAACTCGGATACAAAAACGCCCAGGCGAGGTCGCCCGGGCGCTTGACGGGGCGGTAGGTATTTCAGCTTTGGCGGCTGCTTACCGCCCGCGTTATGGGCATGACCTTAGATCTTGCCTACGAGGTCCAGCGACGGCGCCAGAGTGGCTTCGCCTTCTTTCCACTTGGCCGGGCACACTTCGCCTGGGTGAGCGGCAACGTACTGGGCAGCCTTGACCTTACGCAGCAGTTCAGCAGCATCACGGCCAACGCCACCGTCGTTCAGCTCGACAATCTTGATCTGGCCTTCCGGGTTGATCACGAAGGTACCGCGGTCGGCCAGGCCGGCTTCTTCGATCAGCACGTCGAAGTTGCGCGAAATGACGTGAGTCGGGTCACCGATCAGCGGGTATTCGATCTTGCCGATGGTGTCCGAAGTGTCGTGCCAGGCTTTGTGAGTGAAGTGGGTGTCAGTGGAAACACCGTAGATTTCCACGCCCAGCTTCTGGAACTCGGCGTAGTTGTCAGCAAGGTCACCCAGCTCGGTCGGGCAAACGAAGGTGAAGTCGGCCGGGTAGAAGAACACGACAGACCACTTGCCTTTCAGATCGGCTTCGCTGACCTGAACGAACTCGCCTTTGTGGTAGGCGGTGGCGTTGAAGGGTTTGACCTGGCTGTTGATGATTGGCATGAGAGACGCTCCTTCATGGGGTTGGAATCAGTTGATGGAAAGAATCCTAACTAATCATCCCGCTGAAGGCTCATTGGCAAAGCTCATGCTTTCGATTGGTTTTGGCTATAACCGGGGTTATTTAATAGAAGGGAACGGGCTGAGCAAAGGATTGCGGACCTGAGCTCTGCACTGGCAAAGAAATGTAACAGCTCCCCATTCGGCATCACGGGCAAACGGGTCTAGGCTCAAGCCCATGTGATACCGGGCCCCTCTGACGGCTGCCAAGCCGCCATGTCGGATCACTGTTGCCTTGCAACGTCGACATTCAAGGAGGGGCTCATGACAGCTCTGCAAGCATTCCTCACAACACCTGTCCTCGGTACCAGCGCCTGGTTGTGGCTGGTGTTCATGGCCATCGTCATCGGTTTGCTGGTGCTCGACCTGGGCGTGCTGCACCGCCACGACCGGGAAATTGAAATGCGCGAGAGCCTGCTGCTGTATTCAGGCTATTTCAGTGTCGGTGTGCTGTTCGGCGCGGGGGTCTGGTACCAGTTGGGCGCGCAGTCGGCACTGGAGTTCTACACCGGTTTTTTGGTCGAGCAATCGCTGTCCATGGACAACGTGTTCGTCATGGCGATGATCTTCAGCTACTTCGCCATACCCCGCCGCTACCAGCACCGCGTGCTGTTCTGGGGCATCCTGGGCGTGGTGTTCCTGCGGGCCATCATGATCGGCGTGGGCGCGGCGCTGGTACAGAACTTTGCCTGGGTGCTTTACATCTTCGGTGCCTTCCTGCTGTTTACCGGGGTGAAAATGGCGCTGTCGAAGGAAGACAGCCGCCCGGACCTGGCCAACAACCCGATCCTCAAGTTCGTGCGGCGGCACATGCGGGTTACCGACCAGATCCATGGCTCGCACTTCTTCGTACGCCACACCCCGGCCGGGCACAGCAAGGCGTTGCGTTATGCCACCCCGCTGTTCCTGGCGCTGGTACTGATCGAACTGGCCGACCTGGTGTTTGCCGTCGACAGCGTGCCGGCGATCTTCGCCATCACCCAGGACCCGTTCATCGTCTACACCTCCAACATCTTCGCCATCCTCGGCTTACGCTCGCTGTATTTCGCGCTGGCGGCGCTGATGCACCGGTTCGTTTATCTCAAGTACGCACTGGCGCTGGTGTTGATCTTCATTGGCTGCAAGATTTTCTACCACGGCATGGTGGGCAAGGTGCCGGCGCTGCTGTCGTTGGGCGTGACATTCGGGTTGTTGCTGGGTGGGGTGGTGATTTCGTTGATCAAGACGCGGGGGCAAAAAAAGGATGACATTGGGGATGGGCACCAGCCGCACGCCATTGGACAAGAACCCGCGTCCAAGAGGGAAAAAGACACGCAACTAGGTGCCTGAGTGAATCACTTGCACTGGCCACGTCGCGGGCAAGCTGAGTGCTGCCCGTGTAGGCGCGGGTTCACCCGCGAATGGGCCGGCGCAGGCTGACGCGTTCACCGCCCGCTACGCAACATCTCCACCGGCACATACTTGCCAATTTCGTACTTGCCAATCGCGGCCCGGTGCACTTCATCCGGCCCGTCAGCCAGGCGCAAGGTGCGCTGCATGGCATACATGTAGGCCAGCGGGAAATCACCGCTTACCCCTGCCCCACCATGTATCTGGATAGCCCGGTCGATCACTTTCAAGGCCACGTTGGGCGCCACCACCTTGATCTGGGCGATCTCGCTACGGGCCACCTTGTTGCCGACAGTGTCCATCATGTAGGCCGCTTTGAGCGTCAGCAGCCGGGCCATGTCGATTTCCATGCGCGAGTCAGCGATCTTGTCGACGTTGCCGCCCAAGCGTGCCAGTGGCCGACCAAAAGCAGTACGCTCCACCGAGCGCTTGCACATCAGCTCCAGTGCGCGCTCGGCCATGCCGATCGAGCGCATGCAGTGGTGGATACGCCCTGGGCCCAGGCGGCCCTGGGCAATTTCGAAGCCGCGGCCTTCGCCAAGGATCACGTTTTCGTACGGCACCCGCACATTCTCGAAAAGGACTTCGGCATGACCATGGGGCGCATCGTCATAACCGAACACCGGCAGCGGGCGGACGATCTTCACGCCTGGCGTGTCGGTCGGCACCAGCACCATGGAATGCTGCTGGTGGCGTGGCCCTTCAGGGTCAGACAGGCCCATGAAGATCATGACCTTGCAGCGCGGGTCGCAGGCGCCGGAAGTCCACCACTTGCGGCCGTTGATCACCCACTCGTCACCGTCCCGTATGGCGGTAGCAGCCATGTTGGTGGCGTCCGACGAGGCCACGTCTGGTTCGGTCATGGCAAACGCCGAGCGGATCTCGCCCCGCAGCAGCGGCTCCAGCCACTGGCGTTTCTGCGCCTCGCTGCCATAGCGCACCAGCACTTCCATGTTGCCGGTGTCCGGTGCCGAGCAGTTGAACGGCTCCGGCCCGAGCAACGAGCGGCCCATGATTTCTGCCAACGGTGCGTACTCCAGGTTACTCAGGCCAGCACCGTATTCCGACTCTGGCAGGAACAGGTTCCACAACCCTTCGGCGCGGGCCTTGGCCTTGAGCGCCTCCATGATTGCAGTGGGCTGCCAGCGGTCACCCTCGGCGACCTGGCGCTCGAACACGGCTTCGGCGGGGTAGACATGAGCGTCCATGAACGCAGTGACACGCTCGCGCAGTGCCTGGACCTTGGGCGAATAGGCGAAATCCATCTGGGCTACCTTCACAGTTCGGAATACTTGGGCCAGAGCCTAGAGCAGCATTGCTCCATCCACCTAGTCTATTTTCCGCGTGTATAAACATTCATAACCGATATATGATCGGCCGATAATTCCAACAAAGAGCGGCGCCCATGAACCTTAGCAAGGTCGACCTCAACCTGTTCATCGTGTTCGATGCGATCTACACCGAAGCCAACCTGACCCGCGCCGGGCAGATCGTCGGCATTACCCAGCCGGCAGTGTCCAATGCCCTGTCGCGCCTGCGCGAAACCTTCAATGACCCGCTGTTCGTGCGCACCGCGCAAGGCATGGTGCCCACACCCATGGCGCAGAACATCATCGGCCCGGTGCGCAACGCCCTGGCGCTGCTGCGGACCTCGGTGCAGGAAAGCCGCACGTTCAACCCGCAGCAGGCCAACAAGACCTTCCGCATCAGCATGACCGACCTGACCGAGGCGGTCATCTTGCCGCCGCTGTTCCAGCGCCTGCGCCGCCTGGCGCCGGCGGTAATGATCGAGAGCTTCCTGTGCAAGCGCCGCGAGACCACCAAGGAACTCGCGGCCGGCCGCCTGGACTTTGCCATCGACGCGCCACTGAACACCGACCCGCAGGTGCGCCACATCAAACTGATGCAAGACCGCTATGTCTGCGCCCTGCGCCAGGGCCACCCGCTGGCTGACAGCAAGCTGACCCTCGACAGCTACCTGGGCATGACCCACATCCATATCTCCAGCCGCCGCAACGGCCTGGGTTACGTCGACCTGGCGCTGGGCAAGATGGGGGTTCAACGCAAGGTCGCCCTGCGTTCGCAACACTACCTGATGGCGTCGCAGGTGTTGCAGCAGACCGACATGGCGATGACGGTTCCCGAGCGCTTCGCCCGTCGCCATCAGTTGCGTTATCAGGCGCTGCCGGTGGAGGTCCCTGCACTGGAAACGCACCTGTACTGGCATGAAAGCACCGACCAGGACCCGGCCAACCGCTGGATGCGCGAGCAGATCACGGAATTGTGCGAGCGCGTGGTTGCAGAGGAAGAGAAGGCTCTGGAGCCCACCTGACGGTACCGGCGAGAGACCCTTCATGGCCCTCACCAGGAAAAGTAGAAAATCCCATGAAAGATCTTCGATAGAGAATTTTTTTCTAAAATAATCGCGAATCGACCTGAGGGAAACGAAAAAAACACCGCTGCTGGCAGGTACGCTTACGTCAATGATCGCCGACTTCACGGCCACTGACACGGACCCGCCCTCAATGCCTAGCGCCCCACTCTACTTCGATTATGCCGCCACTACCCCAGTCGACGACCGGGTTATCGAAACCATGCTCGCCTACCTGGGTAACCAGGCCAACTTCGGCAACCCGGCGTCCAGCGGCCACGCCTTCGGCCAGGCTGCACGTCACGCCGTGGAGCAGGCGCGCCAACAAGTCGCCGAGTGCGTCGGCGCGCACGCCGAGCACCTGGTATGGACCTCGGGCGCGACCGAGTCCAACAACCTGGCGCTCAAGGGTATTGCCCAAGGCATCGGCCAGCCCGGGCACCTGATCACCAGCCAGCTGGAACACAAGGCCGTGCTCGACACCGTGGCCGAGCTGGAACGTCAGGGCTGGGCCGTTACGCGCCTGGCAGCGGATGCCGCTGGCCTGATTCAACCCGCGAGTGTGCAGGCAGCATTGCGCGCTGACACCCGCCTGGTATCGCTGATGGCGGTCAACAACGAACTGGGCACGGTCACCGATTTTGCCGCGATCGGCGAGCAGGTGCGTGCCCACGGTGCCCTGCTGCACGTGGATGCCGCGCAGGCCGTGGGCAAGCTGGCTATCGACCTGCGTACGATGGCCGTGGACCTGATGTCTTTTTCGGCGCACAAGGTCTACGGGCCGAAAGGCATCGGCGCGCTGTATGTCGGGCCGCGCGCCCGCGTGCTGATGCGTGCGCAGATGCACGGCGGCGGCCATGAGCAGGGCCTGCGTTCCGGCACCCTGGCGACCCATCAGATAGCGGGCATGGGCAGTGCCTTTGCCTTGGCCGGCCAACCTGGCGACAGCGAGCACCAGCGCCTTGAGCAACTGGCAAGACACCTGCGCACAGGCCTGCTGGCCATGCCTGGCGTTACCCTGAACGGCTGCGCCAAGCAACGCATTCCCCATACCTTGAACCTGTGCATCGACAGCAAGGGCTTCAACAGCACGGCGCTGGCCGGCGAGCTGGCCTTGTCGACCACCTCGGCCTGCAACTCGGCGAGCAACGCTGCCTCGCATGTGCTGCTGGCACTGGGGCTGGATGAGCGTCAGGCTCGCAACAGTGTGCGCTTGAGCATCGGCCGTTTCAGCACCGAGGCTGACGTGGACAAGGCGCTCGAAGTGTTTGGCCGAGTGCTGACGACAGCATCGGCCGCACTGTGGTGACCACCTCGGCTGTTTTCGCCTTGCCTGACCTGCGTCTCAAGACTTTTCGTACAGAGGCTAGAACAGGCGGCTGTCCGGCGTGAAATCCTCAACCTGGATTTTCGCGCTCTGCGCCTGTGGGTGCCGTGGGTTGAACAGGTAATTGGTGGTGCTGGGCATGATCGCGCTTGGCACCGGCAGCAGCAATGCCGAACCGTCATCCAGAAAGCGATTGCCCAGCGTACGGGTCAACTCAGGCTGAGCAGACCAGCCGGGCCGCAAAGCGGGCAACTGCGCCTGGGAAACCGTGTCGGGCAGTTCGATGCGAAGCAAGCGCATGGTGGTCGGGAAATCCTCGGGGTCGATCTCCAGGTGCACCAATACTTCCAGCATCGCCCCGGGAGGGCTGGTGGCGGCATACACCACTGGCCGACCCGCCTGGTGCCAGCGGCCACTTACACGCAAGCCCCCCGTACCGCTCAAGTCTGCATAGGCGCTGATTCGCCACAAAATCACAGGCCATAGCCCTCGGCAATCTGCAGCAGCATTTCTTCGACCTGCGTGGTGCCTTGCTGGGTGGTGAGCATCTGCATCGGCGTCAGCCCCGAGAAGCGTTCCTTAGGCTTGGAAAGCCAGCGCTTGGCCTTGCCCACTTCCCCGAACACAGCCTCGGCCATGGCGGTGATGTGGGCCGAGCGGAACAGCCGGTCGCTCTCATCCACGGTCAGCGGTTGGTCACGCTCGATACGGGATTTGAGGGTGCGCAGCGGAATGATCTGGTCGCGCTCCACCGGCGTGAGCACACCGCGTTCAGTCAGCTTTACCAACCAGGTGGCGGCAAAACCATCGGTGATGCGGGTGTGGATTTCGAAGTCGCTGGCAAGCTCGGGAATGTCCAGCAGCGCCTGCAAGCGCGCCCGGTACTCGTGGTAACCGTTGTCGCGTAGCACTTCGGCAAGCATGGCAGGCTCCTTTTCGGCATTTGCCGACAAGTATGCGGTATATGCCGGGTCATTGCCAGTTTGCCTGGTCGGGTGGTCGACGCCAGGGCTTTGCCGATTTACCGCCAGCATTGCCAGGGCCGCACAGCGGCCCCGCAAACCTCACAGGAAGGTGAACACTTGCGATGCCGGCAACCGCGACTTGTTCAGCCCGGCATTGAAGTCCGCCTCACTGCGATAACCCAGGCTCAGGATAACCACACTGGTGAACCCACGCTCACGCAAGCCCAGTTCGGCATCGAGGACCTTGCTGTCGAAGCCCTCGATCGGCGTGGCATCCAGCCCATGCGCCGCCGCACCCAGCAAGGCAGTACCCAGCGCCAAATAGGTTTGCTTTTCCATCCAGTGCTGCACATCCTTCTGGTCGAAGCGGTGCAGGTTGACGTAGTGACGGCGGCTCTGGTTTTGCCCGGCGCGCGCTTGCTCATCACGGAAACGGCCATCGGCGGCCTCTTGATCGAGCACGGCGTTCAGGTGTTCTTCAGTCATCTCGGTACGGGTGCAGAACACGATCACATGCGAGGCATCGAGAAGCTTCTGCGTGTTGTAGGCATAACCCTCAGCAGTGCTCTTGGCCAGGCGGGCCTTGCCTTCGGCCGTGTCGGCGACGATGAAATGCCAGGGCTGGGAATTGACCGACGACGGGCTGTGACGCAGTTGCTCGAGCAGGGCGTCGACAGTGGCCTGGGGAATGCGGCGTGAGGCATCGTAAGCTTTGGTGGTGTAACGGCGCTTGGCCAGCGATACGGTATCCATGCGACAACTCCGGAGTGAACAGTGGATTTGCCGGGCATCTTATCTTTCCAGCAAAAAAGAAAAAGCGGCACAATGTAACAACACTTTCATCCCTGGAATGAAAATGCTGCGCATCACCGACCTCGAACTGTTTGCCCGCAGCAGCGTGCTGGGTAGCTTCACTGCCGCTGCCCATGAAGCAGGCCTGCTGCCAGGCCAGGTGGCGGCCGCGATCAAACGCCTGGAGCGCGACCTGGATGTACGCCTGTTCGCCCGCACCACCCGCAGCCTGCGCCTGACCGCCGAGGGCGAGCGCTACCTGCCAACCGCACTGAATGTGCTGGAAAGCCTGCGCCAGGGCCATGAAGATCTGCATGGCAACCCAAATAGCCTGCGCGGCACCCTGCAGGTGTCGGCCCCTTCCGACATGGGCCGCAACATGTTGTTGCCCTGGCTCAGCGCCTTCCGCCACGACCACCCGGCATTGCAACTGCGCTTCTTGCTGTCCGACCAGATGGCCGACCTCAACCGCGACCCCGTGGATGTAGCCATCCGCTATGGCCTCAACCAGGATGCCAACTACATCGCCCTGCCACTGGCCGAGTGGAACCGCCGAGTGCTGGTGGCCTCGCCCGACTACCTGGCCCGTCACGGCCGCCCGCTCACCCCCGACGCGCTGCAACAGCATGCCTGCCTGCTGTATATGCAGCACAGCCGGGTGTACGACAAGTGGCAGTTGGGTAACCGCACCGTGCAGGTGCGTGGGCCGCTGGTCAGTGACGATGCCGACGTCATCCGCCGCCTGGCCATCCAGGGGGAAGGTATCGTCTACAAGTCGTGGCTGGATGTCAGCGCCAACATCGCGGCCGGTGAACTGGAAATGGTCCTGCCCGAATTGATCGGCGAGCCTACCCCGCTGACCTTGGTCTGCCCTCATCGCAAACAACTCACGCCTGCCGTGAAGCAATTGCACCTGTGGCTACGCGAACGCTTCGAGGCCCTGCGCG
Source organism: Pseudomonas sp. YQ_6 (assembly GCF_043103245.1). Taxonomy (NCBI): domain Bacteria; kingdom Pseudomonadati; phylum Pseudomonadota; class Gammaproteobacteria; order Pseudomonadales; family Pseudomonadaceae; genus Pseudomonas; species Pseudomonas sp. YQ_6. The sequence goes on from NZ_JBICJR010000044.1 coordinate 10,347, forward strand.
CCCGGGCCCTGACCAACGGCTGCACAATCGTTCCAGACTGAGCCGGGGGCATTGCGCTAAGGTAGCCATTTACCCCACGGTACACGTCCATGAGCAACTGGATCGACTTCAAACAAGACGCCGACACCGGCATCGAGTCGGTCCGTGCGCATTTTGTCGGCCATGCCTATGATCCCCACTGGCACGACAGCTTCCTGGTCGGCGTTACCGAGCAGGGCGTGCAGCAGTTCAACTGCCGCCGGGTGCGCCACCGCAGTACGCCGGGGCAGGTATTTTTACTTGAGCCTGGCGACATCCACGATGGCTTGGCACCCACCGAAGAAGGCTTCACCTATTCGACGCTGTACCTGGAGCCCGCCTGGCTCGACCAACAGCTGCGCGCGCTGTACGAGCACGCGCCGGGGGACAGCCTGCCCAGCTTTGCCGATACCCTGTGCCACGACGAACGCCTGGCGCGGGCCACCGCGCTGGCCTTCCGGGCCGTGCATGACCAGGACTTGCGCATCGTCAGGCAAACGGCCATGGACGATCTGCTGGCCTGCCTGACCCGCCACCTGCACTGGCGCCGCCGCATCAACCCCGACCCGCGCCTGCCGCTGACCGCACAGCGCGCCCGGGACTTCCTGCATGCCAATCTGGAGCGCGACATCGGCCTGGAGGACCTGGCCCAAGCCTGCGGCATTGACCGCTTTCGCCTGACGCGTGCGTTCAAGGCGGCGTTCGGCATTGCACCCCATGCCTACCTGATCCAACTGCGCCTGGCCCGCGCGCGGCGCCTGCTTGCCCAAGGCCAGACACCTGCCGAAGTGGCTGTGGCGTTGGGCTTTGCCGACCAGAGCCACTTGGGGCGCTGGTTCCGCCGCGCTTACCAGTTGACCCCGGCCGACTACCGCAGGCGCTGCTCAAACCTTCCAGACTGAATGCCGGCGGGCAGCGAACATGGTGCTTCGATGTTACGGAGCCCTGAACCATGTCGCAGTCGCTGTTGCCCTTCATTCTGTTTGCCCTGGTGTCCAGCATCAGCCCGGGGCCGACCAACCTGTTGATCCTCGCCCATGGCGCCCGCCGGGGCCTGCGCGCAAGCCTGGTGCCGATCGTGGCGGCGTGTGGCGCGGCTGCAGCCATTGTGCTGCTCGTCGGGCTGGGGCTGGGCGAACTGCTGCTGCGCCACCCCCTGGCGCAACAGCTGATGAGCTGGGCCGGGGTGCTGTGGCTGAGCAGGCTGGCGTGGAAGATGCTACGCAGTGCCGCCGCCCCGCTCCACACGACCACGGCGCCAGGCTTCAGTGCGCTCAGCGCTGCCTCGTTGCAGGTGGTGAACCCCAAGGTGTGGTTGATGGCCGTGGCGGTGGTCGGGGTATTTGCCGCGCCATCGTTGCCAGTGTGGCAGCTGGCGCTGGTGTTCTTGCTGATCGCTCTGCCGAGCATGGCCGCGTGGGCGGTGTTGGGGGTGGGGAGCACCCGGTGGCTGCAGGCACCGGGGCGGTTGCGGGTGTTCAACCAAGTGTTGGCGGGGGTTTTGTTGATATCGGCATGGGCTGCAGTATTGGCCTGAGTCTCTACTTGACTGGCAAGGGGCCTGAGCGGCCCCGGCTCAGCGTGCCAACGCCTCGCGAAAGCGCCGGGTACTGGCAACGGCCAGTACCAGCCCGACCACTGCCACGCTGCCACCCACCAGGCCGATATCCGCCACATTCATCTGGCTGCTGACGATACTGCCCAGCAGCGCACCACCGCCAATACCGATGTTGTAGATACCCGAGAACAGCGCCATGGCCACATCGGTGGCGTCGGACGCCAGCTTCAGGGTCTTGGACTGCAACGCCAGGCTGAAGCTGAGAATGGCCACGCCCCAGAACATGCTCAGCACTGCGAACACATAGAAGTTGCCCGACAGCGGCAACATCAGCAACAGGCACGCGGCGAGTACCCCGATCGAACCCACCAGGAAGCCATGCGGGAAGCGGTCGCTGTAACGGCTGAACAACAACGAACCAAAAACCCCGGCACCGCCGAACAACAGCAGCAACAGTGTGGTGCGGTCGCCGCCGATCTGCGCTACGTGCAGGGCGAACGGCTCGATATAGCTGTAAGCCGTGAACTGCGCGGTAATGACCAGCGTCACCAACAAGTAGGTAATGACCAGTGCCGGGCGCTTGAACAGGACCGGCAGGCTGCGCAACGAACCGGAGTTCTGGCTGGGCAGCAGCGGCAGCGATTTCATCAGGCACAGCATGGTGGCTAGCGCTACCCCGGCAATGCTCAGGAACGTGATGCGCCAGCCCAGTGCCTCGCCCACCACTCGGCCCAGCGGGATGCCCAGGACCATGGCCAGGGTAGTGCCGGTGGCCAGCAGGCCCAGCGCCTTGGCCTGCTGACCCGGCGGCGCCACACGCACCGCCAGCGAGGCGGTGATGGACCAGAACACCGCATGCGCCAGGGCAATGCCGATACGGCTGACCAGCAGCATGGCGAAGCTCTGCGAAAGCCACGACAGCAAGTGGCTGACAATGAACACCAGGAACACGAACAGCAGCAGACGCCGCCGTTCGATGTTGCGGGTCAGCAACATCATGGGCAACGAGGCCAGCGCCACGATCCAGGCATAGATGGTCAGCATCAGGCCGACCTGGGCAGTGCTCATGTCGAAGCTGCGGCCAATGTCACTGAGCAGCGCCACCGGGACGAACTCGGTGGTGTTGAAAATGAAGGCCGCCAAGGCCAGGGCGATGACGCTCAGCCAGCTGCCGCTGCCCGTTGTGGGCGGCAGGTGTGTGGGTATGGGTCCGTTCATGGGTGGAAACCGCTTCTCCGCAGACAAAGCAACAGGTCGCACGCCAGCCACCCGCTTGCAGGGGTGCCAACGTACGTTTTGTTATGGATAGGAATGCCCGGCATGGTACGCGTCAAGCTGGGGCCTCACAACCGCAGGGCAGGCAGAAGGAGTACCATGCGCGCTTTGTGTGAAACGCGCGTGCAACAAGGAGCCCGATCCGCTCATGGACAAGCAGCACCCCCAGCAGCAATGGCAGCAGGCAGTCATCGCCTATGCCCAGGCCGTCAACGACTACGTCGCGCAGGGCCGTGCGCACGGCTGGGACAACCTCGAAGAGCCGCAGGCACCCGCCACCGAACACCTGCTCGACGCTTGGCTGGCAGCCCTGCAGGCAGCCAACCGCCCTGGCATGGACGAACCGCAGCGTCAGGCATTTCGCGAGGCCTGGCCACCCGCACACCACCCCTTGATACCTATGCTCGAAGACCACGGCCAAGGCATCAGCCATGTCCTGCTGCTGGAAGATGGCAGCCTGCTGGCCCGCATCGGTATGCCTTACGACAAGGGCCAGGTGGTGCGTATCGATCACCATGGGGTAACCCCGGTCATCGGCATCGAACACTTTGGCCGTTGCCCGGCGCGGCGCTATTTCGCCCTGGCCAATGCCGAGGGCGTGCGTGTGACCGATGGCTGGGGCGGCCCGCAAGTGCAGCGCCTGGCCTGGCCTACGGGGCTGGAGGGGTTGCCGCCAGGTTACCCGTTCGAGCCGTTCGACCTGCCGCCCACACCGACCGCGCTGATCCCCTTCCCCGATGGCCAGCGAGTGCTGCTGGTGAGTGCCGAAGGTATCTTCGTGCTGGCCACTCAAGGTGCGACTCGCCTGCTGCCACAGCAGGCACGCGTGCTCGATGAGCTGGCCGAGGGCACCGACCCGGACGACATCAGCCTGGGGCTGAGCATGGAGCATGGTGCGGTGTCGGCGGATGGCCGGCTGATCGTCGTGGGTGAGCAAGGCAGCCGACACCTTGTTCTGGACGAACGACTCAAGCCGCTGGCGCACATCGGCCCGGGCAGTGAATACCCGCACTTTGCCTTGTTCAACCGCGCCGGTGACCAGTTGATCGTCAATGCCTGCCATTTCTACAGCGGTGCCACGCTGGCCGTGAGGGTGGCAGACCTGCACGGGCTGGATACCGATTACTACAGCCAGGACCCGCGTACCCCGCTGGTGCAGGATGGTGCAAGGGTGTATGCGGGGGTTGCGCGCGATGGCGAGTACATCGTAGGGGATGCCTATGGCTACCTGCGGGCGTTTGGCGAAGAGGGTACGGAGCATTGGCAGCATTACCTGGGATCGACCATCAGTGCGATGGATATCAGCGCCGACGGACAAACGCTGGTGGCGGCGAGCCATGCGGGGGTTATTTCGGTGATTGCGCTGGATAGCGGGCGGCCCGAGTGGCAGATCGGTACCGGGGCGCACGGCGAGGTGCGGCGATGGTTGTTCTGGAAGGGCTGGGACAAGCCGATGGCCTGGTAAAACGGCTGCATCGGTGCTGCCTGCACGGGC
>NZ_JBICJR010000045.1:0-160221 GCF_043103245.1 Pseudomonas sp. YQ_6
CTGACAACATAAAGCTTCAGGCAAGAAAAAGCCGCCTCGAAAGGCGGCTCGTTCAGCTCACTCAGGCCTGCGGACGCATGTGCGGGAACAGGATGACGTCGCGGATCGACGGCGAGTTGGTCAGCAACATCACCAGGCGGTCAATGCCGATGCCTTCACCGGCGGTCGGCGGCATGCCGTACTCCAGCGCACGAACAAAGTCAGCGTCATAGTGCATGGCTTCATCGTCACCCGCGTCCTTCTCGGCCACCTGGGCCAGGAAGCGCTCGGCCTGATCTTCGGCATCGTTGAGCTCGGAGTAGGCGTTGGCGATTTCGCGGCCACCGATGAACAGCTCGAAACGGTCGGTAACGGCCGGGTTGTCGTCGTTGCGACGGGCCAGCGGCGACACTTCGAACGGGTACTCGGTAATGAAGTGCGGCTGTTCCAGCTTGTGCTCGACCAGCTCTTCGAAAATCATCACCTGCAGCTTGCCCAGGCCTTCATGGCCCAGCACCTTGGCGCCGGCCTTCCTGGCAATCTCGCGGGCGCGGTCGACGTCCTGCAGGTCGGCGGCGGTCAGCTCCGGGTTGTACTTGAGGATCGAGTCGAACACCGACAGGCGTACGAACGGCTCGCCGAAGTGGAAGACCTTGTCGCCGTACGGTACGTCGGTAGAGCCCAGTACCAGTTGCGCCAGCTCGCGGAACAGTTCCTCGGTGAGGTCCATGTTGTCGCGGTAGTCGGCGTAGGCCTGGTAGAACTCGAGCATGGTGAATTCAGGGTTGTGACGAGTCGAAACGCCTTCGTTACGGAAGTTGCGGTTGATCTCGAACACTTTCTCAAAACCACCGACCACCAGACGCTTGAGGTACAGCTCCGGCGCGATACGCAGGAACATGGCCATGTCCAGGGCATTGTGGTGGGTTTCGAACGGCTTGGCAGCGGCGCCGCCCGGGATGGTCTGCAGCATCGGCGTCTCGACTTCGAGGAAGTCACGCTCGATGAGGAACTTGCGGATGTGCGAGATCACCTGCGAACGCACACGGAAGGTGTGGCGGGTTTCTTCGTTGACCATCAGGTCGACGTAGCGCTGACGGTAGCGCTGCTCGGTGTCGGTCAGGCCGTGGTGCTTGTCGGGCAGCGGGCGCAGCGACTTGGTCAGCAGGCGCACGTTGGTCATTTCGACGTACAGGTCGCCCTTGCCGGAACGGGCCAGGGTGCCTTCGGCGCTGATGATGTCGCCCAGGTCCCAGGTCTTGACCGCGGCCAGGGTTTCTTCCGGCAGGGTCTTGCGGTTGACGTAGACCTGAATACGGCCAGTCATGTCCTGGATGACCATGAACGAACCACGGTTGAGCATGATGCGGCCGGCGACCTTGACCGGGATCGCGGCTGCTTCCAGCTCTTCCTTGGTCTTGTCCGCATACTGCTTCTGCAGGTCGTTGCAGTAGCTGTCGCGACGGAAGTCGTTGGGGAAGGCATTGCCCTTGGCGCGCTCGGCGGCAAGTTTTTCCTTGCGCAGGGCGATCAGGGCGTTTTCTTCCTGTTGCAGGTCTTGCGATTCGGTCTTGAGGTCGCTCATGTCGTCATTCTTTCCATCAGGTATTCGTTGCCCGTTCCGGGCAGGGCACGCGCTACCGGCGGCTGGCCAGGTAGCGCGGCATGGGGGTGCGAATTACAGGCCCTGCTTGAGGCTCGCTTCCAGGTACTGGTCGAGGTCGCCGTCCAGGACTTTCTGGCAGTCGCTACGCTCGACGCCGGTACGCAAGTCCTTGATACGCGAGTCATCCAGTACGTAGGAGCGGATCTGGTGGCCCCAGCCGATGTCCGACTTGCTGTCTTCCAGCGCCTGCGAAGCAGCGTTGCGCTTCTGCATTTCCAGCTCGTACAACTTGGCCCGCAGCATTTTCATGGCGGTGTCCTTGTTGGCGTGCTGAGAACGTTCGTTCTGGCAAGCCACCACGGTGTTGGTCGGTACGTGAGTGATACGTACTGCCGAGTCGGTGGTGTTCACGTGCTGGCCACCGGCACCGGAGGAACGGTAGGTGTCGATGCGCAGGTCGGACGGGTTGATCTCGATTTCGACCTTGTCGTCGATCTCGGGCGATACGAACACCGCCGAGAACGACGTGTGGCGACGGGCACCGGAGTCGAACGGGCTCTTGCGCACCAGGCGGTGCACACCGATTTCGGTGCGCAGCCAGCCGAAGGCATATTCGCCCTTGATGTGCACGGTTGCACCTTTGATACCGGCCACTTCACCTTCGGAAAGCTCGATGATGGTGGCGTCGAAACCACGCTTGTCAGCCCAGCGCAGGTACATGCGCAGCAGGATGTTGGCCCAGTCCTGCGCTTCGGTACCACCGGAACCGGCCTGGATGTCCAGGTAGGCGTTGTTCATGTCCATCTCGCCGCTGAACATGCGACGGAACTCAAGCTGGGCCAGGTTTTCTTCCAGGCTTTCCAGCTCGGTCACGACGTCGCCGACGGCGCCTTCGTCATTTTCTTCGACAGCCATGTCGAGCAGGTCCTGGCAGTCACCCAGGCCGTTGGACAGCTTGTCCAGGGTCTCGACGACCTGGGCCAGCATGGCACGCTCGCGGCCCAGTGCCTGGGCGTACTCAGGCTTGTTCCAGACGTTGGGGTCTTCCAGCTCGCGGTTGACTTCGATCAGGCGGTCATGCTTGTGATCGTAGTCAAAGATACCCCCGAATTGACTGGGAACGCTCGGTGAGGTCCTTGATGGTGTTCAGGATCGGTTGGATTTCCATGGGCGGGCTACTCGTGCGAATTCGGTGAAAAGCCCGCGAGTATAACCGAGTCCGCAGCATGGCGGCAGACCCGCCGGGCGGTCGTATGTAGATAGGGCAACCTGCGCTCCCACACAGGCCGCGCCGTCTCCAAGAGCTCAGGCGATGCCGACTTGGTTACGCCCACCGTTCTTGGCCAGGTAAAGACCTTTATCGGCCGCCGAAATCAGCTGCCGGCAATGGCTGCCGATAGCCGGAGTCTGGGTGGCCAGGCCGATGCTCACGGTCAAGAACGTATCAGCGGTCGGCGCAGTATGGGGGATGCCAAGGCCCAGCACGGTCTGGCGCAGTTTTTCGGCCACCAACCGCGCCCCGCCTGGCGAGGTGTTGGGCAGCACCAGGGCGAACTCTTCGCCGCCATAGCGCGCCGGCAGGTCGGTCGGCCGCGAGCACGAGCTACGGATGGCTTCGGCGACCTGGCGCAAGGCCTCGTCACCGGCCAGATGGCCAAAGCTGTCGTTGTAGACTTTGAAGTAATCCACGTCGATCATGAGCAACGACAACTGCTGCTGCTCACGCATCGCCCGGCGCCATTCCAGCTCCAGGTATTCGTCGAAGTGGCGACGGTTGGACAGCCCGGTGAGGCCATCGGAGTTCATCAGCCGCTGCAGCATCAGGTTGGAATCAAGCAACTGCTGCTGGCTGACGCGCAGGGCACGGTAGGCCTCGTCGCGCTGCAGCAAGGTCAGGTAGGAGCGCGAGTGGTAACGGATGCGTGCCACCAGTTCGATGGTGTCAGGCAGCTTGACCAGGTAATCGTTGGCCCCGGCGGCAAATGCCGCACTCTTTACCAACGGGTCTTCCTTGGTCGACAGGACGATGATCGGGATGTCCTGAGTCACCGGGTTGTTGCGGTACTCACGCACCAGGGTCAAGCCGTCCAGGCCAGGCATGATCAGGTCCTGAAGAATGACCGTAGGCTTGATGCGCATGGCCTGGGCCACCGCCTGGTGCGGGTCGGCACAGAAGTGGAAGTCGATGTTGTCTTCATCGGCCAAGCCACGCCGCACCGCTTCGCCGATCATGGCCTGGTCATCAACCAGCAGCACCATCGCCGAGTTCTCGTTGGTGGTCGCGAAACCTTCGATCGGTAAATCATTCATCATTGTTCACCCGATCACTACCGGCCTGGCGGCGTGATTCAATACATTTCGTCATTTTGCGAAAAATTCAGTCAAGCGCCCGGCAATGCGTTCCAGCGGGCGAATTTCCACGGCGGCATCAATAGCCGCAGCGGCCTTGGGCATGCCGTACACCGCGCTGCTGGCCTGATCCTGGGCAATGGTCAGAAAGCCCTGCTGACGCATCAGCTTCAGGCCCTGGGCACCGTCGCGGCCCATGCCGGTGAGCAGCACGCCCACTGCATCACCATTCCAGTAACGTGCCACGCTCTCGAAGAACACATCGATCGAGGGCCGGTAAATTTCATTCACAGGTTCGGCAGTGTAGGCCAGTTGGCCATTCTGTAGCAGGCGAATGTGGTGGTTGGTACCGGCCAGGAGTACCTGCCCTGGCTGCGGCGGTTCGCCTTCACGGGCCAGGCGCACCGGCAGGCCTGCTGCGCTGCTGAGCCATTCGGCCATGCCTGCGGCAAACACCTGGTCCACGTGCTGGACCAGCACGATGGCCGCCGGAAACGCTGCCGGCAAACCCTTGAGCAGCACTTCGAGTGCTGCCGGGCCACCCGCCGAAGACCCGATTGCCACCAACCCGCGGCGCTGGGAAGCCTCGCGCAGCGGTGCAGCCACCGACCTTGCGGCAGGTGCACGCTGCTGGCCGACCAGCCAGCCGATATTGAGGATCTTGCGCAGCAAGGGCGCCGCCGCTTCGCGGGCATCGCCAGCGCCCAACGCCGGGGTGTCGACCACATCGAGGGCGCCATGGCCCATGGCCTCGAATACACGGTGTACGTTCTGCTTACGGTCGACCGTGACGATAACAATGGCGCACGGGGTTTCGGCCATGATCCGCCGGGTTGCCTCGACACCGTCCATCACCGGCATGATCAGGTCCATGAGGATCAGGTCCGGTAACTGCTCGGTGCAGCGCTGCACCGCCTCGGCACCGTTACTGGCCACCCACACGACCTGGTGTGCGGGCTCCAGGGCGACCGCCCGGCGCAACGCTTCGACGGCCAGGGGCATGTCATTGACGATGGCGATCTTCATCCCTGAGCACCTCCGATCAGTTCCACAACAGCATCCAGCAACGCATCGTCGTGGAAACTGGCCTTTGCCAAATAGTAGTCGGCGCCGGCGTCCAGGCCACGCCGTCGGTCTTCCTCACGGTCTTTATAGGACACCACCATCACCGGCAATGACTGCAGACGCTGGTCGCGACGCACCAGGGTAACCAGCTCGATACCGTCCATGCGCGGCATGTCGATGTCGGTGATCAACAGGTCGAAGTCCTCGCTGCGCAGGGCGTTCCAGCCGTCCATGCCATCCACCGCCACTGCCACGTCGTAGCCACGGTTGCCCAGCAGTTTGCGCTGCAGTTCGCGCACGGTCAGCGAGTCGTCGACCACCAGGATGCGTTTGCGGACAGCGCCACGGGCTCCGCTGCTGCCGCGTTCGATGCGCTCCAGGCTGCCGGTGCTGAGCAGTTTTTCCACCGAGCGTAGCAAGTCTTCGACATCGACAATCAGGACCACCGAGCCATCATCGAGCAAGGCGCCGGAGGAAATGTCCTGCACCTTACCCAGGCGTGGGTCGAGCGGCATCACGACCAGCACCCGCTCCCCCACCAGCCGCTCCACGGCCACGCCATACAGCTGCTCGCGCTCACGAATCACCACTACCCGCAAGCTGGCTTCGTCGCTTTGCCCCGCCGGGCGATTGAGCAACTGGCTGGCCGCCACCAGGCCAATATGCCGGCCTTCGTGCCAGAAGTGCTGGCGCCCTTCAATCTGCACGATCTGTTCGGCGGTCACTTCCAGCGTGCGCTCGATATGCGCCAGCGGGAAGGCGTAAGCCTCCCCGCCCACCTCGACCACCAGGCTGCGAACGACCGACAGGGTCAGCGGCACCTGAAGATGGAAGCGACAGCCTTGCCCTGCCACCTGGGTCAACTCGATCGAGCCGCGCAGCTCGCGGATCAAGTGCTGCACCGCATCCAGCCCCACACCGCGCCCAGACACTTCGGTAACCTTGTCACGCAGGCTGAAACCGGGCAGGAACAGGAACGTCAGCAGCTCCGCCTCACTCATCCGCGCCACCGTGTCAGCGGGCGACAGGGCGCGCTCGACGATGCTGCTGCGCAGGCGCTCCAGATCGATACCAGCGCCATCGTCGATCAACTCCAGGCTGAGCATGCCCGCCTGGTGCGAAGCCCGCAGGCGGATCACACCCTCGTCCGGCTTGCCCGCCAGCAGGCGCCACTCGGGCAATTCGATGCCATGGTCGACGGCATTGCGCAACAGGTGGGTCAGCGGTGCTTCGAGCTTTTCCAGCACATCGCGGTCGACCTGGGTCTTCTCCCCTTCCACCACCAGCCGCACCGGCTTGCCCAGCGAACGGCCCAGGTCGCGGACCATGCGGCTTTGCCCGGTCAGCACGTCGGCAAACGGCCGCATCCGGCAGGCCAGGGCGGTGTCATACAACAACTGCGCACGCTGGCTGGCCTGCCAGCCGAACTCATCCAGGTCGGCCGCCTGCTGCTGCAGAATCTGCTGGGTCTCTGCCAGCAGGCGCTGGGTCTGTGCCAAGGCTTCGAGCACTTCGTTGCCCTGCCCCGTGTCTTCCAGCTGCATGCGCAAGCCGTCAAGCGCCTGCATACCTTGGCCGTGCATGCGCTTGAGGCGCTGCAGGGTAGCCAGATAGGGCTTGAGCCGCTGGGTTTCCACCAACGACTTACTGGACAGGTCAAGCAGGCTATTGAGGCGGTCGGCAGTGACACGCAGTACCCGCTCGGCACCTTCGCCAGCGCGCTTGCCAGCCTTGCGCCGCAGGGCGGGTTCGGGCTCTGGTTCCTGCGTTTCGGCTGGCATTACCACGGGTGCAGGCGGCAGGGTTGCCAGCGGCGGCTCCGGCGGCACGGATGCAGCCAGCGGCACCACAGGCATGGCAGAGGCGCCCGGGTCGAGCAGGCTGGCCATTTGCGCAAGAAACACCGGCAAGGTCGCCTGCGCACCTGCATCGCCGGGTGTGGCAATACGCATCAACAGGTCGGTACCTTGCAACAGCGCGTCAATATGCTCGGCGGTCAGCCGCAGTCGACCTTCCTGGGCCGCCACCAGGCAGTCTTCCATCACGTGGGCGACACTGACGCCAGCATCCACCCCGACAATGCGCGCAGCCCCCTTGAGCGAGTGGGCAGCGCGCATGCAGGCCTCGAGCTGGTCGGCCTGGGTGGGGTTGCGCTCCAGTGCCATCAGGCCGGCATTGAGTACTTGGGTCTGCGCCTCGGCCTCCAGGCTGAACAGTTCGAGCAACGATGCGTCGCGCATTTGCTCTGGGGTCATGACAGGCTCCGCTGCACGGCAGACAGTAAGTGTTGATCGTCCAGAACCCGCACGCTGCGGCCGCGCCACTGCAAGACTGCGGCGGTGAAGCGTGTGGCGTCCCGGCCACTGCCCAGCAACTGCGGGTCGAGCCGGTGAATACCGTCGATTTCCTCGACAGCCATCACCACCGGCCCGCCTTCGGCGGCCAGAATCAGCATACGTGGCATCGCCCGTGCGCTGCGTTGCTCGGTGGAGCCGGCCTGCACTCCGAGCAAGTCAGCCAGGGACAGGCACGGCACCAACGCACCGCGTACATTGGCAACCCCATGCAGCAGCCGCGAGCGCTGGTGCGGCAATGAATGCACCGCCTGCAACGGGGCGATTTCGGCCAGGCAGGCGGTAGCCAGCGCCAGCCACTCTTCGCCCAGACGGAACAGCAGCATCGAGCGACCGGTGTTTTCCGCGTCCGGCTGCACAGCTGCAGCCTGGTGCTCTTGCACCAGCGCATAGCGGTCGAGCAAACGCGTGGCCGCAGCGGCATACACCTCGCAATTGCGGCAATGAACATGCCGCTCCAGCAGCGGGCACTGCTTGTCGCCGCGCACGCCAATGCGGTTCCAGCAGTCGTCGATGTGCGCGTCATCTTCGGCGAGCAACTGCATCGCGGATTCACTGTTCATCGTTCAGACCCCCGGCCAGCCCGCGCCGCGCGCTCCTGAAGGCGCCGAGCGCCGGCCAGATCACCCTGGGCCGCCAGCAAGGCGGCCAGGTGCACCAGTGCCTCGGGGTGCTGTGGTTCCAGGTACAGGGCCTTGCGATAGTGGCTCAGCGCCTGCTGCGCATCGCCTTCGGTATCACTGAGCAAACCCAGCCAGTAGTACACCTGTGCCGACGGCGGGTACTGGCTCAGGTAGCGCTGGCATTCGCTACGGGCCTGCTCGCTGGCACCGGCATTGGCCAGCCGGGCAATGCCGGCCAGCAACTCGCTGGCTCCCTCGTGGCGGTGCTCGCGGACTGGCGCTGGCCTGGCCGCCACCGGCAGCACACGCAGCGAACGAGGCAACGGCACACTGGGCTGCGGATAAACCGGTGCGGGCAACGTCGTGAACGCCCGCTTGCCAGGTTGGGCGGGTGCCGCCGCCAAGGGGGCGCTGTCGCCTTCATGACGCACGTAGGCAAACGACTGGGCGATCCCCAATGGACGCATGCCCATGCGTGCCAGCAAGCTGCCTTCGGCCGGGCCGATGAACAGCACACCCTGCGGATGCAGCAAGCGCTTGAGCACTTCGAATACACGCTGTTGTGTCGGTACGTCGAAATAGATCAAGAGGTTGCGACAGAACACGAAGTCATACAGGCCGTCGCGGCTGGCCAGCGCCGGGTCAAGCACATTGCCCACCCGCAGGCTGACTTGCTGGCGTACCCGCTCATGCAGGCGGTGGCCTTCGTCCAGAGCATCGAAGTAGCGCTCGCGAAAGCCCAGTTCGCTACCCCGGAACGCATTGCGCCCATACACCGCCTGCACGGCCTTGGCTACTGAACTTGGGCTGATGTCCATTCCATCGACAAGGAATGCCCCAGGCGCCATGCCGGCGTCAAACAAGGCCATGGCCAGCGAATAGGGCTCCTCGCCGGTAGAACACGGCAGGCTGAGCAATCGCAGCGGGCGCGCGCCAGCCAGTTGAGCCAGCCGTTTATGGGCCAGGCTGGCCAGCGCAGTGAAGGATTCGGGGTAACGGAAAAACCAGGTTTCCGGGACGATCACCGCTTCGATCAGCGCCTGTTGCTCATCTGCCGACTGCTGCAGGCGCAGCCAGTAATCGTCCAGGTCCATCGCGCCCGCAGCCACGCAACGTTGGCGCAGCGCGCGTTCGACCATGGGCGCGCCCACCGACTCCACGTCCAGGCCAATACGCTCGCGCAAGAAGCGGAAGAAACGCTGTTCGTTCATGTTGGCATCCCTGTCGGGTCTTGCGTGTACAGCAATTCGTGCACGGTGTCAGGCAGCAGGTCATTGACTTCGATGCGCTGCAGCAGGCCTTGGGCATCCTGGCGCACCGGGCCCAGATAAGGCGCATCGCCTGTGTCCACCCCATAGGGCTGAAACTCGTCCGGTTGGCAACGCAGGGTTTCGGTGGCCTGCTCCAGGATCAGGCCAAGCTGCAGGCCTCCTCGATAGTGCACCAGCACCAGGCGGGTGCTGGTGCGTTGCACCGCCGGCTGGCCAAAGCTCAAGGCGGCAAGGTCGATGACCGGTACCAGCTGGCCACGATGGGCGAGGATACCCGCGACCCAGGCAGGTGCCTGGGCGATCGGCTTGAGCGGCTGACGCGGCAGCACTTCGATCACCTCGTGCACGCTCAGGGCAAAACGCTGCGCTCTGATGCGAAACTGCAGGTACAACGCCCCCTTGGCGTTCTCCGCCCACGCCGCGCGCGGTTGCAAGTCGTTCATCGCGGTCAGACTTTGAAGCGCGAAACGCCGCCACGCAGGCCCGCAGCCACCTGGCTCAGCTCATCGATGGCATAACTGGCCTGGCGCAGCGACTCGACAGTCTGGGTGCTGGCATCGCTGAGCTGGGCCAGCGCCTGGTTGATCTGCTCGGCACCGGTGGCCTGGGCCTGCATGCCTTCGTTGACCATCAACACGCGCGGCGCCAAGGCCTGCACCTGGTGAATGATCTGGCTGAGTTGCTCGCCCACCTGTTGCACCTCGAACATGCCGCGGCGCACTTCTTCGGAGAACTTGTCCATCCCCATGACACCGGCCGACACTGCCGACTGGATCTCGCGCACCATTTGCTCGATGTCGTAGGTGGCCACGGCGGTCTGGTCGGCCAAGCGGCGCACTTCGGTCGCGACCACGGCAAAGCCGCGGCCATATTCACCGGCCTTTTCCGCTTCGATGGCGGCGTTGAGCGACAGCAGATTGGTCTGGTCGGCAACCTTGACGATGGTTACCACCATCTGGGTGATGTTGCTGGCTTTCTCGTTGAGGATACCGAGCTTGGCATTGACCAGGTCGGCAGCGCCCATCACCTGGTGCATGGTCTCTTCCATGCGTGCCAGGCCCTGCTGCCCGGAGCCAGCCAGACTGGATGCCTGATCAGCAGCCGTGGTCACTTCGGTCATGGTGCGCACCAGGTCCCGCGAAGTCGCGGCGATTTCCCGCGAGGTGGCGCCGATTTCGGTGGTGGTGGCGGCCGTCTCGGTGGCGGTGGCCTGCTGTTGCTTGGAGGTGGCGGCAATTTCGGTGACCGAAGTGGTCACCTGCACCGACGAACGTTGGGCCTGGGCCACCAGGTTGGCCAGTGCCTCGGCCATTTCGTTGAAGCCGCTTTCGATGGCACCGAATTCGTCCTTGCGATCCAGGCTCAGGCGCATGCTCAGGTCACCGGAACGCAGCTTGTCGAGGGCATGCACGATACGCTGCATGGGCGCGGTGATAGCGCGCAGCAGCAACAGGCCGCAGATGCCGGCAGCGACGATTGCCAGCAGCAGCGAGACCACCATGCTGCCCTTGGCCGTGTTGACTGCATTGACGATATCGTTGGTGGCGGCATCGGCAGAGGCCCGATTATTCTCGATCACTTCATTCAGGTGCTCGCGCCCATCCTTCCAGGCCGGAGTAAGCACCTCGGTGATCAGCCGCTGGGCCTCGTCGTAGTTGCGCTGACCGTAGGCATCCAGCACCTGTTTGACGATCTTGAGGTAGCTTTCTTCCAGTTGCACGAAGCTGTCAAATCGGGCCTGGTCGTCTTTGTCCTGGATGGTGGCCTGGTAGCTGGCCATGTATTGCTTCAGCCGATTATCGAAGCTTCTGAACAGTTCCAGGTCGGCCGAAGTGATTTCACGATGGTTGGACAGGCCCACCAGTTGCTGGCTGGTGACGTAGCTGTCAACCCAGGCGCTGCGGATCATCGAACTGTAATAGACGCCGGGAATGCTGTCGGTCCCCACCGCCTCTTCGGCGGTTTCGATAGTCACCAACCGCGAGTAGGCGGCCACGATCATCAGCAGCATGATGGCGATGATCACGGCGAAACTTGCCAGGATCCGTTGGCGCAAGGTCCAGTTCTTCACATTCAGCCCTCAGGAATTCACAACGAGCGGGAAAAATCGCCGAAGTATAGCCCAGAGGTCTTACGGTTTATCGGACGAAATGCGCGGATTGGGTAAAAGCTGGCAAGGCTTGCCGTGACATTTTCCGCGCTCGGTTCGACAAGCGCAGAAAATGTCCTGATAAGCGCTGCTACTGCGCAACCGCCTCTCTCACCTGGGCCTCCAGCTCCTGGCGCAATCCCGGGTCCAGCCTCAGCTGGCGTGCCAGCTCGTCCAGGTAGGCACGCTCCATGAAGTTTTCCTGATCGACCATCATCACGCTGGCCAGGTACATCTCGGCAGCCATCTCCGGCGTTTGCGCAGCGCGGGCCACTTCGGCCGGGTCCAGCGGCTTGTTCAGCTCGGCATGCAGCCAGTGCTGCAATTCGCGGTCGCTGTCCAGGCGCGTGAATTCGCCCTCGATCAACGCCCGCTCGCGCTCGTCGATATGCCCATCGGACTTGGCCGCCGCCACCAGGGCACGCAGTACCGCCTGGCTGTGCTGCTCGGCCTGCGCCGGCGGCAGGCGGTCGATGGTTTGAGGCTCGGCTGCGGCCCCGCGCTGGTTTGCCTGCCAGTTGCCGTAAGCTTTATAAGCCAGCACCCCCAACGCGGCGAGGCCGCCGTAAGTCAGGGCTTTGCCACCGTACTTGCGGGCCTTCTTGCTACCCAGCAACAGGCCCAGAGCGCCCCCACCCAGCAGGCCGCCCCCTGCCCCGGACAATAACCCGCCCAACCCGCCCGAAGGGCTGCCAGGCTTGGCGGCGCCCCCCTGCTTTTCGAGCAGTTGCTGGCCGGATTTGAGGAGTTGATCGAGCAAGCCGCGGGTGTTCATTCGCGTGTCTCCACGTAAGAAGATTCAAACGCCAGAGTAAGGCTTGGCGGAGCACACGCCATGCAGGGATTTGCTTCAGGATGTTGCGTTAGCGGGCAAAAAGCCAACTAGACTCGATATCGCCAATACCTCGCACTCACGCACTACGCTTATAACGATTGTTTCACTGCTTGCCTCATGACTGCCCGAACAAGATCGCCAAGAAGAGGGAACACCATGTCAGTGCACAAGACCGCATTGCTCGGCGCCACCACTTGCGCCTTGCTGGCCAGCGCCAGCCTGCAGGCCGCCGAAACGCCCAAGGCCCTGGGGGACGGCGAGGGGCGCCTGGACATCGTCGCCTGGCCCGGTTACATCGAACGCGGTGAAAGCGACAAGGCCTACGACTGGGTGACCGGTTTCGAAAAGGAAACTGGCTGCAAGGTCAGCGTGAAAACGGCCGCCACCTCGGACGAGATGGTCAGCCTGATGACCAAGGGCGGCTATGACCTGGTCACCGCCTCGGGCGATGCATCGCTGCGGCTGATTGCAGGCAAGCGCGTACAGCCGATCAACACTGCCCTGATCCCCAACTGGAAGAGCATCGACCCGCGCCTGCAGAACGGTGGCTGGTATGTGGTCGACGAGCAGGTGTACGGCACGCCGTACCAGTGGGGGCCAAACGTGCTGCTGTACAACACCGACACCTTCAAGCAGGCCCCCACCAGCTGGAGCGTGGTGTTCGAGCCGCAGAACCTGCCCGACGGCAAGCCAAACAAGGGCCGCGTGCAAGCCTACGACGGGCCGATCTACATCGCCGATGCAGCGCTGTACCTGAAGTCGGCCAGGCCCGAACTGGGCATCAAGGACCCGTACGAACTGAACGAGGCACAATACAAGGCTGTGCTGGAACTGCTGCGCCAGCAGCAACCGCTGATCCACCGCTATTGGCATGACGCCACGGTGCAGATGAGCGATGTGAAAAACGAAGGCGTGGTTGCCTCCAGCTCCTGGGGCTACATGGTCAATGGCCTCAAGGCCGAGAACCAGCCAGTGGCCTCGACCATTCCCAAGGAGGGCGCGACGGGCTGGGCCGACACCACCATGCTGCACGCCGAGGCCAAGCACCCCAATTGCGCCTACAAGTGGATGGACTGGTCGTTGCAACCTAAGGTGCAAGGCGATGTGGCGGCCTGGTTCGGCTCGTTGCCGGCTGTGCCGGCGGCGTGCACCGGCAGCGAGCTGCTGGGGGCCGAGGGCTGCAAGACCAACGGCTTCGACAACTTCGACAAGATTGCCTTCTGGAAAACACCGCAGGCCCAAGGGGGCAAGTTCGTGCCTTACAGCCGCTGGACCCAGGACTACATTGCGATCATGGGTGGTCGCTGAGGTTGCCTGAATGCCTGTAGCGGCCTTTTCCCGGGCAAGCCCGTTCCCCCAGGTTCTTCACCGCCTGCAGGGGTGGTGCGTCCTGTAGGAGCGGGTTCACCCGCGAAGAGGCCGGCACAGGAGAACCCTTGTTGTCCGGAGTCCACGCATGCCCCTAGCCGTCCAGTTCACCCAGGTTTCCCGCACCTTCGGCGAGGTCAAGGCCGTCGACCAGGTCAGCATCGACATCATCGATGGCGAGTTCTTTTCCATGCTCGGCCCTTCCGGCTCGGGCAAGACCACCTGCCTGCGCCTGATCGCAGGCTTCGAGCAACCCTCCAGCGGTTCGATCCGCATCCAAGGGGTCGAGGCCGCTGGCCTGCCGCCCTATCAACGTGACGTCAACACCGTGTTCCAGGACTATGCGCTGTTCCCGCACATGAACGTGCTGGAGAACATCGCCTATGGCCTGAAGGTAAAAGGCGTGGGCAAGGCCGAACGCCACAGCCGCGCCGAAGAAGCCCTGGCCATGGTGGCCCTGGCCGGCTATGGCGCGCGCAAGCCGGCACAGCTGTCTGGCGGCCAGCGTCAGCGCGTGGCCCTGGCCCGGGCGTTGGTCAACCGGCCGCGGGTGCTGCTACTGGATGAGCCACTGGGCGCGCTGGACCTGAAATTGCGCGAACAGATGCAAGGCGAGCTGAAAAAGCTGCAACGCCAACTGGGCATCACCTTCATCTTCGTCACCCACGACCAAACCGAAGCGCTGTCGATGTCCGACCGGGTCGCGGTGTTCAACCGCGGCCGTATCGAACAGGTCGACACCCCGCGCAACCTGTACATGAAGCCCAGCACAACCTTCGTCGCTGAATTCGTCGGCACGTCCAACGTGGTGCGTGGCGAGCTGGCCATGCAGCTCAACGGCAGCCCTGCGCCCTTCTCCATCCGTCCCGAACACATTCGCCTGGGCGACCCGGTAGTGACCAGCCATGAGGTACAGGTCAGCGGCGTGCTGCGTGATGTCCAGTACCAAGGCAGCGCCACACGCTACGAACTGCAGCTGGAAAACGGTCAATTGCTGGCAGTAAGCCAGGCCAATGACCGCTGGCAAAAGCAGGTGCAGGCCTGGCAGCCCGGGCAACGCCTGCAGGCGCACTGGCCCCGCGAGGCCATGACGGTGCTGCAGGAAACCGAGGGCCGCTGACATGAGCACACTGCGCACCCTATCCAACCTGCTGTACCGGCGCCCCAACCTGTACCTGGCACTGCTGTTGATCCCGCCGCTGACCTGGTTCGGCGCGATTTACCTGGGCTCGCTGCTGAACTTGCTGTGGCAGGGCTTCTATACCTTCGACGACTTCACCATGGCGGTGACCCCGGACCTGACCCTGGGCAACTTCGCCGCACTGTTCAACCCGTCGAACTTGGACATCATCCTGCGCACCCTGGGCATGGCGGTGGCGGTGTCGCTGGCCAGCGCGGTACTGGCTTTCCCCATCGCCTATTACATGGCGCGTTACACCAGCGGCAAGACCAAGGCGTTTTTCTACATCGCGGTGATGATGCCGATGTGGGCCAGCTACATCGTCAAGACCTATGCCTGGACCCTGCTGCTGGCGAAGGGCGGCGTAGCCCAGTGGTTCGTCCAGCAGTTGCACCTGGATGGCCTGCTGCAGGCGGTGCTGGCCGTGCCGGGCGTGGGCGGCAGCACGCTGTCGACTTCGCACCTGGGGCGCTTCCTGGTGTTCGTGTATATCTGGCTGCCGTTCATGATCCTGCCGATCCAGGCCTCGCTAGAACGCTTGCCACCGTCGCTGCTGCAGGCGTCGGCGGACCTGGGCGCCCGGCCAGGGCAAACCTTCGTGCAGGTGATCCTGCCGCTGTCGATCCCCGGTATCGCCGCCGGCTCGATCTTCACCTTCTCGCTCACCTTGGGCGACTTCATCGTGCCGCAGTTGGTCGGTCCGCCCGGCTACTTTATCGGCAGCATGGTCTATGCCCAGCAAGGGGCGATCGGCAACATGCCGATGGCCGCCGCGTTCACCTTGGTGCCCATCGTGCTGATCGCGGTATACCTGGCCATCGTCAAGCGCCTGGGGGCTTTCGATGCACTCTGAAAAAGCGTCTGCAGGGCTGCGCCTGGCGGCCTGGGGCGGGTTGCTGTTCCTGCACTTCCCGATCCTGATCATCTTCCTGTACGCCTTCAACACCGAAGACGCGGCGTTCAGCTTTCCACCCAAGGGCTTTACCCTGAAGTGGATCGACGTGGCCTTTTCCCGGCCCGATGTGCTCGAGGCAATCAAGCTGTCGCTGCAGGTGGCTTGCCTGGCCACCTTGATCGCACTGGTGCTCGGTACGCTGGCCTCGGCGGCGCTCTATCGGCGCAGCTTCTTCGGCAAGGAGAGCATTTCGCTGGTGCTGATCCTGCCCATCGCCCTGCCAGGCATCATCACCGGCATCGCCCTGCTCTCGGCGTTCAAGACGCTGGGGATAGAGCCCGGGGTGTTCACCATCGTAGTCGGCCACGCCACGTTCTGCGTGGTGATCGTCTACAACAACGTGATCGCCCGCCTGCGGCGTACCTCGCAAAGCCTGATCGAAGCCTCGATGGACCTTGGCGCCGACGGTTGGCAGACCTTCCGCTACATCGTCCTGCCCAACCTCGGCTCGGCGCTACTGGCGGGCGGCATGCTGGCCTTTGCCTTGTCGTTCGATGAAATCATCGTCACCACGTTCACCGCCGGCCACGAGCGCACCCTGCCGATCTGGCTGCTCAACCAGCTCAGCCGCCCGCGCGACGTACCCGTGACCAACGTTGTCGCCATGCTGGTGATGCTGGTGACCATGCTGCCGATTCTTGGCGCCTATTACCTGACCCGTGGCGGCGACAGCGTCGCGGGCAGTGGCAAATGACCCTGGAGGAGCCCCCGATGCAAACGCATATGCTGATCAATGGCCAGCTGGTCGCTGGCCAAGGCCCGGCCTGGACCGTGCTCAACCCGGCGCTGGGCACTGCCCTGGCGCAGATCAACGAAGCCACCGAGGCACAGGTAGACAGCGCCGTGCGCGCTGCCGACCAAGCCTTCGACAGCTGGTCGCAAACCAGCCCTAAAGAACGTTCGCAGGCCTTGCTGGCGCTGGCCGATGCCATCGAAGCCCACGGCGATGAACTGGCCCGGCTGGAATCACAGAACTGCGGCAAGCCCCTGAGCGCTGCACTCAACGACGAGATCCCGGCGATTGCCGACGTGTTCCGTTTCTTTGCCGGTGCGGCGCGCTGCCTGGGCGGCTCGGCGGCAGGCGAGTACCTGCCGGGCCACACCTCGATGATCCGCCGCGACCCGTTGGGCGTGGTGGCTTCCATCGCGCCGTGGAACTACCCGCTGATGATGCTGGCCTGGAAGATCGCACCGGCCCTGGCTGCCGGCAACACCGTGGTGATAAAGCCGTCCGAGCTGACGCCGCTGACGGCCCTGCGCCTGGGCGAACTGGCCCAGGACCTGCTACCACCCGGGGTGCTGAACATTCTCTTCGGCCGCGGTCAGACGGTCGGCAACCCGTTGATAACCCACCCCAAGGTGCGCATGGTGTCGCTGACCGGCTCGATCCCCACCGGCGCGCACATCATCAGCGCCACCGCCGACAGCGTGAAACGCATGCACATGGAATTGGGCGGCAAAGCGCCGGTGCTGGTGTTCGATGACGCAGACATCGATGCCGCCATCGACGGCATCCGCACCTTCGGCTTCTACAACGCTGGCCAGGACTGCACCGCAGCCTGCCGCCTGTATGTGCAGGACGGGATCTACGAGCGCTTCGTCGAACGCCTGGGTAAAGCCGTAGCCAGCCTCAAGCCGGGCCTGCAGGAATCCGAAGAAACCGAGCTGGGGCCACTGATCAGCGCCCAGCACCGCGACAAGGTCGCCGGGTTGGTGCAGCGGGCCATCGCCCAGCCGCACATTCGTCTGGTAACCGGTGGCAAGCCAATAGCGGGCGATGGCTTTTTCTTCGAGCCTACCGTGCTGGCCGACGCCCTGCAGGACGACGAGATCGTGCGCAACGAAGTTTTTGGCCCGGTGGTTTCGGTCACCCGCTTCACCGATGAAGCGCAGGCACTGGAATGGGCCAACGACTCCAACTACGGCCTGGCCTCATCGGTATGGACCCGCGACACCGGCCGCGCCCACCGCCTGGCGGCGCGCTTGCAGTACGGCTGCACCTGGGTGAACACCCACTTCATGCTGGTCAGCGAAATGCCCCATGGCGGGCAGAAGCATTCGGGGTATGGCAAGGACATGTCGATGTATGGGCTGGAGGACTACACCTGTGTGCGGCATGTGATGATCAAGCACTAAGTGCTCGCGTTGACCGAGGGGCTTGAATGCCCCTCGGCCAACGTCTCAGAATTTTCCTTCAACCGTGATCTACTCCCTCCTACTGCACGTTCATTGAGCTCTCTTGACTGGTATCATAATCTGATACCATGAATAATCATCAGCAAGCCACACTTGAAGCATTACTTAAAAGGCCGGTTCCCAGAACACTGGAGTGGGCGCGGGTGGAGTCTCTGCTGGTATCGCTGGGTGCCAGGGTCATAGAAGGAAGAGGATCACGGGTTCGCTTTGAACTCAATGGAGCAGTGGCAACCTTCCACCGCCCTCATCCGGACAGGCACGCCAAGCCCTATCAACTAAGAGACGCCCGCCAGTTCATTGAGCAGGCAGGAGTATTACCATGAATGTAATGACTTACCGCGGATACGCCGCTCGTATCGAATACAGCGACGAAGACCAGTTGTTGATCGGCCATGTCGCCGGTATTCGCGACGTGATAGGTTTTCATGGCGAATCGATCAGTGAGTTGCGCCAGGCATTTGAAGAAGCCGTTGACGATTATCTTGAGACTTGCGAACGCCTTGGGCGGGAACCGCAGAAAACGTATTCCGGCAAGCTCAGCCTACGCCTTGAGCCTACCCTTCACGCCAGTGTGGCGGCCAAGGCGGAGCTGGCCGAAAAAAGCATCAACCAATGGGTAAGCGATATTCTCAGCAAGGCTGCCTATAGCTGAACCCTGGGCCGCTTTGCGGCCCTTTCGCGAAACACGGCCACTCCTGCAAGGGCCGCGCAAGGCATGGGTCAGTCGCGCAAATCCGACTCGTGAATCGGGTTGGCGCGGCTGGTCGCACGCTGGTATTGCGCAGGCCAGGTGGCCTTGTTGCCGCCCAGGTCGTCGTCGGCATGCAGTGGCCAGTACGGGTCGCGCAACAGTTCGCGGGCGAGGAAGATGATATCGGCCTGGCCGGTGCGCAGGATGTGCTCGGCCTGGGCCGGTTCGGTGATCATGCCCACGGTGCCGGTGGCGATCTCCGATTCCTTGCGCACGCGCTCGGCAAAGCGGGTCTGGTAGCCGGGGCCGGTGGGGATCTCGGCGTTGACCGAGGTGCCACCAGAAGAAACATCGATCAGATCCACGCCCAAACTCCGCAGGCGGCGTGCCAGTTCGACGGTTTCATCCGGGTTCCAGCCGTCCTCTACCCAATCGGTAGCCGATACCCGCACGAACAGCGGCAATTCGGCAGGCCAGGCCTTGCGCACGGCGTCGACCACCTCCAAGGTCAGGCGGATACGGTTTTCGAAGCTACCGCCATATTCGTCACGGCGCTGGTTGCTCAGCGGTGACAGGAACTGGTGCAGCAGGTAGCCATGGGCAGCATGGATTTCCACCACCTTGAATCCAGCCTTCAAGGCGCGTTCGGTCGAGGCGACGAAAGCGGCGATTACATCCTGGATCTCGTCCTGGCTCAGCTCGCGTGGAGGCGTGTGCTGCGGATCGAAGGCGATCTTCGACGGCCCCACCGGCTGCCAGCCGCCCTCCTCCAGTTTGACACTGCCTTGTTTGCCAAGCCACGGGCGGTAGGTACTGGCTTTGCGCCCGGCGTGGGCCAGCTGGATGCCAGGCACGGCCCCCTGGGCACTGATGAAGCGGGTGATGCGTTGCAACGGCGCGATCTGCGCGTCGTCCCACAGGCCCAGGTCTTCGGCAGTGATACGGCCATCGGCGGTCACCGCCACGGCTTCAGTGATTACCAGGCCGGCGCCACCGACGGCGCGGCTGCCTAAATGGACGAGATGCCAGTCGTTGGCCAAGCCATCGACGGCTGAATACTGGCACATTGGTGACACGGCGATGCGGTTGGGCAAGGTCAGCTGACGCAGGGTGTAAGGCTCGAGCAGCAGGCTCATGAGGGCACCTCCCAAGGACTCCAATGGTGATCCGGCCTGGACACTCAAGTGCACATCCCTGGCCCGGTGCCGGTCATTAATGAGACTAGACCAGATTGGTGGGGGGGGAAGGTTCTGTGGGATGGCGAGGGGTTCGCCGAAAGGTTTGCAGCGCCTGTGAGATCGAGCGCCGCCCGCGCGGCGCATCGCGGATAAATCCGCTCCTACATCTGTTTCGGGCCAATCACTCCTGTGCCGCCAACAGGGACCGCCTTGATGCATGGCTGAAGACCGATGAAAAGCAGTGGTGCCCACCTCGATATCGAAGGGAACAAACAAGGCGAACAGCGGTGGCCTCACAGGAGTGACTGGCCCGAAACAAACTGTAGGAGCGGATTTATCCGCGATGCGCCGCGCGGGCGGCGCTCCTGCAAGAATCAAGGCAGGCACTTAATGTGCCTTAGTACGGCCCCGGGATTTCTGAATGGTCCGACGCATGTATCAGACGTTTCCTACACATATGAGCTGGCGATGCCTAGCTGAGGAAAATATCCTACAGACCCTGTCGACTCGCGTCTGATTGTTCCTGGAAACACCGCCCTTTAGGCTTTTCGTGTCGCTGAAAGCATCAGCGATGCGGGTGTGGAAACCCGGTCAATCTTCAAGTGCCTGTCGTAATGGCAGCTGTACACGGGAGGCCGTATGGCCTACCGGGGTTCCTTGAAGACCGGTTTTCCACCCCGTGTACAGTTGCCGCCCTTCGTGTGGAAACGGCGGTGGCAACTCCTTAAATCTTCAAGGAATTGCTATGAAAAAGATCGTCCCCGACCCACCCCATCATTTCGACCTTCCCTCCGACAAGACCCTCACCAACGCCGTCAGCGATGGCATCGTGCCCATCGATCATGTGGTGAAGATC
The DNA here is from genome assembly GCF_043103245.1 of Pseudomonas sp. YQ_6. NCBI lineage: Bacteria > Pseudomonadati > Pseudomonadota > Gammaproteobacteria > Pseudomonadales > Pseudomonadaceae > Pseudomonas > Pseudomonas sp. YQ_6. The sequence continues at coordinate 20,656 of NZ_JBICJR010000045.1, forward strand.
ACCCATTACCTGATGCTCGCCTATAACCATTGCCACCGAACCCTCGATGCCATCGAAGATGACCGCACCCGGGAATCGCTGGTGAATGGGCTGCGTGCCATGCAGATTGCCTGGGGTCAGGCGGATGCGCTGTCACTCGCCTTGGAGCGGAGTACCAGCCTTCATTGAGGTTAGATTTGCTGGCCTCTTCGCGGCGGTTCGACGCCTCGATGAACCCGCTCCCACAGGGTCATCACAGGCTCCAAGGCTTGCGCCTGACCTGTGGGAGCGGGTTCATCGAGGCGTCGAACCGCCGCGAAGAGGCCAGAACAGGCAATCAGGAAAATTCAGGAGAGGAATCGATGACCACAGACGACACCCAATTCACTGTCGGCAAAACCACCTTCTTCCAAGGCTAACACCAGACCCATCCCCTGTTCCGCATCGAGCCAGGCATTCCCTGCCGGGATGCCCGCGAGCAGGCATAGGAGTTGATGGGCTATGTAAGAGAGCTGACCATCATCGGTCTGATGGATGAAAAACCGATGATGATCTGGGCATCCCATTACCTGAGTGCCATGGCCAAGGCACTGATGGATGATGCCGAGCTGGGCATGACGCATAAACCGTTGGGTGACTGAAACCTCCTTCATTCCGCGGTCTGACTGTAATCAGCAAAAGTCGACCGCCCTTTAAGCGCTAGGGTAGTACCACCCACGACAACCCTTTCCACCCGGCCTACCGGGCATCTTAGAAAAATCCTACAGCCTATTACTTAAGGTTCTACGTTCTCTTGGGAAATTCTTCTCAAGCAACATCTCCCTCCTCCTATCGCTGTTCTGCCTCTCAAATACTATTGTCCATCACGTCACGGCGACCAATGAAGCCAATCACGCAGTTCGCACAAACCCGACCTCCACGCTCGCGAGTTGAGTCAATGACGGATATCCCCTTTACAGAAAAACCGAAAGTATTAGATAAGTTCATTACTGAACACGAGCAAAATTTACTCACAAATTCATTTTCGGGTGCAATATGGAGATATGGCTGGCCCATTAATACAATTCCCCTCGCACGTCCTTGCTGGCACATCTTCATAGCCGGTAGCAAACGTACCTCACTGGAGTGCTGCGAGCATGAACTGGCCAGCGACAGCCATTGGGGCTTTCTACTTGATATTTGGAGGCGCACGCAGCTTGCTCACATGCGTGACTGTTTGCTGCTGGGTGTTTACGCAAACGGCCAGACTTTCGGCCAAGACAGTCCTATTCATAGAGATAACAAATCAATTGAACCAGGAAAAACCGCAGTCCTCTTCTGCAATGCCCAGTGGGAAACCACATGGGGCGGCGAACTGATTCTATTCGATCAGCAGAAGAATGACACCATCGCTGCCATACAACCAAAGCCGGGACGCATAGCGATTTTCGACGGACACATACCGCACAGAGCCAGAGCGCCCACCGTTGACTGCGACAAATTGCGAATCACTATCGCTTTCAAGACCATGAATAAGGATATTAAACAATGAGCACACGCGCCGAACTGATAGTAGCAGTAATAGATAAAACGGCAAAACCCATCAATCAAACTGGGGGAGCAGCAGCAATCCACGACCAATTCAACACAGATAGAACCGGATTTTCACTAGTCATCCAAACAGCACAGACAACTACGGCGATAGCCTCAGTAGTCTCCGTCACTCACCTCCCGATAGGTGCTGTACCCTTCATTAACATTGTTACCAATACCCTTTCTGGCACCGTGACCTTCCTGAAAGTCGCGGCAGACCTCAAAGAGGGCGCGGAAATTAAGAGCGGAGATGTCATAAGTTTGGCAAGCAACGTCGCAGGCATCGTGGCCTCGTTCGCCATTCTGGCCGGAGCACCTTTAATTGCTGGAGGGGCCACAGTCGTGGGCGTAACCGCCACACTCTATAGCATCTTCAATTCTGACCTGGCTAAAGCAGCTTACGACAAGATGGCTCCACTCTTTACCAGCCTGCTGAGTCAAGGTGACCTTACTGGTTTTACCGCGCCACGGATTGCGCCTGACTTCACACTCGCTTCACCTGACCAGATACTTTCCACCCACCAGGGAATGATCACAACCGTTAACTGGAACCCTGACTCTTCAGAAATATCCCTAGGCACCGAACCACTAAGTTTTCCAGATAGCAGCCAGGCTCACACCGCCCCAACAGGGAGCGAGACTTTCAATTCAACGCAACCGCCTCCCCTTAGCGGAAACTCCAGCAGCAACTCAGTAGCGGTGACATCTACCCCTGACATACCTGCCCCTGACGCAACACTGACTATAAGCATAGAAAGTATAGATGGTATAAAGTCACCCGACCAAGCACCATCAATTACCGTACCTATTGACGACAACCAGGACAATCAAGATAACTACATATGCTGTAGCAGCGCGCAGCAGGATCAGTACTTCTAGCCAACCTGTAAAACCCTCCACGCCGTAACGAGCCGATATGAATATCTGGCAGCAATCGCTAAAACTCATACGTGAACTCCCGCCTCACAAACAAGCCAAAGCGCTATTAATAGGCGGACTTATAAATCTCACCCTAGGCACCAGCTTCACATTCATGTGGCGCGAACACAAAAACACCAATGAAGAGTTATGGTCGCGAGTTCCAGCCTTTCTCACCTCCAAGCCTGAAACCTGGGATAGCGACAAATCTCTTTATACGTTCAGCATCAAGTTTAAAACTTCAAATGGAAAACACCACAACGCTCATCTTTATGCAGACAAAATATACTATGATGCAGCGGGCCTGGACCTAAATACGCCACTCTTTGTTGACATAGCAACCTCTAAAAGCGCTGCAACGGCTCAGCGCTTAATCGCTCCTAATGGAATGTTTCTTTATGATTCTGCAATGGCGGCACATGTCACCAATGTAAGAAACCGGGAGACCACACTAGCAGTTATCATTTTCTCATTTAGCGGCATCAGCATCTTGATTGCGGCAGCGGCGATCTACTACCGCCCCAGAAAGGAGTGCAACTGAACCTGAGCAGCACCTGGGAGATCGAGCGCCGCGCGGGCGGCGCTCGATTTGTGCCCCAGCGCAAGATCCAAGGCAGGCACCTGACGCTAAACTCAGCGCGGCTCCATATGCGCAATCATCAACTGCACACTCTCATTACCGCGAAACTCGTTCACATCCAGCTTGTACGCCAACTCCACCCAGCGCACCGTCGGGTTTGGCCACACTTCGCGGTCAATGCCGAAGGCAATGCCATCCAGCCGCACCGAGCCACATTCGCTCTTGAGCACCACTTTCAGGTGCCGTTCGCCAACCACACGCTGCTCCACCAACTGGAACACGCCATGGAACAGCGGCTCCGGGAAGTGCTGGCCCCAAGGCCCGGCGTGGCGCAGGGCCTTGGCCAGGTCGAGATGGAACTCCTCTACCGCCAGGCTGCCGTCGGACAACAGCCGGCCGGTCAGGTCTTCTTCGCGCAGTTGACGCCGCACTTCTTCGTCGAAGGCCTCGGCGAATGCCGGGAAGTTGCCTTCTGGCAACGACAAACCGGCAGCCATGGCGTGGCCGCCGAACTTGCTGATCAGGTGCGGGTGGCGCGCGGCCACGGCATCCAGCGCATCGCGAATATGGAACCCCGGCACCGAGCGCGCCGAACCTTTGAGCATGCCGTCGCCAGCATCAGCGAACGCAATGGTCGGCCGGTGGTAACGTTCCTTCAGACGCGAAGCCAGAATACCGATCACCCCTTGGTGCCAATCGGCATCGAACAGGCACAAGCCGTAGGGCATGGACTCGACCGGCAGGTCCTTGAGCTGGGCCAGGGCCTCGCGCTGCATGCCCTGCTCGATGGACTTGCGGTCCTGGTTCAGGTCGTCCAGTTGCTGTGCCATGTCCTGGGCCAATGCCGCGTCTTCGCACAGCAGGCATTCGATGCCCAGGCTCATGTCGTCCAGGCGGCCCGCGGCGTTCAAGCGCGGGCCGAGGATGAAACCGAGGTCGGTCGAGGTAATACGCCGATGGTCGCGGCGGGCCACTTCGAGAATGGCCTTCAGCCCCGGCCGGGCTCGGCCGGCGCGAATGCGCTCAAGGCCTTGGTGCACCAGGATGCGGTTGTTGGCATCCAGCGGCACCACGTCAGCGACACTGCCCAGGGCCACCAGATCAAGCAGTTCGCCAATGTTCGGCTGTGGCTGCGTCTCGTAGCGCCCAAGGCTGCGCAAGCGAGCGCGCAGGGCCATCAGCACATAGAAGATCACCCCTACCCCGGCCAGTGACTTGCTCGGGAACGCACAACCCGGCTGGTTGGGGTTGATGATGGCATCGGCGTCGGGCAACTGCTCGCCCGGCAAGTGGTGGTCGGTGACCAGCACCTTGAGCCCGGCGGCCTTGGCGGCCGCCACCCCGTCGACACTGGAAATGCCGTTGTCCACGGTAATCAGCAACTGCGGCTGGCGCTGCAGCGCCACCTCGACGATTTCCGGGGTCAGGCCGTAGCCGTACTCGAAGCGGTTTGGCACCAGGTAATCGACATGGGCCGCGCCCAGCAGGCGCAGGCCCAGCACCCCGACGGTGCTGGCAGTGGCACCGTCGGCATCGAAGTCGCCGACGATGAGGATGCGCTGACGCTGGTCGATGGCTTCGACCAGCAGGTCCACACCGGCCTCTATGCCCTTGAGCTGCTGGTACGGCAGCAGGCGTGCCAGGCTTTTGTCCAGCTCGGCCTCGCTCTGCACGCCGCGCGCGGCGTAAAGGCGGGTCAGCAAGGGTGGCAGGTTACCCAGAAATGGCAGGGTCGGCGGCAGCGGGCGAGGTTCGATACGCATGGGTTGCTTCAACCACGCTCACCGAGCAGCCACTGCAGTTGGACTTCATGCTGGCCACGGTCGTCAGTCACGAATACCGTACCTTCACTGATCATCACGTCCCACTTGATGCTACGCGGCATGTCGGTTGCCAGGGTTTCCAGCACCTCTTGCGGCACAGCGGCAATGCTCAGGTTTTTCAGGTTCTTGACCGCGCTCACCACTTTACCCTCCCACACTCGCAGGCTGCCGTAAGCCAGCAAGCTGGTGCGTTCGGTACGACGCGAGCACCAGGTCAGGCGATCGGCATCGGGCTGGCCAACTTCAATCCAGTGCAGCACGCGATCGTCCAGGCTCTTTTCCCACAGCGCCGGCTCATCGACGTCCGACAGGCCGCGGCCAAACGACAAGTTCTCGTTGTACCAGAGCGCGTACGCCAACAAACGAACAGCCATGCGCTCTTCGGTTTCCGAAGGGTGCCGAGCGATAGTCTGTTTGACGCTTTCGTAGACGTTGCGATCAAGGTCGGTGAGATTCAATTCGAACTTGTAGGTGGTGGACGGCTGGGCCATGGTCGACGGGCTTCGTGCAAAAGAAAGTGGCACAGTCTAACCCATCCGCACCTTCCATGCCCCGCAGCAGTACCCGGCGAAACCGACGTGTGATAAAACCACGGCTCTGCCCAACTGCCACGGACACCCCATGTCGACGCCCAGCAAACCCCTCGCCGGCCTTAAAGTTGTCGAACTCGGTACCCTGATCGCCGGGCCGTTCGCCTCGCGTATCTGTGCCGAATTCGGCGCCGAAGTGGTCAAGGTCGAATCGCCCGATGGCGGCGACCCGTTGCGCAAGTGGCGCAAGCTGTACGAGGGCACCTCGCTGTGGTGGTTCGTGCAGGCCCGCAACAAGCAGTCGCTCACCCTCAACCTCAAGCACCCCGAGGGCCGCGATATCCTCAAGCGCCTGCTGGCCGAGGCCGACATCCTGATCGAAAACTTTCGCCCGGGCGTGCTGGAAAAACTTGGTTTGGGGTGGGATGTGCTGCATGCGCTGAACCCGCGCCTGGTGATGGTGCGCCTGTCGGGCTTTGGCCAGACCGGGCCGATGAAAGACCAGCCAGGCTTCGGTGCCGTAGGCGAGTCAATGGGCGGCCTGCGCTACATCACCGGTTTCGATGACCGCCCGCCGGTGCGCACCGGGATTTCCATCGGGGACTCGATTGCCGCCCTGTGGGGGGTGATCGGCGCGCTGATGGCGCTGCGCCACCGGGAAGTCAATGGCGGCCAGGGCCAGGTGGTGGACGTGGCCCTGTACGAGGCGATCTTTGCCATGATGGAGAGCATGGTCCCGGAATTCGATGTGTTCGGTTTCATCCGCGAACGCACCGGCAACATCATGCCGGGCATCACGCCTTCCTCCATCCACACAAGCGCCGACGGCAAGCATGTGCAGATCGGCGCCAACGGTGATGCGATCTTCAAGCGCTTCATGCAGGCCATCGGTCGCGATGACCTCGCCGACGACCCGACCCTGGCCAGCAACGACGGCCGCGACCTGCGTCGTGACGAGCTGTATGGGGTAATCGACCGCTGGGCCAACAGCCTCCCACTGGAGCGGCTGATGCAGGTGCTGACCACTGCCGAAGTGCCGGCCAGCCGTATCTATTCGGCCGAAGACATGTTCAACGACCCCCAGTACCTGGCACGCGAGATGTTCCTGCAGGCCAAGCTGCCGGATGGCAAGCCATTCCACATGCCCGGCATCGTGCCCAAGCTGTCGGAGACTCCCGGCTCAAGCGAATGGGTCGGCCCGGCCTTGGGCGAGCATACCGAGGCGCTGCTCGGCAGCCTGGGCTACGACGCAGCGGCCATCGCCAGCCTGCGCGCAGCGGGCACGGTCTGATCCTGGCGCTGACCGGTTCCATGTGCGCGCCGCGTTGCCTACGCCACCTGGTCCTGCTCTGTGGGCTGTTGCCTGCGTTGCTGTTGCAGCCAGCAAGTGCCAAGGAGCACCTCTTCTGGCTGGTACGCGACCTGCCACCGTTCACCATTTTTGATGGCCCGGAAGAAGGCCATGGGGTCATCGACCAGTTGATACCGCTGCTGATCAAGCAGATGCCCGAGTACGAACACAGCATCGTGCGGGTCAACCGCGCCCGCGGCCTGCAGATGCTGCAAGACCGTGACACCTTCACCTGCGACCCAACCCTGCTGTGGACCCCTGAACGGGCCAAATATGTGCATTTTTCCATTCCAGCGCTGGGCGTGCTCAGCGGCGGCCTGGTGTTGCGCAATGAAAACCAGGCGCTGGTGGCACCTTACCTCGACGGCCAACAGGTGGACCTGCTGGGCCTGCTGAGCAAGGCCCCGCTGAAACTGGGGATTGTCGCCGAGCGCAGCTACGGCACGCAGATTGACAGCATCCTGCGCCAGTTGCCCGACAGCGCGCTCAGCCGCCACTACGGCAACGAGGCCACCGCCAACCTGTTGCAGATGCAGCAACTGGGGCGCCTGCGCCTGGTGCTCGGCTACTGGCCTGAGGTGCGCTACCTGATCCAACAACAAGGCGGGTCATTGGCTGACTACCAGTTTCATACTGTGCAGGGCGTGAATCGCTACCAGTTTCTGCATGTGGGGTGCTCAAACAGCGAACTGGGGCGTGCGGTAGTTGCCCACATCGACCAGTTGCTGCCTACCCTGCGCCGGGATGTGTTGCCAGGGTTGTATGCCCGCTGGCTGGACCTGGCATTGCGGGAGGACTATCTGGAGGACAGCCGGCGTTTCTTTAAGGACAAATAAGCCCAAGCGGTATGCACGGTCGTTGCAAAAGCGGACGGGGTTACGTGCCTGCCCGGAAAAAGAAACCCCGGACGCTGGGGAAGACGCCCGGGGCCAAGCGAAAGCCCTTGAGGACTTCCCGTGACAGCCTTGCCAGCGCCGGAGCAAAGCACTGGCTGACTGCCCTTACACTGTCTGATAAGCCGCTCAGGCAAAGGTTCCCTGCGGTTGCTGGCGATTCTGCAATGCTGCAATGACACACGGCTGCAACCGCCCCTCAGCTATCTGCAGGTCTCGGTGCAAGCCGTCCACGAGGTCGATCAGCAGGCGTTGCTCCTGCAATTGGCGCTCGCTGACCGTGCGCCGCAAGGTAATACCTGAGAAAGGGTCGTGAACGGTCAGTTGGCGATTACCACTGGGATCGGCGGTGCCGAGGTGGGTCTGATAGGGCGTCAGGGCTTCGTTGAGCAGGCTGCAGATTCTTTCCATCCGGATCACTCGCTGCGTGGTGGGACCTAAAGTAACTGACCAGCAGGCGCCGCAGAAAGTTCGTCAAACCGCGCCCGCTTCAGTGAGCATGCGGGGCTGGCATGACAGTTTGAATACGCCTCCCTGGGCGCACCTGCAGTGTTTGCAAGGCATGCTGCAGGCGTGGCATCGACAGCGGCCAGGGTAACTCGTCGAGCACCCACATGCCGCGCTTTCTGGCCTCTTGGGCAAGGTTTTGACGCGCTGGGGCAGGCTGACCGACGAACAGCAATGCGCGCGCTCGCTGCGATTGGGCGAACAGGGCAAGGCCGGCCCGGGCTGGCATGGCGTGGTCGAGGATCAGCAGGTCGGGGCGACGCTCAGCACAGAGGCAGGCGTCGAGGTCAGCGATGCTCTCGCTGATGCGCACGTTGAAGACGCCTTGGCCGTTAAGCGCCTGGTGCAAGAGGATCTGGTGGGACGGGCGAGCCTGGTGGATCAACACATAGGGCTGGTGCATGAGCCGCTCCTGTTGGGAGGACCGGCTAATTTATGCGGGGTGCTCGGCAGGCCGAATAGGATGTTTCTGATAGACCTGAGGGAAAAGGCTGAGACGTTGGGGCTGCTCTGCAGCCCCAAACGCCATGCAATTACAGCGGCTTGCCGCGGTTGCCGTGCTGGCTGACAAAGCCCTGTACAGCCTTCAGGTCGTTGGCCAGGACCGTGCAACGCTCTTCACGGCTGAACAGGTCGCTGAGGTGCGCGGGTAGTTCCAGCGCCTTGCCCACACCGGCCTTCTCCACCGCGTCCGGGAACTTGACCGGGTGCGCAGTACCCAGCACCACCATTGGCGTGTCCAGGCTGCGGCGGCACTCGCGGGCAGCCTTGACGCCGATTGCGGTATGCGGGTCGAGCACTTCACCGGTGGCGGCGAACACTTGCGCGATGGTCTCGCAGGTTTGCTCGTCGCTGACAGCCAGCGAGTCGAACAGTTTGCGGGCTTCGGTCCAGCGGTCTTGCTCGACGCTGAAGCCGCCACCTTGCTTGAAGTTGGCCATCAGCTCGGCAATCGCCCCACCGTTGCGGCCATGCAGGTCGAACAGCAGGCGCTCGAAGTTGGACGAGACCATGATGTCCATCGACGGCGACAGGGTCGCGTGCAGGGTTTCCTTGACGTACTGGTTGCCGCTCATGAAGCGGTGCAGGATGTCGTTGCGGTTGGTGGCGACGATCAATTGGCTGACCGGCAGGCCCATGTTGCGCGCCAGGTAGCCGGCGAAGATGTCGCCAAAGTTGCCGGTCGGTACCGAGAACGCCACCGAGCGCGCCGGGCCACCCAGCTGCAGGGCTGCATGGAAGTAGTAGACGATCTGGGCCATGATCCGCGCCCAGTTGATCGAGTTGACAGCGACCAGGCGGGTGCCCTTGAGGAACGACTGGTCGGCGAAACTGGCCTTGACCATTTCCTGGCAGTCGTCGAAGTTGCCTTCGATGGCGATGTTGTGGATGTTGTCGCCAAAGATGGTAGTCATCTGACGGCGCTGCACTTCCGATACACGCTGGTGCGGGTGCAGGATGAAGATGTCGACGTTGTCGCAACGGCGGCAGCCTTCGATCGCGGCGGAACCGGTATCACCGCTGGTGGCACCGATGATGACCACGCGCTCGTTGCGCTTGGCCAGCACATGGTCAAGCAGGCGACCGAGCAACTGCAGGGCAAAGTCCTTGAACGCCAGGGTCGGGCCGTGGAACAGCTCCAGCACCCACTCGTTGCTGTTCAGCTGACGCAACGGGGCGACCGCAGCGTGGGCGAACTCGCCGTAGGTCTCTTCGAGGATCTTGTTGAAGTCGGCGTCGGCGATGCTGCCTTCGACGAACGGACGCATCACGCGGAAGGCCAGCTCGTGGTAGGGCAAGCCGGCCCACGAGGCGATTTCTTCCTGGGTGAAGCGTGGCAGGTTTTCCGGCACGTAGAGGCCGCCGTCGCTGGCCAGGCCAGCCAGCAGCACGTCTTCGAAATTCAGGGCCGGTGCCTGGCCGCGGGTACTGATATAGCGCATGGGTGCAAACCTTCGATGCTGGGGCCGGGGCCGCGCGGGCGGCCCATCGGCAATATTTGTTAGTTGAGCTGCTCGACGCGAATGCGCACAACCTTGCCGACCACGTCCTGCAGGGCTTCCAGGGCGACGATGGCGTCATTGATACGCTGCTCGACCACGCCATGGGTCACCAGGATCATTGGCACCAGGCCATCCTGTTCCTCGGCTTCCTTCTGCATGATCGACTCGATGTTGATACCGCGCTCCGAGAGGATGCTGGCGACCTGGGCCAGTACGCCCGGGTGATCCTTGGCCTGGATGCGCAGGTAGTAGGCGCTTTCGCAGGCTTCGATCGGCAGGATCGGGTGGGCCGACAGCGAGTCTGGCTGGAAGGCCAGGTGCGGCACACGGTTTTCCGGGTCGGAGGTCATGGCACGGACCACGTCGACCAGGTCGCCGACCACTGACGAAGCGGTAGGCTCCATACCCGCGCCGGCACCGTAGTACAGGGTGGAGCCGGCAGCATCACCGTTGACCATGACAGCGTTCATCACGCCGTTGACGTTGGCGATCAGACGGTCGGCCGGGATCAGCGTCGGGTGCACGCGCAGCTCGATACCTTCGGCGGTGCGACGCGCCACGCCCAAGTGCTTGATGCGGTAACCCAAAGCCTCGGCGTAGTTCACGTCTGCCGTTGTCAGCTGGGTGATACCTTCGGTGTAGGCCTTGTCGAACTGCAGCGGGATACCGAACGCGATGGACGCCAGGATCGTCAGCTTGTGCGCAGCGTCGATGCCTTCTACGTCAAAGGTCGGGTCGGCTTCGGCATAGCCCAGCGCCTGAGCTTCGGCCAGCACGTCTGGGAAGGCACGGCCCTTCTCACGCATTTCGGTGAGGATGAAGTTGCCAGTGCCGTTGATGATGCCAGCCAGCCAGTTGATGCGGTTGGCCGACAGGCCTTCGCGGATGGCCTTGATCACCGGGATGCCACCGGCTACGGCCGCCTCGAACGCGACAATCACGCCCTTCTCGCGGGCCTTGGCGAAGATTTCGTTGCCGTGCACGGCAATCAGCGCCTTGTTGGCGGTGACCACGTGCTTGCCGTTTTCGATGGCCTTCAGCACCAGGTCGCGGGCGATGGTATAGCCACCGATCAGCTCGATGACAATGTCGATCTCCGGGTTGCTTGCAACTTCGAACACGTCAGCGGTAATGGGGGTACCGGTAATCTGGCAGTTCGGGTTCTGCGAGCGCATGGCGATCTGTGCCACTTCAATACCGCGCCCGGCACGGCGGGCAATCTCCTCGGCGTTGCGCTGAAGTACATTGAAGGTTCCGCCACCGACGGTCCCCAACCCACAGATGCCTACTTTGACCGGTTTCACTGTGAACTCCCCATTGAACGGCCGACACGTTTGCCGACCGTGAAACTTGCCGTCACCCCATGACGACGGCGTACTGAACTGGATTACTTGGCAAGTGCCAGCTTGGCGACCTGCGGTGCCGGCTGGTAGCCCGGAATGACCTGGCCGCTTTCAAGAACAATGGCCGGCGTGCCGTTGACACCGATCGACTGACCCAGCTGGAACTGCTTGCTGACCGGGTTGGTGCACTTGGCGGCCTTGATTTCTTCACCTTCGACCATTTTGTCCATCGCCCCACGGCGGTCGCTGGAGCACCACACCGCCTGCAACTGCTGGTCTCCCGCCGAACCGAGGCCCTGGCGCGGGAAGGCGACATAGCGCACTTCGATACCGCGACGGTTCAACTCAGGCACTTCGGCGTGCAGTTTGTGGCAGTACGGGCAGGTAGTGTCGGTGAACACGGTGATGTGCGACTTGGTCTCGCCTTTGGCAGGATAAACCACCATCTCGGCGGCTGGAATGCCGTTGATGAGCTTGGCGATGCCTTGGCGTTCGGTTTTTTCGGTGAGGTTGACCGGCTTGCCGTCCTGGATCTGGAACAGGTAGCCCTGCATCACGAACTGGCCGTCAGCGCTGGCGTACAGCACGCGGCCGCCCTGCAACTTGACTTCATACAGGCCGTTAAGCGGGCTGCTGGCCACGCTTTCCACGGGCACTTCCAACTCGAGGTTCTGCAACGATTTACGGATGGCCTGCTCGGCACCGGCGTTGCTATCGGTTGCCGCAGCAACGGCAAAGGTACTGGCCAGCGCCAACGCGGCGGCGGCGAAAAACTGGGTCACGCGCATGGGAACTCCTGAAGGCGGACAGGGGCCGGAGGGCGCCACCTGCGGAAAATACGCGGTGACCGTGCGGCCCTTGGTGCAAACCGCCCAAGCCTACCACATCACACTGCCAGTGAAGGGGGTCGCAAGGACCGGTCGGCGGAACATGAAAAACATTCATCCACGCGGGTGGTGCTGGGCGTGCAACTGCTGCAGGCGGGCCTTGGCGACGTGGGTATAGATCTGCGTGGTCGACAGGTCACTGTGGCCCAGCAGCATCTGCACCACCCGCAAGTCGGCACCGTGGTTTAGCAGGTGGGTGGCGAAGGCATGCCGCAGGGTGTGCGGCGACAGCGGCTTGTCGATGCCGGCAACCCGTGCGTGGTGTTTGATACGGTGCCAGAAGGTCTGGCGCGTCATCTGCTCGCCGCGCTGACTGGGGAACAGCACGTCGCTGGGACGGCCATTGAGCAGTTCGGCGCGGCCATCGCGCTGGTAGCGCTCCAACCACACCACCGCCTCTTCCCCCATGGGCACCAGACGCTCCTTGCTGCCCTTGCCCATCACCCGCAGCACACCCTGGCGCAGGTTGACCTGGTCGAGGGTCAGGCTGACCAGTTCGGTAACCCGAAGGCCGCACGCGTAGAGCACTTCGAGCATGGCACGATCGCGCTGGCCAATGGCTTCGCCCAGGTCCGGAGCCTGCAACAGGGCTTCGACGTCGGCTTCGGACAGCGACTTGGGTAGCGGCTTGCCCAATTGCGGCATGTCGACCTGCAGGGTCGGGTCGATGGCCACCAGCTTTTCCCGCAGCAGGTAACGGAAGAAGCCGCGCAGGCCGGAGAGAAACCGCGCCGTGGAACGTGGCTTGTAGCCCTGATCCAGGCGCCAGGCCAAGTGATCGAGGATCAAGTCGCGGCCGGCGTCCGGCAGCGATACCGAATGCTCCTGCAACCAGCCATTGAACAGCGCCAGGTCGCTGCGGTAGGACACGCGGGTGTTGTCGGACAGCCCTTTTTCCAGCCATAGGGCGTCAAGGAACTGGTCGATCAGGGGGTGGTCGAGGGCGGGCATGAAATCTCGGTGGCAAACGACGAAATGGCGCTTAGTCTTTCATAACAACGTCGGCATAGGGAGCCCGCATGAGCGAACAGCAGATCCTTCTGAGTGTGGGCGGCATCGGCGCAGCGGCGCTCGCCTGCCAGTGGCTGGCCTGGCGCCTGAAGTTGCCGGCGATTCTGTTTCTGTTGTTGGCCGGGATCCTTGCCGGCCCAGCGCTGGGATGGCTCGACCCGGAGGCGCTGTTCGGCCCGTTGCTGATGCCGCTGGTGTCGCTGTCGGTGGCGCTGATTCTGTTCGAAGGCAGCCTGACCCTGCACCTGTCGCAGTGGCGCGAGATCGGCAGTGTGGTGCATCGCCTGGTCACGGTGGGCGCACTGGTCACCTGGCTGGTGATTGCACTGGCAACCCACTGGCTGCTCGGGTTCGACTGGCCGCTGGCGATTCTTTTCGGCACCCTGACGCTGGTGACCGGCCCCACGGTGATCGTGCCCATGCTGCGCGTGGTGCGCCCAAAGGCAACGATCGCGAACATCCTGCGCTGGGAAGGGATCATGATCGACCCGATCGGCGCGCTGCTCGCCGTTGTGGTCTACAGCTTCATCATCGCCAGCGCCGAGGGTAACGGCCTGAGCCAGAGCCTTATCACTTTTGCCGGTGTGATCTTCTGCGGTACCGCCCTGGGCGCGGCAGGGGGCTGGGTACTGGGGCAAATCATGCGCGAACAGTGGCTACCAGAGTATCTGCACAATCTCGCGTCTCTGGCGGCGGTACTGGGCATTTTCATCGCCGCCAACCAGATCGTGCACGAGTCCGGGCTGCTGGCGGTGACCGTGATGGGTATGTGGCTGGCCAACATGCGCGGGGTTGATGTGCGGCAAATCCTGCACTTCAAGGAAAACCTCAGTGTGCTGCTGATATCCGGCCTGTTCATCCTGCTGGCTGCACGCCTTGATCTGCATGCCCTACTGGGCCTTGGCCCTGCTGTGCTGGCATTGTTGCTGGTGATCCAGCTGCTGGCACGTCCGCTCAACGTTTGGCTGGCCACACTGGGCTCGACACTCAACTGGCGGGAGCGCGCGCTGCTGGCCTGGATTGCGCCACGCGGCATCGTTGCTGCGGCCGTTTCAGCCATTTTTGCCATCCGCCTGCACCAGGCCGGTCACCAGGATGCCTTGCTGCTGGTACCGTTGACCTTCGCGGTTATCATCGGCACGGTGGTACTGCAAAGCGCCACGGCCAGGCCGCTGGCACGCTTGCTCAAGGTCGCCGAACCGGCACCCAGCGGGTTTCTCATCGTCGGTGCCAACGAACCGGCCCGGGCCATTGCCAAAGCCCTTCAACAATTGGGCTGCCGGGTTTTGCTGACGGACTCCAGCTGGGAAAACATCCGCGCCGCACGCATGGACGGGCTCACGACCTACTTCGGCAACCCGGCCTCGCAGCATGCCGACGCCCATCTTGACCTGGTCGGCCTCGGGCACTTGCTGGGCCTCTCTCCCGCCGGCGAAATCAATGCGCTGGCCTGCGCCAGGTTCCGTCATGATTTCGGCCACAGTCGGCTGTTCGTGCTAGTCAGTGGCCTTGAGAAACAACGTAGCGACAAGCACCGGGCGGCCGAAGAGCACCGCGGGCATCTATTGGGGGCCAAACCGATGACCTATCTGCAACTGGCCAACCGCATGCATCAGGGCGCCGAGCTGTATAGCACCAACCTGACCGAAGGCTTTGGCTGGGATGCCTACCAGGCGCTGCATGGCGAGCGGGCACACTTGCTGTTCGCCCGCGACGGCCAGGGCTGGGTCCATGTAGCCAGCCCTGATAACCCGTTGCAGCCGCAGCCGGGCTGGACCCTGGTGGCATTGATCGAGCCAGCACCGGAGCCGTGATACTCAGGCGCCTGGCAGCACGGGCACCGGGCGCTTGTCCTCGTCGATGGCGACGAAGCTGAACACCCCATGGATCGCCCGGTCACGGCCATCCAGATACATGTTCTCGACAAACACATCCACCTGCACCTGCAAGCTGGTGTTGCCAACCTTGATCACCGTCCCCACCAGCTCGACGATCGAGCCCGCCGGAATCGGGTGCTTGAAATCGATGCGGTCGGTAGACACGGTCACCAACGGCAGGCGGCAGAAACGCGTGGCAGCGATGAACGACACTTCGTCCATCCAGGCCAGGGCGGTGCCGCCGAACAGGGTGTTGTGGTGGTTGGTGGTATTGGGGAACACCGCCTTGGTCACGCGGGTCACCGACAGTTCGGTGCGGCGTTGGATTTCCTGGTCTCGGGTCGTCATGGCAATCACATTTTCGGGGTTTCAAAACGCAAAAAAGCAGCCCGAAGGCTGCTTTTTTCTCGCTAGGCGGCCTCGGCCACCGGGCAAACTGCACTCAGGACAGTTTTTCCTTGATGCGAGCGGCTTTGCCGGACAGGTCGCGCAGGTAGTACAGCTTGGCTTTACGCACGTCACCACGACGTTTCACGGCCAGGCTGTCGATTTGCGGGCTGTAGGTCTGGAAGGTACGCTCTACGCCAACGCCGCTGGAGATCTTGCGCACGGTGAAGGCGCTGTTCAGACCGCGGTTACGCTTGGCGATAACGACGCCTTCGAACGCCTGCAGACGGGAACGCTCACCTTCCTTCACTTTAACCTGAACGACAACGGTGTCGCCTGGTGCGAAGGTCGGGATTTCCTTGCTCATCTGCTCGGCTTCGAGCTGCTGGATGATCTTGTTGGTCATGCTGTGCTCCTAAGATGGATACGCGATCCACCATCGATACGTTTAACTATCGTCCCGCTCGCGGAGATATTCCTCGAGCAGCTTCTTCTCTTCTCCAGAAAGCGAGCGACTTTCCAGAAGATCGGCGCGTCGTTCGAAGGTCCTACCAAGGGACTGCTTCATCCTCCAACGCCGGATATGTGCATGGTTGCCACTTAGCAACACGTCGGGAACACGCTGATCCGCATACACCTCTGGCCGGGTGTAGTGCGGGCAATCGAGCAGACCGTCGGTGAAGGAATCTTCTTCCGCCGAGTCCACATGCCCTAAAGCTCCGGGCAGCAGTCGCGTAACCGCATCGATCAGTACCATGGCCGGCAGCTCGCCACCGGAAAGCACATAGTCGCCAATCGACCACTCCTCATCGACATGAGCCTCGATAAAGCGCTCGTCGATGCCTTCATAACGACCGGCGATCAGGATCAACGATTCCTGTTCGGCCAGGCCTTTGACCGCCTGCTGAGTCAGCTTGCGGCCTTGTGGCGAAAGGTAGATCACCTTCGCCGCTGCTCCGGTAGCCTGCCTGGCGCTAACCAGGGCGTCTTCCAGAGGCTTGATTTTCATCACCATGCCCGGACCACCGCCAAACGGTCGATCATCTACCGTGTGGTGACGATCTGTGGTGTAGTCCCGCGGGTTCCAGCAAGTCACCTGAAGCAACCCTTGTTTCACCGCGCGGCTGGTAATGCCGTACTCCGTGATGGCCGAGAACATCTCGGGGAACAACGTGATGACGTCTACGCGAAGGTTACCCATCGTTTAGAAGTCCGCGTCCCATTCGACCCGCATCACGCCTGCTTCGAGGTCGATTGCCAGCACACATTGCTCCGTATAGGGCAACAGACGCTCGCGATCATCCAGGCTGCCTGCGCAGGGCTTGACCACCATTACATCGTTCGCACCGGTCTCCAACAGGTGATCGACCTTGCCGAACAGTTGTTCGTCCTGGTTGATGACCTTCAGACCTACCAACTGGTACCAGTAGTACTCGTCGGCAGCCAGGTTGGGCAAAAGGCTCCGCGGGATGCAGATTTCGTAACCGCTCAGAAGACGGGCTTCATCGCGATCGTCGAGACCTTTCAGCTTCACGACCAGGCCCTTTTGGGAGCCACGACCGCTGACCAGCTCGACCTGCTTTACCTTGCCTTCGTGCCGAAGCGTCCAGCGTGGATAATCCAACAGGTTTTCAATCGGATCGGTAAAGGAATACACCTTCACCTCGCCGCGAACGCCGTGAACCGAAAAAATCTTGCCAACGACGATGAGGTCGTCAGCCTTTTCTGGCGTCGCGTTCATACTATTCAGGCAGCGGCCTTGGCAGCTTCCTTCAGCAGCTGAGCAACACGCTCAGACGGCTGTGCACCCTGGCTCAGCCAGTAGGTGACGCGCTCTTGGTTGACCGACAGCTTAACTTCGGCGCCAGCGGCGATTGGGTTGAAGAAACCTACGCGCTCAACGAAACGGCCGTCACGGGCGTTACGCGAGTTGGTCACGGTCAGGTGGTAGAATGGGCGCTTTTTCGAGCCGCCACGGGCCAGACGAATGGTTACCATGTGAACATCGTTCCTATAGTCGGTGCTGCAGTTGATACAGCAGCTGGTACTGCAAATCTGAATGCCAAATAGGCACACGGGTGCCCAAAAGGCCGCATATTCTCGGGGAATACACGGACATTTGCAAATGACTTTTTCGGCAAGGCCTCGCCCTGCCGTCCAGATTTGCCGGTTGCGCCGCGAAATTCGCGGCTGTTGCCCCGCGACAGCGGGGGTTCTGGGCGCCTGCCCGACAAAAGGCAGGCACCCGGATCAGGGGTTACAGCTTTGGCATGCCGCCACCTGGCAGCATCCCACCGAGGCCGCGCATCATCTTGGCCATGCCGCCTTTGGCAGAGAACTTCTTCATCATCTTCTGCATCTGCTTGTGCTGCTTGATCAGCCGGCCGATGTCCTGCACCTGGGTACCGGAACCCAACGCAATACGGCGCTTGCGCGAACCGCTGATCAGATCAGGGTCACGGCGCTCGGCCGGGGTCATGGAATTGATGATCGCTTCCATCTGCTTGAACTGCTTTTCGGCCGCGCCCTGGGCGTTGCCCATTTGTGACAGGTTGACCCCGCCGATGCTTGGCAGCTTGTCCATCAGGCCGCCGAGACCGCCCATGTTCTTCATTTGCTGCAGCTGGTCACGGAAGTCTTCGAGGTCGAAGCCCTTGCCCTTCTTCAGCTTCTTGGCCAGCTTGTCGGCCTTGGCCTTGTCGATGGTCTGCTCGGCCTGCTCGATCAGGCTGAGCACGTCGCCCATGCCGAGGATGCGCGAAGCGACGCGGTCGGGGTGGAACGGCTCGAGGGCCTCGGTCTTCTCACCCATACCGATGAACTTGATCGGTTTGCCGGTGATTGCACGTACCGACAGCGCAGCACCGCCACGGGCGTCACCGTCAACCTTGGTAAGCACCACACCGGTCAGCGGCAGCGCCTCGCCAAAGGCCTTGGCGGTGTTGGCAGCGTCCTGGCCGGTCATGGCGTCGACCACGAACAGCGTCTCGATCGGTTTGACAGCAGCGTGCAGCGCCTTGATCTCGTCCATCATGTCGGCGTCGATGTGCAGACGGCCGGCGGTGTCGACGATGACGACGTCGATGAACTTCAGCTTGGCTTCACGGATGGCGGCTTCGGCGATGGCCACCGGCTTCTGGCTGATATCGGACGGGAAGAAGGTGACGCCGATATCGTTGGCCAGTGTTTCCAACTGCTTGATCGCCGCCGGACGATAGACGTCGGCAGACACCACCATCACGCTCTTTTTCTTGCGCTCTTTAAGAAAGCGCGCCAGCTTGCCGGCGGTGGTGGTCTTACCGGCGCCCTGCAGGCCCGCCATCAGTACGACAGCAGGCGGGGCGGCGTTCAGTGCGAGGTCTTCGTTGGCCGCGCCCATCAGGCTTTCCAGCTCGGCCTGGACGATCTTCACGAAGGCCTGGCCCGGGGTCAGGCTGCGCGACACCTCGGTACCGACCGCACGATCCTTGACGCTGTTGACGAAATCCTTGACTACCGGCAGGGCAACGTCGGCCTCGAGCAGCGCCATGCGCACTTCGCGCAGCGTGTCCTTGATGTTGTCTTCGGTCAGCTTGGCCTTGCCGGTGACATGGCGCAGCGTCTGTGACAGGCGGTCGGTCAGGTTTTCGAACATGGTGATCCTTTCAGGCCCAGTAAAGCCGAGGTTTGTCAGGTGCCAGGGGGGAAATACACACCCGCCGGGCACAGCAAGGCGGCGATTATAGCGAAGTGCAGCGGCGACGCACACCTTGGTAGATATTCGGTGGCTGTGCTGGCCTCTTCGCGGGCGCGCCCGTTCCCACAGGATCCTCATTGCTTGCAGGCCTGCGCCATACCTGTGGGAGCGGGCGTGCCCGCGAATGCCCTGACACAACCCTTCAGTCTTCCTAGAGCGGCAGAATCTATGCCAAACTCCGTCTCTTTAAAGGCTCGCCAACCAGGACTTATGTTCTCCTCACCCAGCCTCATCCCCAACCTGATCGCAGCCGGCCTATATATAGCGGCGGCCATCTACCAGGGCTCATACCTGTCCCAGGGCCGCAAGGCCGAAAAGCGCCTGCTTGGCCTGCTGGGTGCCATCGCGGTCCTGGCCCAGGCCGGTGCACTGTTCTTCCAGCTGATCACCCCGCTGGGCCTGAGCCTGGACTTCTTCAGCGCCGCCAGCCTGATCGCCGTGGCCGTCATCTCCCTGACCCTGCTGGCCTGCCTGCGCATACCCGTGGAAAACCTGCTGGTGCTGCTGTTCCCGCTGGGTGCGGTGACCGCGCTGCTGGCCCAGTTCGCCCCCCCCGGCACGGTACCGCTGATCAACGAAGAACCCGGCATCCTTGCGCACATCCTGTTGTCGATCCTGGCCTACGGGCTGTTCACCATCGCGGTGTTCCAGTCGCTGCTGTTGTTGCTGCAGGACCGCCAGCTGAAGAACAAGCACCCGTCCGGGCTGATCCGCAACTTCCCGCCACTGCAAACCATGGAAAGCCTGCTGTTCGGCTTCCTCTGGGCCGGCTGGTGCCTGCTGTCGCTGTCGCTGATCTCCGGCTGGCTGTTCCTCGACAACCTGTTCGCCCAGCACCTGGCGCACAAGACCTTGCTGGCCTGTGTCGCCTGGGTGGTGTTCAGCGTGCTGCTGTGGGGCCGCACCCGCCTGGGTTGGCGGGGCCACATGGCCATCCGCTGGACGCTGAGCGGTTTCTGCCTGCTGATGCTGGCCTATTTCGGCAGCAAGCTGGTTCGCGAATTCATCTTGCATATCTGACGGCCGCCCATGGACACCCTGCCGTACGCACCGCTATTCGGCACTCTGGCACTGGCCCTTTTGTGGTCAGCACTGTTCACTGCAGTGGAAGCTGCCCGCCTTCAACTCAATGGCACACTGCGCGCCGGCGAAGACGGCCATCCCGTGCTGCCAGCCCAGGCCTTGGTGCTGTGCGCCAGCCTGGGTAAGCTGCTGGTGCTGGGGCTGGCCTGCCTGATGGGCCAGCGCCAGAGCGGCGAGCACGGCTTCTGGCTGGCAGGCCTGGCCGCGACCCTCACCTTGCTGGTGTTTGCCGAGTACCTGCCGCGGCGCCTGGCCCGGCGTAACCCGCAGGCGTTCGTGAGCCTTGGTGCCAACCTGCTGAAAGTGCCTCTCGCACTGCTGCAGCCACTGGCCTGTCTGCTGGACGGCGCCGCCAAGCTGATTCTGCGCCCGTTCCGGGCACAGCCCACAGCTGTGGCCCTGCACACGCAGGAGGCCGACGACTTCGATGAAGATGAACAGCACGAAGCGCCTCGTCAGGGTCTGCTCGACGGCCTGCAGTCGCTGGACAAGATCACCGTCAACGACATCCTGGTGCCGCGCAACGAAGTGGATGGCATCAACCTCGACGAGCCGATCGAACGCATCATCGAGCAGCTGATCGTCAGCCGCCACACCCGCCTGCCGGTCTACCACAACGACATCAACCAGGTCGAAGCGATCCTCAACACCAAACTGATCAGCCACCTGCTGCCCAAGGCCGAGCTGACCCTGGAAGCGCTGCACAGCGCCTGCTACGAACCCTATTTCGTACCGGAAAGCACGCCCCTGCAAATGCAGCTGTTGAACTTCCACAAGCAGCAACGCCGCTTGGGCGTGGTGGTGGACGAGTACGGCGAAGTACTTGGCATCGTCACCCTGGAAGACATCCTCGAAGAGATCGTCGGCGAGTTCGAGGACGAGCAAAGCCTGGATAACCCGCATGTGCACCCGCAGCCCGATGGCACCTTCGTCATCGACGGCACCGCTTCGTTACGCGAAATCAACCGCACCCTGAGCTGGCACCTGCCCTGCGACGGCGGGCCGAAAACCCTCAACGGGCTGGTTACCGAAGCGCTGGAAAGCATCCCGGAAAGCGCTGTTTGCCTGAAGATAGGCCGCTATCGCCTGGAAATCCTTGAAACAGAGGACAATTGTGCCAGCAAGATACTGGTGTGGACCGTGACCCGATAGCTATACTCGGGTCACGCTTACCCAGCCCCGCCGTCACGCCTGCTACCCGCACCCGGCGCTCCACGGCCAGTCCGCTCCACTGATACGCCCTGCGGTCCTGCGTCAACACCCCCGAACAGTACCCGCCCCGCCCCTACCCCCTTGGGCTATCGTCAGTCGGGCGCACACAACAAAACGCTCCGGCGCCCGCTTAACCGTACCCGCCCTTTTGCAGGGCATGCCGTTGCGGGCCAAGCCCATGGAGCCGGACCAGACTGTCAGGGACCTCCTCAATGACAAGCAGCACTTATGCCCAAGCGCCTGCCGCGCCAGTCAACTCGCCTGCGCGGGTAGCCACTGCCAGCTTCATCGGCACCGCCATCGAGTTCTACGATTTCTACGTCTACGCCACCGCCGCTGCCCTGGTGATCGGACCGGTGTTCTTCCCGTCCGGGTCGGGCACCGCGCAAATGCTGGCCGCCTTCCTCACCTTCGGTATCGCCTTTCTCGCCCGGCCACTGGGCTCGGCGTTATTCGGCCATTTTGGCGACCGCATCGGTCGCAAATCCACACTGGTCGCCTCGCTGCTGCTGATGGGCGTATCCACCACCGCCATTGGCGTGCTGCCAGGCTATGACAGCATTGGCGTGTGGGCGCCGATCATTCTCTGCCTGCTGCGTTTTGGCCAAGGCCTGGGCCTGGGCGGCGAATGGGGTGGCGCGGCCCTGCTGGCTACCGAAAACGCCCCGGAAGGTAAGCGGGCCTGGTTCGGCATGTTCCCGCAACTGGGCCCGTCAATCGGCTTCCTGGCGGCCAACGGCCTGTTCCTGACCCTGGCCCTGGTGCTCAGCGACGAGCAGTTCCGCGAGTGGGGCTGGCGCATTCCATTCCTGCTCAGCGCCGCACTGGTACTGGTGGGCCTGTACGTGCGCCTGAAACTCGAAGAGAGCCCGGTGTTCGCCAAGGCCGTTGCTCGCCACGAGCGGGTGAAAATGCCAGTGGTCGACCTGTTCTCGAAATACTGGCTGCCAACCCTGCTGGGCGCTGCGGCCATGGTGGTGTGCTATGCACTGTTCTACATTTCCACGGTGTTCTCGCTGAGCTACGGCGTGACCACACTGGGCTACAGCCGCGAAACGTTCCTTGGCCTGCTGTGCTTCGCGGTGGTGTTCATGGCACTGGCCACACCGTTGTCGGCCTGGCTCAGTGACCGTTACGGGCGCAAGCCGGTACTGATCGTCGGCGGCCTGCTGGCGATAGCTTCGGGCTTTACCATGGAGCCACTACTGACCTCGGGATCGACTGCGGGCGTGGCGCTGTTCCTGGCCATCGAGCTGTTCCTGATGGGGGTGACCTTCGCGCCGATGGGTGCACTGCTGCCAGAGCTGTTCCCGACCCACGTACGTTATACCGGTGCCTCGGCGGCGTATAACCTGGGCGGTATCGTCGGCGCCTCGGCGGCACCCTTCTTTGCCCAGAAGCTGGTGAGCATGGGGGGTTTGAGCTGGGTGGGGGGTTATGTGTCGGTGGCGGCGGTGATCAGCCTGATAGCCGTGCTGTGCCTTAAAGAGACGCGGGATACCGCGCTGTAAGCCACTGGGGCCGCTTTGCGGCCCTATCGCGACACAAGGCCCACAGGGATAGCGTAAGCCTGGAAGCTGCGCTATCCCTGTGGGAGCGGCCTTGTGTCGCGATAGGGCTGCAGCCCCAGTATTCTCGGATCAGAACTCGACCTTGACCGCCTGCGAAGCACGGGTCGCCTTGGCACGCGCCAGTTCGACCGACTCGTCACGCGCCAGGCACACGCCCATACGGCGGGTACCGTTGATTTCCGGCTTGCCGAACAGGCGAATGGCGGTATCCGGCTCACTCAGCGCTGCCCCCAGGTTGGCGAAGCTGGTCTGTTGGGACTGGCCTTCAGGCAAGATCACTGCCGAGGCCGACGGGCCGAACTGACGCACCACCGGAATCGGCAGACCGAGAATGGCGCGGGCATGCAGGGCGAATTGCGACAGGTCCTGGGAAATCAGGGTAACCAGACCGGTGTCATGCGGGCGCGGCGATACTTCGCTGAACCACACCTGGTCGCCCTTCACGAACAATTCCACACCAAACAGGCCGCGACCGCCGAGGGCATCGGTGACCGCCTTGGCCACGCGCTGCGATTCGGCCAGCGCCTTCGGGCTCATGGCCTGTGGCTGCCAGGACTCCTGGTAATCGCCCTTCTCCTGACGGTGGCCGACGGGTTCAAGGAAGGTGGTACCGCCCACGTGGCGCACGGTCAGCAGGGTGATTTCATATTCGAAGTCAATGAAACCCTCGACGATCACCCGGCCCTTGCCAGCGCGGCCGCCCTCCTGGGCATAGTCCCACGACTTCTGCAGGTCAGCATCGCTGCGCAGCAGGCTCTGGCCCTTGCCCGACGAGCTCATCACCGGCTTGACCACGCACGGGTAACCCAGGTCGGCTACAGCCTTGGCGTAGTCTTCATAGGTGTCGGCGAAGTGGTACGGCGAGGTTGGCAGGTCCAGCTCTTCGGCAGCCAGGCGGCGGATGCCTTCGCGGTTCATGGTCAACTGGGTGGCGCGGGCCGTCGGCACCACGGTAAAACCTTCGTTTTCCAGCTCGACCAGGGTGGCGGTGGCGATGGCTTCGATTTCCGGCACGATGTAGTGCGGCTTCTCGGCTTCGATCACCGCGCGCAGGGCAACGCCATCGAGCATGTTGACCACATGGCTGCGATGCGCCACCTGCATTGCCGGAGCATTGGCGTAACGGTCGACGGCGATTACTTCGACGCCCAGGCGCTGCAGCTCGATTACCACTTCCTTGCCCAGCTCGCCACAGCCGCAGAGCAGTACACGGGTCGCTGTGGGCGACAATGGGGTTCCGATACGGGTCATTTCAGGTCCTCGAAGGCATCCGGGGCCGCGCCAGGCTAGGCGCCACCCGCTGAAAAAGGACCGCTATTCTACACCATCAACCGGCCACGGCGGCCCGCCGGGCGCGAAATGCCATGGCCAGCCACACCGCGGTTACACCGGCGAACTTCGAGGCCATCGCTGTGCCGATCACTGCCGGGGTCAGCGCGCCGATCATGCCAAAGAAAATGAAGGTATCCACCGGGATGCTCAGCGCCGAACTGAGCCACAGGCGGTCGCGCAGCGGCCGACGGGTGATACTGAACACCAGCCAGTCGATCAGCTCGGAAATGAAGAACGCAGTGGCGCTGGCCAGGGCGATGGCCGGCTCCGATGTGACATAGGACAGCACCAGTGCCACCAGCATGGCGAACAGGGCGCCATGACCGAAACGGGTCTGCACCATGTCGCGCAGGATGAACACCAGGCCACCCCAGGCGGACCAGATGATGTCCAGGTGCGGGGCACTGGAGAAGGCGTAGTTGATCAGCACTACGCTGCTGATGTAGGCAATCAGATAGAACATGGCGGGCTGTCTGTGGGCAAGCCGTACAGATTACCGCTGGGCCGTTCGCGGGTAAACCCGCGCCCACAGATGTTGTGCAGCCCTCAAGACTGACGCTGCAACCTGTGGGAGCGGGCGTGCCCGCGAAGCTGCCACTGCGGTGCATGGCACCGGCTTCGCCAGTGTTCACGGGTAAACCCGCTCTTACAGGGTTCGCGTCAGGCCTGCAAGATGAGGCCGGCTTCTACCGCCCGTTCATGACAACGCTTGAGCACCGCCCGACGCTCATCATTGTCCATCCGCCCCCAGCGGCCAATCTCGGCCACGGTACGCTGGCAGCCGGTGCAGATATCCTGCTCATCCAGCGCGCAAATGCTCACGCACGGCGATGCCACCGGCCGCTCTGCTACATCACTCATCATCAACCACCAACGCTTGCGCATAACGCTGGGCATTGTGCACGTAATGTGCGGCACTCGCTTCAAGCATGCGCTTCTGCTGCTCGGTCAGTTCGCGTACCACCTTGCCCGGCGAGCCCATCACCAGCGAACCGTCTGGAATTTCCTTGCCCTCGGCGATCAGTGCATTGGCGCCGATGATGCAGTGCTTGCCGATGCGTGCGCCATTGAGGATCACTGCGTTGATACCGACCAGGCTGAAGTCGCCCACCGTGCAGCCATGCAACATGGCATTGTGGCCAACGGTCACGCCCTTGCCCAACGTCAGTGGCGAGCCCATGTCAGTGTGCATCACCGTGCCATCCTGCACGTTGCTGCCTTCGCCAATGTCGATCAGCTCGTTATCACCGCGCAACACCGCGCCAAACCACACACTAGCATTGGCTTGCAGGCGCACGCTGCCAATGAGCGTGGCATTGGGTGCGGCCCAACTGGTGGGGTGGCTCTCGACCCGCAGGTCGCCCAGGCGATATTTCATGCTTGTTCCTCAGGCTGCGACGCAGACGGCGGGGTAGGCCCCGCTCAATTTTCGATGTAACGCTCCGGGGGCTGATGCAGGCTGATACCGGCATCGAACAGCAGGTTGACCAGCTCGACGATCATGATCGCCGACAAACCCCAGATCTTGTATTCACCATAGCGGTAACTGGGCACATACCAGCTACGCCCCTGGTAATCGATACGGTGGGTATGGTCGCGCGGGTCCTGCCGGAAGAATTCCAGCGGCACGGTGAATACTGCCGCTATCTCGGCATCATTGGCGCGATATTCGACGAAGTCGGGAATAAGCCCGACGAATGGCGTCACTTTCAGGCCATGTAGCGAAATCAGCGGGCTGAGCGGACCAATCACCTCCACCAGGCCAGGGGGCAGGCCGATTTCTTCTTCAGCCTCGCGCAGGGCAGTAAAGACCAGGTCCGGGTCTTCCGGGTCGCGGCGGCCACCGGGAAAGGCTACTTCACCACCGTGGGTAGACAGGCCTTTGGCGCGCAGGGTCAAGACCAGTTCGGGCGCTTCGCTGCGGGTAATGGGCAAGAGGACCGCCGCTTCGGGGAACCGCCTGTCGGTTTCCAATGACGCGGGTTGGTGGTTGCTCATTCGGCGAAGTAGCTCGTCCAGCATTGCGCACGCTCGTATCCAGGTCCTGTGTTGCATCATGCACCAAAGCCGCGAAGCACCCAAGCCCCAGCGCTTGCGACGGCACGGTGGCCGCGCCAAGATAGCCTTGAACATAAGGAACCACACATGAAATTCTGCAGCGCGTGCGGCCAACCGGTCACCCAGCGGATCCCCGAGGGCGATAGCCGCCTGCGGTACGTCTGCGGCTCTTGCCAGACCATCCACTACCAGAACCCCAATATCGTGGCCGGCGTGTTGCCGACCTGGGGCAGCCAGGTGTTGCTGTGTCGCCGCGCCATCGAACCGCGCCGGGGTTTCTGGACCCTGCCCGCCGGTTTCATGGAAAACGGCGAAACCCTCGACCAGGCCGCGCGTCGCGAAACCGTCGAGGAAGCCTGCGCCCGGGTCGGGCCGACGTCCCTGTACCAGCTGTTCGATCTGCCGCACATCAGCCAGGTGCATGTGTTCTTCCGCGCCGAGTTGGCGGACCTGGACTTTGCCGTCGGTGTCGAAAGCCTGGAGGTGCGGCTGTTCGAAGAACATGAGATACCGTGGGACGAGCTGGCTTTCCGCACCGTCACTCGCACACTAGAATGCTACTATCGCGACCGCATCGGCCAGCACTACCCCATAGGCCATGAATACCTGCCGCCGATGAACGTTTCGCAAAACACCTAAACGCCTTCAGGGATACTGTTACATGCGCTGGTTGCTTGCCCTCTTCTGCCTTTGCGTTACCTCGGTGTCCCAGGCGGCCTTCACCGAAACCATCATCCGCAAGCCCGCGCCGGCAGCGCAAACGCCATCGCCTTCGCAGCAAGCCATGCAACCGTTGATCGACAAGGTGCTGGTGATAAAGTCGGAGCGCCGCCTGCAGTTGATCAGCCGCGGCGAGCCGCTGAAAACCTACCGCATCTCGCTGGGCAAGCAGCCCAAGGGCGCCAAGGAACGCGAAGGCGACAAGAAAACCCCTGAGGGCTTGTACTGGCTGGACTGGCGCAAGCAGAGCGACCGCTTCAACCTGGCCATGCACATCAATTACCCGAACATCAGCGATGCCGCCCGCGCGACCCGGGCAGGCGTGAATGCCGGCAGCATGATCATGATTCACGGCACACCGATCAATGATGAATACCCGGAGTGGTACTTCCATACCCTGGACTGGACGGATGGTTGCATTGCCATGCGCAACCGCGACATGCAGGAAGTGTGGGACCTGGTTCGGGATGGAACGCTGATCGAGATCCGCCCTTGAAATAGAGCCTTCCGGCAAAAGTTGTAGGAACCTTCTCACCAATTAGCGCGAATTTGCCTGACAGGTGCTTAGGCAGGGTACTGCATCCATACGAGTGGCTTAATTTCTAGCATCCACGCAGACGAGTACGAAAACCGTACATCATTTGCGGGGTGCTTCAATGCCGTGCCTGATTCACCGCATCGCCCATTGGCTGTCGGCCGGTTGCCTTTCTGGCTTGCTGTCCGCTCCCCAGGTACTGGCCGACGACCCTGCCAGCCAGCAGCTGCGCGATCAACAGCATGGGCTGCGGCAGCTGGAGCAACAGCAGCGGCTGGAACGCTGGCAGCGTATACCCGTCCCGGCTGAACCGACCAACAGCACTTCCCTCCGCCCGCACGACGATCACTGCTGGGCAGTCGATGGCGTGCGCGTGGCGGGCATGCACCGGCTTTCGAACTCGGCACTTGCGCCCACCATCCGTGCGCTCACGCCTGCCTGCATGGGTATCGCCGACATCAACCGGCTGCTCAAAGCCATCACCCAACGTTATGTACAAGCCGGCTACCCAACCAGCCGCCCCTACCTGCGGCAGCCCCCAGCAGAGGGCATGCCGTTGGACATCGTCATTGTCGAAGGCTTTGTCGAAACCATCGAACTGGCAGGCCCCGACCTGCCCCTGTCTCTCTCCAGTGCCTTCCCAGGCCTGCTTGGGCAGCCACTGTACCTGCCCGACCTTGAGCAAGGCCTGGACCAGCTCAACCGCCTTCGCGCCTATGAACTGGGCGCCACCTTGCTGCCCGGTGAACTGCAGGGCGGCACCCGCGTGGTCGTGCAGCCGGGCAAGGTTGCATCACGCTGGCACCTGGACAGCCGCTTCGACAACCGGGGCAGCGAGCTGACCGGCCGCCACCGCGTCAACCTCGGCATTGGCCTGGACAGCCCGCTTGGCCTCAATGATGAGCTGCGCCTGTCGTTGACCCGCACGGTGCTCGATACGCCCGGCCAAAGCCAAGGGATATCGTTGTACTACAGCATCCCCTACGGCGCCTGGACCTTTGCCCTCAGCGCCAGCCAGCTAAGCTATCAAGCCCCCCTCCCCTACAGCGACAAGGCTGCCGACGGCAGCAGCAGCTATCAGGGCCTGAGTGTCGAGCGGGTATTGTGGCGCAACCAGCAAGGCATGCTCAGCGCCAGCGCCCGTCTGGACCGCAAGCAGCTGATCAACCGCAGCGCTGGCGCGGTTATCGTCCAGCAGAGCCCGACGCTGGCCACGGTAGAGGCCGGCATCAACCTGCTGTGGCTCGAAAGTGGCCTGTGGAACGGTTACTTCGGCGTTGCCCAAGGCATTGACGCATGGGG
This sequence comes from Pseudomonas sp. YQ_6, assembly GCF_043103245.1. NCBI lineage: Bacteria > Pseudomonadati > Pseudomonadota > Gammaproteobacteria > Pseudomonadales > Pseudomonadaceae > Pseudomonas > Pseudomonas sp. YQ_6. The sequence continues at coordinate 49,866 of NZ_JBICJR010000045.1, forward strand.
TGCCGACAGCTCGCCCCTGGGTGCTCAACGCCTGCGCCCGGACTTTCGCAAGTACCGCGCCAACCTGCTGCACCTGCGTCAAGGCCCGGCACCCAGCCCTTGGCGCTGGCAGAGTGAGCTGGCCATGCAGTACAGCCGCGACCCGCTGCCTGCCGTCGAACAGCTGCTGGTCAGCGACGATTCGGCTGTCCGCGGCTTTCGTCTGCACACTTACTCCGGTGCCAGCAGCGCCGTCTGGCGCAATACATTCAGCCAGGCGCTGCCACGGATCTTGGCACCCCCCTTCGAGATACGCCCCTACATCGGCCTGGACCTGGGCTGGGTTCGCACCGCCGAAGGCAAACAGTCACAGCGCCTGGCCGGGGCCGCCGCAGGGTTGGAACTGAGCCTGCCCGGCAGCCGCCTGCGCCTGGACTACCAACGCGCCTTGTACACCAGCGACCTGCCCCGCCGGCGGCTGGAGCCCGGCTTCTGGGTGCTGGACTGGACCCTGAGCATCTGATTCACCCACAACAAAGAGAACGAGAAAATGCAAACACTCTCGCAGTTACCGCCTGTTCGCCCGGATACCTTGCGCTGGGCAATCTTCCTCGCCGTGCTCGGGCCCAGCGCCGCACTGGCTCAGACAGGACTGGAAGCAGCCAGCGGCCCCGGGGGGACCCCGGTCATCCACAACGGCCACGGGGTGCCGGTGATCGACATCGTGCCGCCCAACGCCACGGGGCTGTCACACAACCAGTTCATCGACTACAACGTTGCCACCCCGGGCCTGGTGCTGAACAACGCCACCGCAGCCGGGCAGTCGCAACTGGCCGGCGCCCTGGCGGCCAACCCGCAGTTTCAGGGCCAGGCCGCCTCGACCATTCTTAACGAAGTGGTCAGCCGCAACGCCTCGCTGATCGAGGGGCCGCAGGAAATCTTCGGGCGCCCGGCCGACTACATACTGGCCAACCCCAATGGCATCACCCTCAATGGCGGCAGTTTCATCAACACCACCCGCGCAGGCTTCGTGGTGGGCACCCCGCAATTCGAGGAGCAACAGCTCAGGTACCTCGATACGCTAACGGCCGGTGGCACCCTGCAGGTACTGGAGCATGGCCAGGGCAATGCCGGTGGCGCACTCGAACTGATCGCACCGCGCGTGGACAGCAAAGGCCTGCTCATGGCCAGCGAAACGCTCGACATCACCGTCGGTCGCAACCGTATCAACAGCCGCAACGGCGAGGTGGTCGAACACCTGCCCAGCCCCTCTTCGAGCATTGATGCCAGCCTGTTCGGCGCCATGCGCGCCGGGCGTATCCGTGTGGTAAGTACTGCCGAAGGCGCCGGTGTGCGTGTGGGGGCCTCGCAGATTCTGGGCACCGAGGGGGTCGACATCAGCTCGGCCGGGGGCCTGCATGTCAGCGGCAGTGGCGACCGCCCGACCGAGCTGCGCAGTGAGCGTGGCGTACTGAAACTCACTGCTGCCGATGACCTGATGCTTGAAACGGTTGACGGCCAGGCCCTGCGGATCGAAGCAAGGGCTGGCAAGAAGCTCACCCTGGACGCCAAGACAATCGAGCACATCAAGCACGACAGTGACAGCTGGAACAAGAAGTTCTGGTTCGTCACCCGTGAAACCTACAACCGCAAGACCACCACCACCCACCGGCAACAACAGGGCAGTCAATTACTGGGCACTGACAGCGTGCTGCTGCAGTCCGGCGACGACTTACGCATGACCGCAGCGAAGGTGGACGCCGGTAACGAGCTGATGGTCGACAGCGGTGCCGGCCTGGACATCCTCGCCGGCATCGACAGCAAACGCACCGAACAGAAGGTGCGTCATCGCAAGGATTTATGGCGCGGTGACAGCGATAGCGACCAACTCAAGGAAACCGCAAAGGGCAGTACCCTGAGCGCCGGGCACATGTCGATAAAGGCAAGCGACAACCTCAACGTAAAGGGCAGCAGCCTGCACAGCCGCGGCGATCTGGCTATCCAGGCAAAACAGGCCGACATCGGCACCACCACCTTGCAGGAACACGGTACCCAACGCGACTACCGAGGCGATCTGGTGTCCGGCACATTTTTTGGTGACCGCAAAGGTAACGACACCGAGGGCCAGGTCGTTGCAGGCAGCACCATAACCAGCGATGGCGAGCTCACTGTGAGCGCCGACCAGGTCGCCATCAAAGGCAGCACCGTGTTCGGTAAACAGGACGCGGTGCTCTACAGCGATAACGGTTCGCTGGCCATCGAGGCAGACCATGGCAGCACGACCTCCACCCAGCGCACCAGCGACAGTAAACTGTTCGGCCTGATCGGCAGCAAGCACGAAAGCACGGACCGCAAACAGCAGGTACTGGTCAGCGACGTCAGCTCGACCAGCAACCTGCGCCTGGCCAGCGCCGAAGAGATGCGCATCCAGGGCGCCAAGGTTGCCGCTGGCAAGCATCTGCAAGTCGAGGCCAAAGGCGACCTGCTGATTGGCAGTGCGCAATCGGTCGATGAGCGCGAAACCCGCGACCAACAACGGGGTTTCACGGCCAGTGCCAGACAGACCCAGGAAGCTGAGGATGGCAAGCCCGAGTCTCGCCAGTACGCGGCTGGCGTGGCGTATGAGGTCGTGACCACCACCAGCAAGCAGCGCACGACCAACCAGGTTGCCAGTGAGCTCAAGGGCGCCTCGGTGGACATGAGCAGCAGCGCGCACCTGCAGGTCAACGGCAGCAAGGTCCAGGCCACTGCCGGCGATCTCGATGTGCAGGCGCGGGAGGTGACACTGGGGGCGACCCGCAACGACCGTGACACAACCACCCGTACCACCGAAAGTGGTGGCGGGCTGACGGTAACCGGTGGCATCGACCGCCTGGGCAGTTTGTTCGAAGGCCATCACAACCGCGAGGTGCAAGCCGAACGCGACAGCAAGGTGCAGCGCAGCGAGTTGCAGGCCAGCGGCGATCTGAAATTGCGCAGTGATGCACTGCTCACTGAGGCCGCGCACGTCGAGGCCGGCAACACCCTGCAGGTGACCGCCAAACGCATCGACAACCGTGCAGCTCAGGATACCTATGAACATGAACAAAGCCGTGACGACTGGTCGGGTAGCCTGGGCGCCAGTATCGAATACCGCGACCTGACCCGCCCTATCGAACGCCTGGTGCTGGGTGAGGAAGCCCCGCGCTTCCAGCAAGCTTCGCCCGAAGACGCCATGGCACCGCCCAGCGTGGGGGCCGACATGACGGTCGAACACCTCAAGCGCCTGGAAAACCAGCGCCGTGGCATTGCTCAGGTCAGCGAGTTGTCTGCAGCAAAGGTCGAGGTCAAGGCTGACACACTGGCCGACCAGGGCACAGCCTGGCGGGCCAATGCCGGCTCGCTGAAAATCGAGGCGCAGCAGCACCAGGTGAGCGCCGCCGAAAATACCCAGGAAACCACCGTTCAACGCCTGGCCTATGGTGGCGACGCCCGCCTGGACACCAGCACCGGCGAGGACTTGAATGTACGCGCCGCCGGCAAAGGAGGGTCGCTGGATAAAAAGGATATCGCCAGCACCGCCGTGCCCGGCAGCCTCTACGGGCAACAGGGTATCCAGGTACAGCTGGGCAGCGATGGCCGCTACGAAGGGGCCCGCATCGATGGCGGTGAAGGCAGCGTGGTCATGCACAGTGCAGGGTCGTTGGCCCTACCCCAGGCGACCGACCAGGCCGAACAGCAGTCACGCCAGCTCGATGGCAATGCCTGGGCCAAAGTCGGCAACCGCCCGGGCAGCACCGGTGTCGATGGCCGGGGCTATCTGGACCATGGCCAGAAGCTGAGCACGCAGAGCAAGGCACAAGTGGCACAAATCGACGCCAAGGGCGAAGTTCAACTGACCAGCACAGGCGACCTGTTGCTCGAAGGCACCCGCATTGGCAACCGCGAGGCCAAGGCCGGCGACATACGGGTGCAAAGCGGCGGCCAGTTGCAGGTCAAGGCGGCCAGTAACACCCAGCAGGCCACAGGCGCCAACCTGGGTGGCGGCATGGAGCTGGCGGCCAAGGCTGGCCAGACCCAGGGGGGAGCCATAGGCGGCCACTTCAGTCACGGCAAGCAGGACGAACATGCGCGTCAGGCGGTCGATGCCCAGTTTGCCAGCAACGGCACACTGACCCTGACCAGCAGCGCCCGCGAGGACATCGCCCTGCACCTGCAAGGCCTGCAGGCCTCGGCCGAACAGATCACCCTCGACGCCTCCAATGGCGGCATGCTGGTTGAAGCCTCTTCCAGCCAGGAGCGACGCGACAACCTCGACATCTCGGCCGGCGCCGGTTTCAACATGGCCAAGGGCGCCTTGGACACCCGCGGCCTGCATGGTCGGCTCAAGGTTGAGCTCGACAAGCGCGACAACCTCACCTGGAATACCAGTGACCTGCGCGCCGAGCGCATCGACCTGCAAAGCCGCGGCGATACCCGCATCGAGAGTGCCACCCTGGATGCAGGGCATATTGGCGGCACAGTCGACGGTGACCTGCGCATCGCCAGCCTCAAGGACAACGTCAACACCCTGAGCGTGAAGGGCGATGTCAGGCTGAGCCAGGAGAAAAACCCGCAGGGCTATGTCAACGCGGCCAAATCGGTGGCTGGCCCGCTGGGAGGCAAGGTCGAGACAAAGGCCGGTTCGGCCCTGAGCAAGGCAGACCCAGGGTTCTCACCGACCGTCAGCCTCGACGTGTCGCATGCACAGCGCGACAACGTAGCGCGTCAGACCATGCTCAAAAGCAGCGACGGCATCGACCTGCAGGTCGGTGGCAACGCTCATCTGGTAGGGGCACGCTTGCAGTCGGCCAAAGGCGACGTGAGGCTCGACGCCAACTCAGTCACCCAGGAAACGCTAAGCGGCAATGACTATCGCCGAGACCTGTCGTTGGATGCGTCCAACTCACCGGTGGATCTGGGCACGGCAATCGCCGAGATAGCCAAAAGCAAAATGGCGGCGGATGGGGAAAATGCGCTGGACCTGGGCGTGTTGAGAACCAGTGGGCATAGTCGCAGCGAGCAATGGGTTTCGAGCATGCAAGGGAAGAAGCACTAAGACGTAATCGCGGCCCTGGCAATTTGGGGGCATCAGAAATCTTGTGCCCTGCTGCTGACACCCAGACACCGCGTGTCCCCCGCTTCCATAGCGAATACCACAGCCCCATGGGCTTGTGATTACTCTGTGGGAGCGGGCTTGCCCGCGAAGAGGCCGGTACAGGTCAAGCCAGCCTGTGCAGCCCCCGCCACCGATCCAGCCCAAGCAACACCAGCCCTATCCCCCAGAAACCCGCCAGCACCCCGAGGGCGTTGAGCATCACCTGCCCATACCCCAGGCTGGCCACATCAATGAACGGGTAGGCATAGACGCCAATCTCACTCCCCCGCCACAACGCATAACCAAAGTAGACCGCCGGGTACACCGCCCACACCAGCAAATGCCATAGCCGCAACCTGCCCTTGGGCACCTCGCACCACCAGTACACGGCATACAGCACCGGCATCACGTCGTGCAGCAACTCGTCCGCCAGCCATTGCCAACCCTGTGGTTGCCACAAATGACGCAGCAGCACGCTGTAGGCCAGCGCCACCAGCACGATACTGGCGGCCACTGCAGAGCTTACCGATGGCGACAGGAAAAAGCGTTTGCCACGGCCTTCCCGGCCGAATGCGGCATAGCTGAGCACCGTCGCCACCAGGGTATTGGTCAGCACGGTGAAGTAGCCGAACACATTGATCAGGCCGCCAATCAAGCTGGCCTGTTCCTGCCAACGCGCCAGCAGTACCAGGTTCACCTGCACGGCCAGGCCGAACCAGCCCAGCACGGCCATGCCGGTCAGCCAAGGGCGACGCGACATGTCAGGCCTGGCGCTGCAGCTTCACGTACAGCTGCTCGACCTTCTCCCGCGCCCACGGTGTTTTGCGCAGGAACGTCAGGCTCGACTTGATGGTCGGGTTGCTCTTGAAGCAGCGCACATCGATGCGCTCGGCCAGGCCATGCCATTGGTAATGCGCCACCAGCTCGGTGAGGATCTGTTCAAGGGTCTTGCCGTGCAGCGCGTTGTGTTGGGCCGTGCTCATGCTGTGCTCCGTAGGAAAGATGCGCACCTTACACGAGTGTAGTGGTGGGCGGGATCCGTCGAGTCGACAGAAAAATCGCTGGCCAGAGGCAAAACCTCTGTGATGGAATAGTTATGTTATGTTGTAACACTAAAAAGCATCTGCCAAGGAACGCCCCATTCCCATGCTGTACACACCGCTTCGCCTCTCCCCCCTTGCCGTCGCACTTTGGCTGGCTGCATCCCCCAGCCAGGCCGTAGAACTTGAGCCGCAGGTCATCACCGCCAACCCGTTGGGCAACCGCCAACTGGCGGCTCCCAGCACCGTGCTCGAAGGCGACAACCTGCTGCAACAGCAGCACGGCAGCCTCGGTGAAACCTTGAACAAGCAGCCCGGTGTTGCCTCTACCTGGTTCGGCCCTGGCGCCAGCCGACCGGTGATCCGCGGCTTGGATGGCGACCGCATTCGTATCCTGCGCAATGGCGTCGGTGCCCTGGATGCCTCGTCGCTGTCCTATGACCACGCCGTGCCCCTGGACCCGGTGACGGTCGACCGCGTCGAAATCGTCCGCGGCCCGGCCGCCTTGCTGTATGGCGGTAATGCCATTGGCGGCGTGGTCAACACCTTCGACAACCGCATCCCGGACTCGCCGATCGAGGGCATCCACGGTGCCGGTGAACTGCGTTACGGCGGCGCCGACACCACCCGCAGCAGCGCCGGCAAGCTGGAGGCCGGCGACGGCGCCTTCGCCCTGCACCTGGATGCCAACAGCCGCCAGTTCAACGACCTGCGCATCCCGGGCTACGCGCGCAGCGCCAAGGTGCGCGATGCCGACGAGCCCGGCAGCAAACACCGCCTGGAAAACAGCGACGGTCGCCAGGACGGCGGCGCAATCGGTGGTAGCTACCACTGGGACCACGGCTACGCCGGCCTGTCGTACAGCGGTTACGACAGCAACTATGGCTCGGTGGCCGAGTCCGGCGTGCGCCTGGACATGAAACAGGATCACTACGCCTTCGCCTCCGAACTGCGCGACCTCGACGGCCCGTTCAGCTCAGTCAAGGTAGATGCCGGTTACACCGACTACGAACACAGCGAAATCGAGGAAGGCGAGGTCCATACCACCTTCAAGAACAAGGGCTACGAAGCCCGCATCGAAGCCCGTCACCAGCCGCTAGGACCGGTGGAAGGGGTCATTGGGGCCCAGGTCAGCCGTAACGAATTTTCGGCCCTCGGCGAGGAAGCCTTCGTCCCGCATACCGATACCGACAGCGTGGCGCTGTTCATGCTCGAACAGTGGCAAGCCACCGAGCGGCTGAACCTGAGCCTGGGCGCGCGCATGGAGCACACCCGCGTAGACCCAGACGCCAAAGGCAACGAGAACTTCGTCGACGCCGACAGCGCCAGCAGCTTCAACGCCTTTAGCCTGTCGTCGGGAGCTGTGTACCAGTTCGACCCAATCTGGTCGCTGGCCGCTAACCTTGGCTACACCGAGCGCGCCCCTACCTTTTACGAGCTGTACGCCAATGGCGCGCACGTAGCCACCGGCGCGTTTGAAGTCGGTGACACCGGCCTGAACAAGGAAAAGGCCATTTCCGCCGACCTGGCGCTGCGCTTCGACAACGGCACCCACAAGGGCAGTGTTGGGGTGTTCTACAGCCATTTTCGCAACTACATCGGCCTGATCGGCACGGGCAACCTGCGTGAGGGCGGACATGATCACGACCATGACGAGGATGACCACGACCACGATCATGACGACGGCTTCCCGGAATACCAGTACCAAGGCGTGCGGGCGCGCTTCTACGGGATCGAGGCCCAGGACCGCTGGCAACTGGTCGAGAACCGTTACGGCAGCTTTGCGCTGGAGTTGTCCGGTGACTACACCCGGGCCAAGAACCTGGACAGCGGCGAGCCACTGCCCCGCATCGCCCCGCTGCGCCTGAACAGCGGCCTGGTCTGGGAACTGGACCGCTGGCAGGCGCGGGTAGACGTGCAGCACGCTGCGTCGCAGCACCGCAAACCCGCCAACGAAACCAGCACCGATGGCTACACCACCTTGGGCGCGAGCGTTGGCTACCGCTTCGACATTGGTCAGAGCCAGTGGTTGGCGTTTGTGCGCGGCGAAAACCTGACCGACCAGACCGTGCGCTATGCCAGTTCGATCCTGCGCGATATCGCACCGGCGCCGGGGCGCAGTGTGGAAGTCGGGTTGCGTACCACCTTCTGAACCACAAGCGACGAAGATCGGTGTAGAAACGGGTTCACCCGCGAATACGATGGTAGGACAACCGGCGCATTCGCGGGTGAACCCGCTCCTACACCTGCCTCGATTAATGACGACTGTTGCCCGTTCAACAACAATCCTCTGCGACAATTTGTCTTTTTTTCTTATAACTTCCCCTATATCCTCCCCGCCGCAAGCTGAAACGCTTCATCGAACAATCTTGTCGCCATATCCATTGAGGGGCCCGCCCTTCGATGCGCTTGCCGTTTTTTTCAATAATCAAAAGATAGCGCTATCTCATGTTCCAACTGCCTAAAACCTGCTACATCGGCCTCGCCCTCAGTGCCTTGGCAACCCCCGCCGGCGCCAGCGAAATGTTCGCCAGCGACTCCCCTTGGATGCTCGGCGACTGGGGCGGAACCCGCAGCGAACTGCTGGAAAAGGGCTACGAGTTCACCCTTGGCTACACTGGCGAGATGGGCAGCAACCTGCACGGCGGCTACGACCACGACCGCACCGCGCGCTACAGCGACCAGTTCACCTTCGGCAGCCACCTGGACCTGGAGAAGATCCTCGGCTGGCACGACACCGAATTCCAGCTGACCGTCACCGAGCGCCACGGCGACAACATCAGCAACGACCGCATCAACGACCCGCGTGTCGGCGGCTTCACCTCCGCCCAGGAAGTCTGGGGCCGCGGCGAAACCTGGCGGCTGACGCAGATGTGGATCAAGCAGAAGTACTTCGACGGTGCGCTGGATGTGAAATTCGGCCGCTTCGGTGAAGGCGAGGACTTCAACAGCTTCCCTTGCGACTTCCAGAACCTGGCCTTCTGCGGCTCGCAGGTGGGCAACTGGGTGGGTGGCATCTGGTACAACTGGCCAGTCAGCCAGTGGGCCCTGCGCGTGCGCTACAACCTTACCCCTGAGCTGTACGCACAGGTCGGCGTCTTCGAGCAGAACCCTTCCAACCTTGAATCTGGCAATGGTTTCAAGCTCAGCGGCAGCGGCACCCAAGGTGCGGTAATGCCGTTCGAACTGGTATGGACCCCACGTATCCAAGGCTTGAAAGGGGAATATCGTGCCGGCTACTACTACAGTAATGCCAAGGCACAAGATGTTCTCAAGGACAGCAACGGTCAGCCGGCCGCCATCAGCGGCGCCGCCTACCGCAGCAGCTCGAGCAAGCACGGCTTGTGGATTGGCGCCCAGCAGCAGGTCACCTCGCTGGCGTCCGACCAGTCACGCGGCTTGAGCGTGTTCGCCAACGCCACCGTGCATGACAAGAAGACCAATGCCATCGACAACTATGTGCAGGCAGGACTGGTATTCAAAGGGCCCTTCGATGCCCGCGCCAAGGACGACATCGGTTTCGCCCTGGCCCGCGTACACGTCAACCCTGCCTATCGCAAGAACGCCCGCCTGGCCAACCAGGCCGCCGGCCTCTACGACTACGACAACCCAGGCTTCCTGCCCGTGCAGGACACCGAGTACAGCGCCGAGCTGTACTACGGCATTCATTTGGCCGACTGGCTCACGGTACGCCCCAACCTGCAGTACATCCGCCACCCGGGCGGGGTGTCGCAGGTCGATGGCGCCCTGATCGGCGGCCTGAAGATCCAGAGCAGTTTCTAACCCCTTTTTTGACCTGACGGAGAACCTACGATGAGCACTGAAGGTGCGAACCAAGGAAGCCGCTGGCTACCGCGCCTGATTGGCGCGCTGCTGTTGCTGATGGGCCTGGCCCTGCTGGCCGGCGGTATCAAGCTGAGCCAGCTGGGCGGATCGCTGTACTACCTGATCGCCGGTATCGGCTTTGCCCTTTCGGGCATCCTGCTGCTGGCCCAACGCCAGATCGCCCTAGGCCTGTATGGCCTGGTGCTGCTGGGCAGCACCGTTTGGGCCCTGCTCGAAGTGGGCCTGGACTGGTGGCAACTGGTGCCCCGTCTGGCCATCTGGTTCGCCATCGGCGTGGTACTGCTGCTACCGTGGGCACGTCGCCCGCTGATCGGCCCGGCCAGCAAAGCCAATACTGCACTGCTCGGCCTGGCAGTGGTCGCTTCGGGCGCTTGCGCGCTGGGCAGCCAGTTCACCCATCCCGGTGAAGTGTTCGGCGAACTGGGCCGCGACAGCAGCGAAATGGCCAGTGCCGCACCGGCCATGCCCGACGGCGAATGGCAGGCCTACGGCCGTACCGAGCATGGCGACCGCTACTCGCCGCTGCACCAGATCACCCCGCAGAACGCCTACCGTCTGGAAGAGGCCTGGCGCATTCGCACCGGTGATCTGCCAACCGAAAACGACCCGGTGGAGCTGACCAACCAGAACACCCCGTTGAAGGTCAACGGCATGCTGTACGCCTGCACCGCGCACAGTCGCCTGCTGGCGCTGGACCCGGACACTGGCGCGGAAATCTGGCGCTACGACCCGCAGGTCAAGAGCCCGACCGGGACCTTCAAGGGCTTTGCCCACATGACCTGCCGTGGCGTCTCGTACTATGACGAAAACCGCTACGTCAGCCGCGACGGCAGCCCGGCACCGAAAATTACCGACGCAGGCCAGGCGGTGGCCCAAGCCTGCCCGCGTCGTCTCTACCTGCCGACTGCAGATGCCCGCCTGATCGCCATCAACGCCGACAACGGCAAGGTCTGCGAAGGTTTCGCCAACCAGGGCGTGATCGACCTCACCACCGGCATTGGCCCGTTCACCGCCGGCGGCTATTACTCCACCTCGCCTGCTGCGATTACCCGTGACCTGGTGATCATCGGTGGCCACGTCACCGACAACGAGTCGACCAATGAGCCGTCCGGGGTGATCCGCGCCTACGACGTGCACGACGGCCACCTGGTGTGGAACTGGGACAGCAACAACCCGGACGACACCAAGCCATTGGCTGCCGGCAAAATGTACAGCCGCAACTCGGCCAACATGTGGTCGATCGCCAGCGTCGACGAAGACCTTGGCATGATCTACCTGCCGCTGGGCAACCAGACCCCGGACCAGTGGGGCGCCGACCGCACCCCGGGCGCCGAGAAGTACAGCGCCGGCGTGGTCGCCCTTGACCTGGCCACCGGCAAGGCACGCTGGAACTACCAGTTCACCCATCACGACCTGTGGGACATGGACGTCGGCAGCCAGCCGACCCTGGTACACCTGAAAACCGACGATGGCGTGAAACCGGCGATCATCGTACCGACCAAGCAAGGCAGCCTGTACGTGCTCGACCGCCGCGACGGCACGCCAATCGTGCCGATCCGCGAGATCCCCACCCCACAAGGCGCAGTGGAAGGCGACCACACCTCGCCCACCCAGGCCCGCTCCGACCTCAACCTGCTCGGCCCAGAGCTGACCGAACAGGCCATGTGGGGCGCCACGCCTTTCGATCAGATGCTGTGCCGCATCCAGTTCCGCGAGCTGCGCTACGAAGGCCAGTACACCCCGCCATCCGAACAAGGTTCGTTGGTCTACCCCGGCAACGTCGGTGTATTCAACTGGGGCAGCGTGTCGGTCGACCCGGTGCGCCAGCTGCTGTTCACTTCGCCCAACTACATGGCGTTCGTGTCGAAGATGGTCCCGCGTGAGCAGGTTGCCGAAGGCAGCAAGCGCGAAAGCGAGACCAGCGGCGTGCAGCCGAACACCGGTGCACCGTATGCAGTGACCATGCACCCGTTCATGTCGCCGCTCGGCGTACCGTGCCAGGCACCCGCCTGGGGCTACGTCGCCGCCATCGACCTGTTCACCAACAAGGTGGTGTGGAAACACAAGAACGGCACCACCCGGGACAGCAGTCCGGTGCCGATCGGCCTGCCGGTTGGCGTGCCAAGCATGGGTGGCTCGATCGTCACCGCCGGTGGCGTCGCCTTCCTCAGCGGCACGCTCGACCAGTACCTGCGAGCCTATGACGTGAACAACGGCAAGGAGTTGTGGAAAGCTCGCCTGCCAGCGGGTGGCCAGGCTACGCCGATGAGCTACACCGGCAAGGACGGCAAGCAGTACGTGCTGGTGACTGCCGGCGGCCATGGCTCGCTGGGCACCAAGATGGGCGATTACATCATCGCTTACAAATTAGCTGAGTAAGCGACACCGCTCCCACAGGCTCAACCCTGTGGGAGCGGCCTTGTGTCGCGATTGGGTCGCGCAGCGGCCCCAACGCTCTAGAATGCTGGATGGATTCTGGGGCTGCTGCGCAGCCCAATCGCGACACAAGGCTGCTACCGAACCATTGAAACCCATCCCTCCCCGCCCCATCTAAGCACCATAGTCATTCACGCAGGTGCCCCATGAGCGACCAGCAGGATTTCCCGGAACACCCGGACGAACACAGCGAAGTCGAACACACCCTCCAGGCCGAAACCGGCCACGCCCTCGCCCTGCCCGGCCAGCAGCTGCCGGACAAGGTCTACGTCATCCCGATCCACAACCGCCCGTTCTTCCCGGCCCAGGTACTGCCGGTCATCGTCAATGAAGAACCCTGGGCCGAAACGCTCGACCTGGTGGCCAAGTCACCGGACCACTGCCTGGCGCTGTTCTTCATGGACACCCCGCCAGAAGACCACCGCCACTTCGACACCTCGGCACTGCCGCAGTACGGCACGCTGGTCAAGGTGCACCATGCCAGCCGCGAAAACGGCAAGTTGCAGTTCGTCGCCCAGGGCCTGTCCCGGGTGCGCATCCGCAACTGGCTCAAGCACCACCGCCCGCCCTATCTGGTCGAAGTCGAATACCCGCGCCAGCCCGCCGAGCCGACCGACGAGGTCAAAGCCTACGGCATGGCACTGATCAACGCGATCAAAGAGCTGCTGCCGCTCAACCCGCTGTACAGCGAAGAGCTGAAGAACTACCTCAACCGCTTCAGCCCCAACGACCCTTCGCCGCTCACCGACTTCGCCGCCGCGCTCACCTCGGCCACCGGCAACCAGTTGCAGGAAGTGCTCGACTGCGTGCCCATGCTCAAACGCATGGAAAAGGTACTGCCAATGCTGCGCAAAGAGGTGGAAGTCGCACGCTTGCAGAACGAGATTTCGGCCGAGGTCAACCGGCAGATCGGCGAGCACCAGCGCGAGTTCTTCCTCAAGGAACAACTCAAGGTCATCCAGCAGGAGCTGGGGCTGACCAAGGACGACCGCAGCGCCGACCTCGAACAGTTCGAACAGCGCCTGGAAGGCAAGACCCTGCCGCCCCAGGCACGCAAGCGCATCGATGAAGAGATGGGCAAACTGGCCATCCTGGAAACCGGCTCACCCGAATACGCCGTCACCCGCAACTATCTGGAATGGGCCACCGCCCTGCCGTGGGGCGTGTACGGCAAAGACAAGCTCGACCTCAAGCACGCGCGCAAAGTCCTCGACCAGTACCACTCCGGCCTCGACGACATCAAGGAGCGCATTCTCGAGTTCCTCGCCGTGGGCGCCTGGAAAGGCGAGATCAGCGGTTCGATCGTGCTGTTGGTAGGCCCGCCCGGGGTGGGCAAGACCAGCATCGGCAAGTCCATCGCCGAATCGCTTGGCCGGCCGTTCTATCGCTTCAGCGTCGGCGGCATGCGTGACGAAGCCGAGATCAAGGGCCACCGCCGCACCTACATCGGTGCTCAGCCTGGCAAGCTGGTGCAGGCCCTGAAAGACGTCGAAGTGATGAACCCGGTGATCATGCTCGACGAAATCGACAAGATGGGCCAGAGCTACCAGGGCGACCCGGCCTCAGCGTTGCTGGAAACCCTCGACCCCGAGCAGAACGTCGACTTCCTGGACCACTACCTGGACCTGCGCCTGGACTTGTCCAAGGTGCTGTTCGTGTGCACTGCCAACACCCTCGATTCGATTCCCGGGCCGTTGCTCGACCGCATGGAAGTGATCCGCCTGTCTGGCTATATCACCGAAGAAAAACTGACCATCGCCAAGCGCCACCTGTGGCCCAAGCAGCTGGAGAAGGCCGGCGTTTCCAAGACCAGCCTCAGCATCAGCGACAGCGCCCTGCGCCTGGTGATCGACGGTTATGCCCGCGAGGCCGGCGTGCGCCAGCTGGAGAAGCAACTGGGCAAACTGGTGCGCAAGGCCGTGGTCAAGCTGCTGGAAAACCCCGACGCCAAGCTTAAGATCGGCACCAAGGACCTGGAGACCGCACTCGGCATACCCGTGTTCCGCAGCGAGCAGGTACTGGCTGGCAAAGGCGTCATCACCGGCCTGGCCTGGACCAGCATGGGCGGCGCCACGCTGCCGATCGAGGCGACCCGCATCCACACCCACAACCGGGGCTTCAAGCTGACCGGCAAGCTGGGGGATGTGATGAAGGAGTCTGCCGAAATCGCCTACAGCTACATCAGCTCCAACCTCAAGCAATTTGGCGGGGATCCAGGTTTCTTCAACGAAGCGTTCATCCACCTGCACGTCCCCGAAGGCGCCACGCCGAAGGACGGCCCCAGTGCCGGCATCACAATGGCCAGCGCTTTGCTTTCACTGGCCCGCGACCAGTCTGCCAAAAAAGGTGTCGCCATGACGGGCGAGCTGACCCTCACCGGTCAGGTACTGCCGATTGGCGGCGTGCGCGAGAAGGTGATTGCAGCGCGGCGGCAGAAGATTTTCGAACTGATCCTGCCGGAGCCTAACCGCGGTGACTTCGAAGAACTGCCGGACTACCTGCGCGAAGGCCTGACAGTGCATTTCGCCAAGCGCTTTGCCGACGTGGCGAAAGTGCTGTTCTAGCCTGCACCGGCCTCTTCGCGGACAAGCCCGCGCCTGCACGGGTACACTATCCCTTCAGGCGCGGGCTTACTCGCGAAAGGGTCGGCACAGGCAGCACAAATTTCCTCGATCATCGGGTATCCTCAGGCCATCGCCAGCCTTCGGAGCCACCATGACCTCTCCTCGTCTGCTCGTTCCCCTGAGCTTCGCCCTGCTTTCTGCCTGCGCGCAACAACCCTCGCAGCCTGTTGACCTGGACGCCGAAAGCGAATGCCCCAAGCGCCTGCAGGTCGGCCAGATCCTCACGCTTACCCTGCCCAGCAACCCCACCACCGGCTACCGCTGGCTGGTACAGAACCCGGCGCCCAACGTATTGCAAAGCCTTGGCCCCGAGGTTTACAGCGCGCCTGAAGACACCGGTATCGTTGGCAGCTCGGGCCTATCGACCTGGCGCTTCCAGGCCCGCGCTACGGGCGAAGGGAACCTGGTGTTGGTCTACCAGCAACCCTGGGCCCCGGAAGTGCGCCCGGTACAGACCTTCGATTGCAGCATCCGGGTCAATTGAACGCAAAGCGCTGGTCAGCCAACCATGCATCAAGGCTGCGGTTTGGCTAGAATGCGCCCCCTGCCTATCACCAGCCGCCTGGATTCGCCGTGAGCAAACAACCCGACCGCCTTTTCTCCCAACCCCTGGAGCAGGTGCCCGACTTCGTCTTCAACGAAGACGTCGTGCGTGTGTTCCCGGACATGATCAAGCGCTCGGTGCCCGGTTACCCAACCATTGTCGAGAACCTCGGGGTTCTGGCCGCTCGGTTCGCCCAGCCAGGCACCGCACTGTACGATCTGGGTGCATCGCTGGGTGCCGTTACCCAGTCGCTGCGGCGCCATGTGCGCAGCGACGGCTGCAGGGTAATCGCGGTGGATAACTCCGCCGCCATGGTCGAGCGCTGCCGCCAGTACCTCACTGCGCAGGATTCGATGTTCCAGGAGTTGCTGCCAGTGCACGTGCTGGAAGCCGATATCCTTGCCCTGCCCTTCGAGCCCGCCTCGGTAGTGGCGATGAACTTCACCCTGCAGTTCATCGCACCTGACCAGCGCCTTGAACTGCTCGGGCGAATCCGCCAGGCGCTGCTGCCCGGCGGCGCGCTGATTCTGTCGGAAAAGCTGCGCTTCGCCGATGAGCAAGAGCAGGACCTGCTCAATGAACTGCACCTGGATTTCAAACGGGCCAATGGCTACAGCGAACTGGAGATCGCCCAGAAGCGCAGCGCCATCGAAAACGTGATGAAGCCCGATACACTCGAAACCCACCAGGAACGCCTACGCGCAGCCGGCTTCTCGAAAGTGGTCCCTTGGTTCCAATGCCTTAACTTCGCCTCGTTGATAGCCCTGCCATGATCGATCTGTCTCCCCTCGTCCGCCGCCTGACGGGCACGCCCCTGGCTTCCTGGTCGCAAGGCCTGCAAGCACAACTGGACGCCAAGCTGGAAAAGGGTCACGGTGACCTCGACCGCTGGCGCGGGGCGCTGGAAGCCCTGCCCGCCCTGCAACCCAGTGAGATCGACCTGGTCAACGGGTTGCGTCTGGATTGCGACTGCGACGACGCCACCCGCGCGCAGATGCGCCAGGCACTGATGGGCCTGTCGCCTTGGCGCAAAGGGCCGTTCGACCTGTTCGGCGTGCACGTTGACACCGAATGGCGTTCGGACTGGAAGTGGTCACGGGTCGGCCCGCACCTGGACCTCAAGGGCAAGCGTGTACTCGACGTGGGCTGTGGCAATGGCTACTACCAATGGCGCATGCTCGGCGCCGGCGCAGACATGGTGATTGGCGTCGACCCCAACTGGCTGTTCTTCTGCCAGTTCCAGGCCGTGCAGCAATACCTGCCGGAGTTGCCGGCCTGGCACCTGCCGTTCGCCCTGGAAGACCTGCCCGCCAACCTGGAAGGTTTCGATACCGTGTTTTCCATGGGCGTGTTCTATCACCGCCGCTCGCCCATCGAGCACTTGCTGGCGCTCAAGGACTGCCTGGTCAAGGGTGGCGAGCTGGTGCTGGAAACGCTGGTTATCGAGGGCGACGAAAACCAGGTGCTGGTGCCTGAGGACCGCTACGCACAGATGCGCAACGTCTGGTACCTGCCGTCGGTACCGGCGCTGGCCCGCTGGTTGCGCCGTGCCGGCTTCAGCGATGTGCGCTGCGTCGACGTGAGCGTGACCAGCGTCGAGGAGCAGCGCAGCACCGATTGGATGCGCTACCAGTCACTGAGCGACTTCCTCGACCCGAACGACCACAGCAAGACCGTCGAAGGCCTGCCTGCCCCTCGCCGCGCCACCCTGCTGGCGCGCAAATGAGAAAGGCGCCCGCAGGGGCGCCTGAATACACTTGCGGCGAGGAGCCGACAAATCAGCGCGAAGCCGCCACGATCAGCGCCTTCATTTCGGCCACAGCAGCCTTGAAGCCGACAAACAGGGCATGCGCCACCAGCGCATGACCAATGTTCAGTTCATTGATACCCTTGATCGCCGCTACCGCCTCGACGTTGTGGTAGTGCAGCCCGTGACCCGCATTGACGATCAGCCCCTGCCCCACGCCAAACGCCACACCCTCGACGATACGCTTGAGCTCTTCAGCCACATCGGTGGGGGTTTCGGCATCGGCATAACGGCCGGTGTGCAGCTCGATGGCCGGTGCACCAACCCGACGCGAAGCCTCGATCTGCCGTTCGTCGGCGTCGATGAACAGCGACACCTCGGCACCGGTACGCGCCAGCCGTTCCACTGCAGCCTTGATCCGCGCTTCCTGCCCTGCCACGTCCAGGCCACCTTCGGTGGTCAGCTCCTGACGGGTTTCGGGTACCAGGCAGATGTGCGCCGGCCGAATCTTTTCGGCAAAGGCCATCATCTCTTCGGTGACGCCCATCTCGAAGTTCATGCGGGTCTGCAGTACATCCTTGAGCAGCACGACGTCACGCTCCTGGATGTGCCGGCGGTCTTCGCGCAGGTGCACGGTGATGCCATCGGCGCCTGCTTCCTCGGCGTCCAGGGCAGCCTTGACCGGGTCAGGGTAGCGCGTGCCACGGGCCTGGCGCAGGGTCGCCACGTGGTCGATGTTGACGCCAAGAAGCATGCGGTTGCTGTGAGTCACGAAAGGCTCTCCTGAGGATTGAGCCCAACAGCATACGTCCTGATCAGCGCTTGCGAAACAGTTCCCGGCTGACCAGCGGTTTTGCCCCCAGGTGAACTGCCAGTGCCTGGCGCATCAGCCGCTTCGCGGCAAGCAAGGCGCCAGGGGCATCCCAGTCGGTTTGGGCCAGGGCCAGCAGTTCGGTGCCACGGAACAGGCCGGGCTGCGCCAGCTCAACACGCTCCAGGCCGGCGTCAACGCGCAAGCGGTACAGGCCATCGGCGGCAATGGGCTGCTCGTTGACGTCATGGTGCAAGGAAAACGCATAACCGAGTTCGTCCAGCAGCCGCCATTCGAACGAGCGCAGCAGGGGTTCCAGCGGTCGACCGGCGCTCAGTGCCTGCAAGGTCAAGGTGTAGTGCTCGAACAGGGCCGGGAACGGCGCTTCGGCAGGCAACAGGCGCATCAGCAGCTCATTGAGGTACAGCCCGCTGAACAGCGCATCGCCGTGAAGCCAGGCGGCGATGCCGGTGCTGTCCATGCGGCTGACATTCTTCAGTTCGCCACGCCCACGCAGCTCCACCTCCAGCGACACGAACGGGCGCACCAGACTACCGCCCTTACCCCGCGCGCGACGCAACACGGCACGCATGCGGCCCTGCGGGGTGAAGAAATCTACCAGCGCGCTGGTTTCCTTGTAGGCACGGCTGTGCAGTACGTAGGCTGGCTGGCCGACAGGTTGTTCCATTAAAAATCACTCGCGCCTAAAGTTGCACCGGCCCTTGTGGGAGCGGCCTTGTGTCGCGAAAAGGGCCGCAAAGCGGCCCCAGATTTTTAGCTTCGCAGCATAAATCGCCGGGGCTGCTGCGCAGCCCTAACGCGACACAAGGCCGCTCCTACAGGGACCAGCGCGCGGCTTACAGGTCGCCGTAGCCCAGCGAACGCAGTGCGCGCTCGTCGTCGGACCAGCCGCCCTTTACCTTGACCCACAGGTTGAGCATGACCTTGGAATCGAACAGCACTTCCATGTCCTTGCGCGCCTCGGAACCGATGCGCTTGATGCGCTCGCCCTTGTCACCAATGATGATTTTCTTCTGGCCATCGCGTTCAACCAGGATCAACGCGTGAATGTGCAGCACATGGCCCTGCTGCTTGAACTCCTCGATCTCCACGGTGATCTGGTACGGCAACTCCGCGCCCAGCTGACGCATGATCTTCTCGCGTACCAGTTCAGCGGCCAGGAAGCGGCTGCTACGGTCGGTGATCTGGTCTTCGGGGAAGAAATGATCGTTCTCGGGCAGGTGCTTGGCGATCTGTGCTTCCAGCGCTTCAAGGTTGTGCCCCTGCTGTGCGGAAATCGGCATCACCTCGGCGTTCGGCAGTTGCTCTTGCAGCCACTGCAGGTGCGGGATCAGCTCGGCTTTCTCTTCCATGCGGTCGGTCTTGTTGACCGCGATGATCAGCGGGCCGGTGACATACTGCACGCGCTCCAGAACCAGTTGGTCCTCGTCGGTCCACTTGGTACGGTCGACCACGAAGATAACCACGTCGACGTCCTTCAGGGCCGCCGAGGCGTTGCGGTTCATGTAACGGTTCAGGGCCTTGTCGTTGGCCTTGTGCATACCGGGGGTATCGACGTAGATGGCCTGCACATCACCTTCGGTCTTGATGCCGAGCATGTTGTGGCGGGTGGTCTGCGGCTTGCGCGAGGTAATCGCCAGCTTCTGGCCCAGGATGTGGTTGAGCAGGGTCGACTTGCCGACGTTGGGACGGCCGACAATGGCTACGTAGCCGCAGCGGGTCGGGTTGCTATCAGTCATTGCCATTCTCCACGCCCAGGGCGATCAGTGCAGACGCGGCGGCGACTTGCTCGGCAATACGCCGGCTAACGCCTTGACCACGGCTCTTGTTGTTCAGCAGTACCACTTCGCATTCGACGAAGAAGGTCCGGCAGTGTGGTTCACCCTGGATATCCACGACTTCGTAACGCGGCAGCTCACAGCTGCGCGACTGCAGGAACTCTTGCAGGCGGGTTTTCGGATCTTTATTGGTGTCGACCAGTGTCAGGCCTTCGAACTCATCGGCCAGCCAGGCCAGGATGCGCTCCCGGGCGGTGTCCATGTCGGCGTCCAGGTAGATGGCACCAATCAGTGCCTCCAGGGCGTCGGCCAGGATCGACTCGCGGCGAAAGCCGCCGCTCTTTAGTTCTCCAGAACCCAGGCGCAGGTAATCGCCCAGGTCAAAACCACGGGCCAGACGGGCCAGGGTCTCACCCTTGACCAACCGCGCACGCAGCCGCGACAACTGGCCTTCGCGGGCCTGCGGAAAACGCTCGAACAGCGCTTCGCCGGCAACGAAGTTGAGAATGGCGTCACCGAGGAACTCCAGGCGCTCATTGTTGCGCCCGGCGTAACTGCGATGGGTCAGCGCCAGGAGCATCTGGTCCTGGTTCTTGAAGGTGTAACCGAGCTTTCGCTCCAGACCGGCAAGGGAAGCACTCATGCGGCCACCCGATCGTTGTTCAACGCGTTGTTCAAATCAACATCCTGAAAGACTGTTTGGCTGTGGTCCGCCGATCGATTTGCGGCGAATCTCCCGATCCCTGAGAACACAGCCTATGTCAGAAATGCATTCGGCGCTGTCTGCTGGACAGCGCCGATGGGTATCAATGGATCAGGCCAACCCGCGACAGGTTGGGCAAGTGGCTGAGTTTGGGCTCTGGCCAGCTCATCCACACCGCGAAGGCCTTGCCGACAATGTTCCGGTCCGGAACCATGCCGTGCAGTTCCTTGGGAATGTTCGGGTCATCCCAGAAACGGCTATCGTTGGAGTTGTCGCGGTTGTCGCCCATCATGAAGTAATGGCCCGCAGGTACGGTCCACTGCTGGTCCGGCGGCATGCGATAACGGCTCATTTCCTTGCGGATCAGGTGTTCGGCCGCGCCGAGCTTTTCCTTGTACAGCTGAGCACTGCCCAGGGTACCCGGCTCGCTGCCCACCAGTTGTTCGGCAACGGGCTGGCCGTTGACGAACAGCCGCTTGTCGTTGGTGTAGCGGACCACGTCGCCCGGCAGGCCAACCACACGCTTGATGTAGTTGACATTCGGGTCGCTCGGGTAACGGAACACCATCACATCCCCGCGTTGCGGGTCACCGACCTCGATGACCTTCTTGTCGATCACCGGCAGGCGAATGCCGTACGAGAATTTGTTCACCAGGATGAAGTCGCCCACTTCCAGGGTCGGTTTCATCGATCCCGAAGGAATCTGGAACGGCTCGACCAGGAACGAACGCAGCACCAGCACGATGAACAGCACCGGGAAGAACGACTTGCCGTACTCGACCAGCAACGGCTCCTTGTTCAGCCGTTCGACCACCGCCATCTCAGGCTGGCTGACGCTGCCCTGATAGTTGGCGATTGCCGCACGCCGGCGCGGGGCCAGGAACAGCAGGTCGATCAAGCCCAGCAGACCGCAGATGAAGACGGCGATGACCAGCAACAGCGGGAAATTTAGCGACATAGGACCTAGCTATCCAACCTGAGCACGGCGAGGAAGGCTTCTTGTGGAATTTCCACATTGCCCACCTGTTTCATGCGTTTCTTACCGGCCTTCTGCTTCTCCAGCAGCTTCTTCTTACGGCTGACGTCACCGCCGTAGCACTTGGCCAGTACGTTCTTTCTGAGCGCCTTGACGGTTGTCCGCGCAATGATCTGGCCGCCAATGGCTGCCTGGATCGCTACGTCGAACATCTGCCGAGGGATCAGTTCCTTCATCTTCTCGGTCAACGCACGGCCTTTGTAGGCCGCGTTGTCGCGGTGCACGATCAATGCCAGGGCATCGACCTTGTCGCCGTTGATCAGCACGTCCAGCTTGACCAGGTTGGCCGACTGGTAGCGATCGAAATGATAATCCAGCGAAGCATAGCCGCGGCTGGTGGATTTGAGGCGGTCGAAGAAATCGAGCACCACTTCGTTCATCGGCATGTCGTAACGCACCTGCACCTGGCTGCCGAGGAACTGCATGTCGCGCTGTACGCCACGCTTCTCGATGCACAGGGTGATGACGTTGCCCAGGTGCTCCTGCGGAACCAGGATGGTCGCGGTGACGATCGGCTCGCGGAAGTCGGCTACAGCCGAGACGTCCGGCAGCTTGGACGGGTTGTCGACAACAATGGTTTCGCCAGTTTTCAACTCCAGCTCGTAGATCACGCTGGGTGCGGTGGTGATCAGGTCCAGGTCGTATTCGCGCTCCAGGCGCTCCTGGATGATCTCCATGTGCAACATGCCCAGGAAACCGCAACGGAAGCCAAAGCCCAGCGCGTCGGAGCTTTCCGGCATGTACTGCAGCGAGGAGTCGTTCAGGGTCAGCTTCTGCAGAGCGTCGCGGAAATCCTCGAAGTCGTCGGAACTGACCGGGAACAGGCCGGCATAGACCTGCGGCTGGATCTTCTTGAAGCCTGGCAACACCTCGACTTCAGGGGTCGAGGACAGGGTCAGGGTGTCGCCAACCGGGGCACCGTGGATGTCCTTGATGCTGGCGATGATGAAGCCTACTTCGCCGGCTTTCAGATCAGCAGTCTGGGTGTGTTTCGGGGTGAAGACACCGACGCTGTCGACCAGGTGCACCTTGCCGGTGGACTTGACCAGGATCTTGTCGCCTTTCTTGACGCGGCCCTGGCGCACGCGCACCAGCGAGACCACACCCAGGTAATTGTCGAACCAGGAGTCGATGATCAGCGCTTGCAGCGGTGCATCGATCTCACCTTCTGGCGCGGGGATGGTGTGCACCAGGCGCTCGAGCACCTCGTCAACGCCCATACCGCTCTTGGCGCTGCAGGCCACGGCGTCGGTGGCATCGATACCGATGATCTTCTCGATCTCGTCCTTGACGCGGTCCGGGTCGGCCTGGGGCAGGTCCATCTTGTTCAGGACCGGCATGACCTCCAGGCCCTGCTCGATGGCGGTGTAGCAGTTGGCTACGGACTGGGCCTCCACGCCCTGGCCGGCGTCAACCACCAGCAGTGCCCCCTCACAGGCCGCCAGCGAGCGCGAGACTTCGTAGGTGAAGTCGACGTGGCCGGGCGTGTCGATGAAGTTCAGCTGGTAGGTCTTGCCGTCCTGCGCCTTGTAGTGAAGCGTGACGCTGTGGGCCTTGATGGTGATACCGCGCTCACGCTCCAGGTCCATGGAATCGAGCACCTGGGCTTCCATCTCGCGCGCCGACAGGCCACCGCACATCTGGATGAAACGGTCAGCCAGCGTCGACTTGCCATGGTCGATGTGGGCGATGATGGAGAAATTGCGGATATGACTCAAATCACTCACGGGTCAACACTCGAAAAGGCTGCGAGCCGGACGCCCGCCGAAAAATAGCCGGGAATTGTACCTTAAGCTGCTGGGTTATGGGAGATTCCTCTGTCCGACTGTACACAGCAATCATTCCCGCAATTGTGAATATTCATGAAAAAGGGCAGCCGAAGCTGCCCTTTCGCCTTGCGAAACCGCTTATTCAGCAAGCTTGAAGGTGATGAAGCTGGCACGGCCCTGACGCAGTACGCGCATCGACACGGAACGGTTCTTCGGCAGTTCCTTGGCGATTTCGGTGAATTCCTTGGCCGAACCGATGGCCTGGTTGTTCAGATGGCTGATGACATCACCCGGGCGCAAGCCGATCATGGCTGCCGGACCATCCTGCACTTCCTTGATGACCACACCACCTTTGAGCTCCAGGGATTTTTTCTGCTCGGCGGTCAGGTCGGCGACCGATACACCCAGGCGGTTGCTGCTGCGCTCGGCGCTGCCTTCGGTGCCAGCGCCAATGTCAACGTCGTCATCCGGCAGCGCGCCGACGCTGATGTCCAGGTTCTGGCGCTTGCCATTGCGAATGATTTCCAGCTTGGCCTTCTCGCCATCCTTGAGGCCGCCTACCAGGTGCGGCAGATCGGCCGACATGACGATTGGCTGGCCGTTCATGCTGAGGATCACGTCGCCCACCTGCAGGCCGCCTTTGGCTGCCGGACCGTTTTCCAGCACCTGGGCCACCAGGGCGCCCGCCGGCTTGTCCAGACCGAACGATTCAGCCAGGTCCTTGTTGACCTCCTGAATCACCACGCCCAGCCAGCCGCGGCTGACCTTGCCGTCTTTCTTCAGCTGGTTGGAGACATCGATCGCCACATCGATCGGGATGGCGAACGACAGGCCCATGAAACCGCCAGAACGGGTGAAGATCTGCGAGTTGATCCCCACCACTTCGCCTTTCATGTTGAACAGCGGGCCGCCGGAGTTACCCGGGTTGATGGCCACGTCGGTCTGGATGAACGGTACGTAGGTGTCATTGGGCAGGGTCCGGCCCTTGGCGCTGACGATACCTTTGGTCACCGAATGGTCGAAGCCGAACGGCGAACCGATGGCCAGCACCCACTCGCCCACCTTGAGCTTCTCGGAGTCACCCAGCTTCACCGTCGGCAGGTTCTTGCCCTCGACTTTCAGCAGCGCCACGTCAGTGCGCGGGTCAGTACCGACCAGCTTGGCCTGCAGCTCGCTGCGGTCCGACAGGCGGACGATGATCTCGTCGGCATCGGCCACTACATGGTTATTGGTGAGCACGTAGCCATCACTGGAAATGATGAAGCCCGAGCCCAGCGACTGCGCCTCGCGCTGGCGGTCGCCGCGCGGCGAACGCGGCTGCTGGGGCATGTTGCGCTCGAAGAACTCGCGGAACATCGGCGGCAGGCCTTCCAGATCCGGCATCTGGTTTGCGGCGATCCGGCGGTCAGGCAGTTTCTGCTTGGTACTGATGTTGACCACCGCCGGCGAAGCCTGCTCCACC
Source organism: Pseudomonas sp. YQ_6 (assembly GCF_043103245.1). Lineage (NCBI taxonomy): Bacteria > Pseudomonadati > Pseudomonadota > Gammaproteobacteria > Pseudomonadales > Pseudomonadaceae > Pseudomonas > Pseudomonas sp. YQ_6. The sequence continues at coordinate 74,778 of NZ_JBICJR010000045.1, forward strand.
AGGGTGGTGAAGTCCGGCAGGGCTTCCTCGGCCTGGGCGGTGAGTACTTGGCCGAGCATCAGCACAGCGGCGAACATCATTAGGTAGGATTTCAAGCGTGGTATTGACATACGACTCCCGTCACAACGAGCGGTAGTTTGGAAAGACCCCTGCACAACGCAGAAAAGGCCAGGCTCTTCAAAGCCTGACCTATAGAAAATTTGCCGATGGATTGCAAATGACAATGCTTTAATTTCATTTCAGGCGTATGCCCACCTGCCTTGGCTCTGCACGCAAAAGCGCGCCATTACTGGCGCGCCTGGGCATCCTGGGGGCGCATCGACAGGGCGACGCGTTCTGCCGTACCCAGCGGAACTTCGCCAACTACGGTCACCATCACTTTGCCCTTGGGTGTATTCAGGCGACGCGAGACTGCCGAGGTCGGGCCTAGCTGGGTGCGCATGTCGGTGCCGCCATCATCGCTCACTTGCTCGATGAACACCGAAAAACGCGCCAGGCCGTCGTCATACATCAGGCTGCTGACCGAACTGTTGCGCTTGGGATCACGGCGTACCGAGCTGTTGACCAGCTCGAAACCGGGTGGCAGCCAGTCCGAACGCCAACCCGCGACGGTATCATTGCTGCCGGCTGCCACATGCTGCACTGGCTTGCAGGCGGCACCTGGGCGCAAGTCTGCATCGCTGGGTATTTCATCGGTATCGAGACGGGTCATCTGGAAGCGTTCCAGCAACTGCCCCTTGTCGTTGAGCATCAACGAACGCAGCGGCAAACCCGAGTGACGGTCCAGATGCAATTCGAATGCATAGCGATGCTGGTCGCGTGGCGTGAGCGTAATGATCACGGCATCGCGCCCGGCGACCCGTGACTTGCCTGCCACACTCAAATTGTACCAACCCATCAGTTTCAGCGGATCAAGCACACGCGGTGCAGTATCCGGCGGCGCCGTGACACCGCTGGCCAAGGCCCCGCTGACACACTCCACCTTGCCATCCACGCGCACGATTTCCTGGGCGGCGCCATCAAGCTGCAATAGCCGCTCGCTGACTTTGCCGTCGTCGACCCTGTGCCAGATGTCGTGGGAGGAGAAACTGCCGTTGCGTTCGTAGACGAACGACCCTTGATAGCTCTGTTTTTGCTCGGCCTGTGCCAGCTTGTTCAGCCACTCACTCGCCTCAGGCGAAGAATTGGCCGCCAATGCTGGCACCGTCATGCAGCTGCCAATCAGCAGCGACAAGAGAGGTAGCGCGCGCATGATCCTCCTTACTTAACGGTTTTCCAGGCTGGCGGCGCGGGCATACGGCAAGGCGGTTTCAGTGCCCTTGAGCGCAGATTCCTGGGCATGCTGACGCAGGTAGCCTGGCAGACGCTGATCCCAGCCGGCCTGGTTCTGCAGCACGCCATTGGCCATTGGCCCGGTCGGTTGCTCACTGCTTTCACTATAGCCTGCCAAAACGGCCGGGCCTTGCGCTTGTGGCACACTCAGGCCCTGCTGGACAGGCTGCTGGGCAGCAAGCTCTGCACCCGTGATCTCGTCCTGGTTGTACATACGCACACCGGCCAGTACCGCGACAGTAACCGAGGCGGCTACCGCCAGACGGCCAATGCTGCGCCAAGGGCCTTTCCTGACCTTGGCTGGCACGGCTTCGTCGGCCAGCGCCGCGGACACCGCAGAGGCGATATCCAGGTTAGGCAGCAGCAGCTCCTTGTGCATGGCTGCACGGGCAACCTGGTAACGCGACCAGGTGGCACGGGTTTCGGCGTCGTCGACGGCGTTCAACACCCGACGCAGTTCCAGTTCATCCGCTTCGTTATCCATCACCGCGGACAGCGATTCCTGCAAAGCTTCACGACTCATGGCGGTTCCTCTCTTGGCGCTGTCGCCGCTGTCTCAGGTTTCCTGCAACAACGGCTGCAGGGCTTTATCTATGGCCTCCCGAGCGCGGAAGATTCGAGAGCGCACGGTACCCACCGGACATTGCATGACACTGGCAATGTCTTCGTAACTCAGCCCGTCGAACTCGCGTAGCGTCAATGCAGTACGCAGGTCTTCGGGCAGTTGCTGGATGGTGCGATGGACAGTGCCTTCGATTTCATCCCGCAACAACGAGCGCTCTGGGGACTCGAGATCCTTGAGGCCATGATCGCCGTCGTAAAACTCCGCATCCTCGGAGCTCACATCACTGTCTGGCGGCCGTCTTCCACGGGACACCAGGTAGTTCTTCGCCGTGTTGATGGCGATGCGGTACAGCCACGTATAAAACGCACTGTCGCCGCGGAAGTTGCCAAGCGCACGGTAGGCCTTGATGAAGGCTTCCTGTGCTACATCCTGGGCCTCGTGGGTATCGTGGACAAACCGCACGATCAACCCGAGAATCTTGTGCTGATACTTCAGCACCAACAGATCGAAAGCTCGCCTGTCGCCGCGCTGAACGCGCTCGACAAGCTGCTGATCCTCTTCCTGGGTTAGCATGAACACTCCTCAGTGAACTCGAAGGAGCGTTGCATCAGCCATCGTTCAGGCTTGCAACCATAGACTCGGGCTTTGCGCAAAAGTTCTCCCCTCCAAGCAAGTTTCCTGCAGCCCTTGGTCGGCTTGCACGGAAGACGCGGCGCGGTCACGGCCGGCTACGTCGATAATCAGGTTTCAAATACACAGGGGTAAGCCTGGAAAGGCCTGCCGCCCTGCGTCGCCGCGGCAAATTGTGGCGTACGGGCAGCCTTCATAGGATTTCCGGCCATGTCGGAAAGTTCCCACAAAGGTTGTCGCAACCTGGCAGGTAGCATGGAAATGGGCCACCCGGGGCTGCTATAAAGACATCCCGACACGTTTAACGATAGTTTCACAATGCCATCCGCGCGTGACCATTGTGCCGTGCCCCTCCCAAAGATTACTAGTGTCCCGACATGAGCCAACAATTCCAACATGATGTCCTGGTGATCGGCAGCGGTGCCGCCGGTCTCAGCCTGGCACTTAACCTTCCCAGCCACCTCCGCGTTGCCGTGCTGAGCAAGGGCGACCTGGCCAACGGCTCGACCTTCTGGGCCCAGGGCGGCGTCGCTGCAGTGCTGGACAACACCGATACTGTGCAGTCGCATGTCGAGGACACCCTCAATGCCGGCGGCGGGCTGTGCCATGAAGACGCAGTGCGCTTTACCGTCGAGCACAGCCGCGAAGCGATCCAGTGGCTGATCGAGCAAGGCGTGCCCTTCACCCGCGATGAGCACTACAGCGTCGACGATGGCGGCTTCGAGTTCCACCTCACCCGTGAAGGGGGCCACAGCCACCGGCGCATCATCCACGCCGCCGACGCTACCGGCGCGGCAATCTTCACCACGCTGCTGGAACAGGCTCGCCAGCGCCCGAACATCCAGCTGCTGGAGCAGCGGGTGGCGGTCGACCTGATCACTGAACGCCGCCTGGGCCTGCCCGGCGAACGCTGCCTGGGCGCCTACGTGCTCGACCGCAACACCGGCGAGGTAGACACCTTCGGCGCGCGCTTCACCGTGCTGGCCACTGGCGGTGCGGCCAAGGTTTACCTCTATACCAGCAACCCTGATGGTGCCTGCGGCGACGGTATCGCCATGGCCTGGCGGGCCGGTTGCCGGGTGGCGAACCTGGAATTCAACCAGTTCCACCCCACCTGCCTGTATCACCCGCAGGCCAAGAGTTTCCTGATCACCGAAGCCCTGCGCGGCGAGGGCGCCCTGCTGCGCCTGCCCAACGGCGAACGCTTCATGCCACGCTTCGACCCACGCGAAGAGCTGGCCCCACGGGACATCGTGGCCCGCGCCATCGACCACGAGATGAAGCGCCTGGGCGTGGACTGCGTATACCTGGACATCACTCACAAGCCCGCAGATTTCATCAAGAGCCACTTCCCCACCGTGTACGAGCGCTGCCTGGCCTTTGGCATCGATATCACCCGCCAGCCGATCCCGGTGGTACCAGCGGCGCATTACACCTGCGGCGGGGTGATGGTCGACGACTGCGGCCACACCGACGTACCTGGCCTGTATGCCATCGGCGAAACCAGTTTCACCGGCCTGCACGGCGCCAACCGCATGGCCAGCAACTCGCTGCTGGAATGTTTTGTGTACGGACGCGCCGCCGCTGCCGACATCCAGGCGCACCTGGGGCAAGTGGCCATGCCCAAAGCCTTGCCCGGCTGGGACGCCAGCCAGGTGACCGACTCGGACGAGGACGTGATCATTGCGCACAACTGGGACGAACTGCGGCGCTTCATGTGGGACTACGTCGGCATCGTGCGCACCAGCAAGCGCCTGCAGCGGGCCCAGCACCGCATTCGCCTGCTGCTGGATGAAATCGACGAGTTCTACAGCAACTACAAGGTCAGCCGTGACCTGATCGAGCTGCGCAACCTGGCGCAAGTGGCCGAACTGATGATCCTGTCCGCCATGCAGCGCAAGGAAAGCCGAGGGTTGCATTACACACTGGACTATCCAGGGATGCTGGACGAGGCCAAGGACACCATCCTCAGCCCGCTCTGAAAAGGGCGTCGCGGCCTTCGCGTGCTCGCCCGCTCCCACAGGGGGTTAACTGCCGTGCAGCATTGCGCAGTACCTGTGGGTGCGGGCGAGCCCAAGAAGAAACTGACCCGATCCTGATCTATGCCCGGCTCACCGCAGCCCAGCGCCGCCGGCTGAACTTCAATCGCACGCGCAATCGCCGATGCTCATCCGGCCCCAGCGCATCCCGCGGTAGGCACTGGCTCTGCCCCAACCACCGCCCCGCCCGCTCAAAGCGCAACACCACCAGCCCAGGCAAAGCCACGCTGTCCCGGCACAAGCGCACTGACTGCCACCCATAGGCACGGCTGAATACCTGCCAGCCCCGCACATCACGGCGCAGGCCGACAACAGCATGCTCATGGGTCAACAGGATACGTCGGGGAATGGCCCAGCCAGCGTGGGCCGTGCAGGCGGCGACAACCGAAAAGGTCAGCCACCCGGGCAGCGGGCTCGCCCACACGGCAAGCCACGCCAGTACCTGACAAGCCAGGTAGGCCACCAGCAGCAGGCGCGAGCCTTGCCAGCGGCACTCGAAGCACTCACTTGGGCTGGACACGGTCCAGAATGATGCGGACCATGCGCTGCAGTTCCGGGTCTTCGGACTCGGTGCGCTCCATGAACCAGCCGAACATGTCCTGATCCTCGCAGCTCAAGAGACGCACGTACAGTTCACGGTCGGTCTCATTGAGGGTGGGGTAGACTTCCTGGGTGAAAGGCACCAGCAGTACGTCCAGTTCCAGCATGCCGCGGCGGCTGTGCCAGAAAAGCCGGTTGAGTTCAGTTTGTTCGACCATGGGGCCCTCCTCGAATGGGCCGCCAGTATACAGCCAGGCGCGCGAAGCGACACCGGGCGTTGGTCTAGTCACCTACCTATTTTGTTACCGGCGTTCTATGATGGCCGCCAGTCTTTAGCCACCGCGATGACCCATGGCCGATTCCGCTTTCTTCTGCCCCCTGTCCCACGAGGGCATCCTCGCCGTCCGCGGCTCCGATGCAGGCAAGTTCCTGCAAGGCCAGCTGACCTGCAACATCAACTACCTCAGCCAGGAACACGCCAGCCTCGGCGCCCGCTGCATGGTCAAGGGGCGCATGCAGTCGAGCTTCCGCATAGTGCCCGAAGGCAACGGCTACTTGCTGGCCATGGCCAGTGAACTGCTCGACGCGCAACTGGCCGACCTGAAAAAATACGCCGTGTTCTCCAAGGCCACGCTGACCGACGAAAGCACCGCATGGGCACGCTTCGGCCTGCAAGGTGGCGACGCTGCACTGCAGGCGCTGGGGCTTTTCGTGCCCGCAGCCGCCGGTAGCACCGTGCGCCATGACGGGCTGATCGCGATCGCCGTGTCCGCCGGCCGGGTTGAGCTGTGGGTGCCGGCGGCTGACGCCGAGCCTGTACGCCAGGCCCTTGCCGCAGCGCTGCCCGAAGGCACGCTAAACGACTGGCTGCTGGGCCAGATTCGCGCAGGTATCGGCCAGGTCATGGGCCCGACCCGTGAACTGTTCATCCCGCAGATGATCAACCTGCAGGCCGTCGACGGCGTCAGCTTCAAGAAAGGCTGCTACACCGGCCAGGAAATCGTCGCCCGCATGCAGTACCTGGGCAAACTCAAGCGCCGCCAGTACCGCCTGGCCCTGGACCAGCAGGCCATTCCGGCCCCGGGCGCCGAGATTTTCTCACCCACCCATGGGTCGTCGGTCGGTGAAGTGGTCATTGCTGCCGGCAACGGCACGGGCTGCGAACTGCTCGCGGTGCTCAGCGCCGAGGCAGTGGAAGACGGCAACCTGCACCTGGGCAGCCTCGAAGGCCCGCGCCTGCAGGTGCTGACCCTGCCTTACGAACTGGACCGCGACCGGGAAATCCAGCGCTGACCAGCCTGCCCCACCCCTGTGGCGGGGCCGCACCACCACTGCGGTAGACATGCCCATGAACAAGCTGGCCGAGTTGGTTCAAGCACAATTGCTTGACGCCATCGAAAAGGATGACCTGGTCCTGCCAACCCTGCCCGAGGTTGCCTTGAGCATCCGTGAAGCAGCGGAAGACAGCGAGATCAGCGTAGCGGCCCTGAGCAAGGTGATTGGCCGCGACGCGGCCCTGTCAGCGCGCCTGATCAAAGTCGTCAACAGCCCACTGCTGCGTGCTGCGGTCGAAGTGACCGACCTGCATACCGCCATCACGCGGCTAGGCATCAACTACAGCTGCAACCTGGCCATCGGCCTGGTGATCGAGCAGATTTTTCATGCCCGCTCGTCGGCCGTCGAGCAGAAACTGCGCGATATCTGGGCCAGTAGCCTGGAAGTGGCGGGCATCAGCTACGAAATCTGCCGCCGCTTTACACCTCTCAAGCCTGACCAGGCCACCTTGGGTGGGCTGGTCAACCAGATTGGCGCGCTGCCGGTACTCATCTATGCCGAAGAGCACAACGAACTGTTGTCCGACCCGGTTTGCCTGCATTACGTGATCGAGCAACTCCAGCCGGTGCTGGGGGACAAGATCCTCAAGGCCTGGGAGTTTCCGGAGCAGTTGGTCAACCTGCCGAGCCAGGTTCATGACCTGGACCGCCAGACTGACAAGATCGATTACATCGACATCGTGCAGATCGCCCGCTGCATCAGTCAGCGCGGGCGCCACCGCCCCTTGGCTGCGCTGCCGGCTTACCGCCATCTGGGGCTGCCGTTTGGCACCGAGCTGGAGGTCGATGAACTGCTAGAGGCGCGGAGCATGTTGCGCTGAGCTGTAACAGCCTGCCAGGGCCCTTTCGCAGGTGAGCCCGCGAAAGCGGCCGACCCAGGCAAACCCTCAATCCGCAATAAAACTCACCCGCACCCGCAACCCGCCCTTCTCGCCATCATGCAGGCTCACCTGCGCCAGGTGCGCCCGACAGATCTCGCCAACGATCGCCAGCCCTAACCCACTGCCCTGCGCACTTCGCCGGTAGAACCGCTCGAACACCCGTTCGCGCTCGGCCTCGGGAATACCTGGCCCGTCGTCTTCCACTTCCAGCACTGCCGGCGCCATTACCCGCAAAATCACATTGCCACCCGCTGGCGTATGCGCCAAGGCATTGTCCACCAGGTTGCTCAACAACTCGTTGAGCAATGTCGGCTCCCCCTTCAGCCACACCGGCGCCTCGGCCTCCAGCGCCAACGCCACCCCGCGCTTGTGCGCCAAAGGCGCCATGGCCATGCCCAGCTCGCGGGCCAGCTGGCTCAAGTCCAGACGCTGCGCACCGCCTTCGGCAATCGCCCGTGCACCATTCTCGACCCGTGCCAGCGACAACAGCTGGTTGGCCAGGTGGGTCAGCCTGTCGGTGCCCTGGGCGGCAGACTCCAAGGTCTGCCGCCACTCCTGCGGCTCGGCCGAGCGCAAGCCCAGCTCGACACGTGCCTTCAACGCCGCCAGCGGCGTTCGCAGTTCGTGGGCCGCGTCGGCAATGAACTGCGCCTGGCGCTCGAACTGGCCGCGCAAGCGCTCGGTAAAGTGGTTCAAGGCGCGCACCAGCGGGCCCAGCTCGCGCTGTACCTGTACCACCGGCAACGCTCGCAAGTCGTCCGGCTGACGTTCCTCCACCGCTGTGCGCAGGCGCTCCAACGGGCGCAACGCGGCACTCACGGCAAACCACACCATCACCAACGCCCCCAGTGCCAGCATGCCCAGGCGCAGCAGGGTATCGGCCATCAACCCTCGGGCCATGCGCACCCGCGCTTCCTCGGTTTCGGCTACGCGAATTTCTGCCATACCGTTCATGTTCGGCTCGCTGACCGGCTTCAGCAGGCTGACCACACGAACGTCCTGGCCCAGGTAAGTGGCGTTGTAGAACCGTGCCAGTGCCGGATAGTCATCGGTGCGTGGCGTGCCAGGCGGCGGTGGCGGCAGGTTCTCGTAGCCAGAAATCAGCCTTTGCTTGATATCCAGCACCTGATAGTAAATGCGCCCCGCACTGTCATAGGCGAACGTGTCCAGCGCCACGTAAGGCACATCCGCGCTCAACGAACCATCGCGCTGCGACAGGCCCGCGGCGATGGTTCTCGCCGAAGCCAGCAGGGTGCGGTCGTAGGCGGTGTCGGCGGCCTCGCGGCCATTCCAGTAGGCGCTAAGGCCGCTGGCCAGCATCAGCACCACCAGCAACAGCGCCAAATTACCCAGCAAGCGCCCGCGCAGGCTGCCGTTGTCACGCATCGCGGTGCTCAAGCAAATAACCCAGACCGCGGAAGGTGACGATGGCCACAGGGTGCCCGTCGAGCTTCTTGCGCAGCCGGTGAATGTAGATTTCGATGGCGTCAGGGCTGGCCTCTTCGTCCAGGCCAAACACCTGGGCAGCCAGCTGCTCCTTGCTCATCACCCGGCCCGGGCGAGCGATCAGCGCTTCCAGCACGCTCTGCTCGCGCGAGGTCAGCGTCAGGTTGTCGTCACCGAGGGTGAAGCGCCGGGTGTCCAGGTCATACACCAGCGGCCCACAGCGTTGCTGGCGCTCGCCACCGAGCACACTGCGGCGCAGCAAGGCCTTGACCCGCGCCTCCAGCTCGGTCAGCTCAAACGGCTTGGCCAGATAATCGTCAGCGCCCAGGTTCAGGCCATGGACCCGGTCCTTGACGTCACTGCGCGCAGTCAGCATTAGCACCGGCAAGGTCTTGCCGCGACCTCGCAAGCGCGCCAGTACCTCAAAGCCGTCCATGCGCGGCAGGCCGACATCCAGCACGGCCACGGCGTATTCCTCACTGGCCAGCGCCAGGTCGGCAGCCACGCCGTCATGCAGCACATCCACGGTCAGGCCATGGCTTTTCAAGGCCAGGGCCACGCTTTCGGCCAGTTGCAGGTGGTCTTCGACCAGTAGCACACGCATCGGATTCTCCCTGCTCGGGTGGGACGGTGGCGCGGAGTGTACCGCTGTCACCACGCCTGTGAAGCCCCTCGTGACAAACCTTTCACGCTGAAAGGTTAGCGAAAGGTTCGTTGCCTAGCATCGCACCACGGTCGCCCTTCGCGCCGAAAAAAGCACCAGCAAGGTGCAACGAATAAGAACAATAAACGGAGTCATCGACGATGCTGTCATTGCAGCCGCAGGCGTTCGCGCCTACCCGTTCCTTTACCGCACGCCCCTCGGCCATCGCCAGCGCCCTCGCGCTTGCCGGTGTCGCCCCGATGAGCCAGGCCGCCTTCTTCGAAGACAGCACGACCACCTTCGAAACCCGCAACATGTACTTCAACCGCGACTTCCGCGACGGCACCAGCGCGCAGCAATCCAAGCGCGATGAATGGGCCCAGGGCTTCATCCTCAATTTCGAGTCTGGCTACACCGATGGCACCGTAGGCTTTGGCCTGGATGCATTGGGCATGCTCGGCATCAAGCTCGACTCCAGCCCCGACCGTACCGACAGCGGCCTGCTGCCGACCCACGATGACGGCAAGGCTGCTGACGAATACTCCAAGCTGGGCCTGACCGGCAAGGTGAAGATCTCCCAGACTGAACTCAAGATCGGCACCCTGATCCCCGAACTGCCAACCCTGCAACCCAACGACGGGCGTATCCTGCCGCAAACCTTCGAGGGCGGCCTGCTCACCTCCAAGGAGATCAAGGGCCTGACCTTCACTGGTGGCCGCATAGACAAAGCCAAGGACCGCAACGACACCAACTGGGAAGACCTGGCGCTGAACAACAAGAACGGCCGCTTCGGTGGCAGTTTCAGCGCTGACAATCTGGCGCTGGGCGGGCTCGACTACCAGTTCACCGATCGCATCACCGGCAGCTACCACTTCGCCCAGCTCGACGATATTTACCGCCAGCACTTCATCGGCATGGTCGCCACACAGCCATGGGGCCCGGGCACCCTGGGTGCCGACCTGCGCCTTGCCATGAGCGACGACGCCGGTGCAGCCAAGGCCGGCAACATCGACAACACCACCGTGAACGGCATGCTCAGCTATGCCCTGGGCGGGCACAAGGTCAGCGCCGCCTGGCAGCAGTTGTCCGGCGAAAGTGCCTTCCCGTATGTGGATGGCGCCGACCCGTACCTGGTCAACTTCGTCCAGATCAATGACTTCGCCGGGGCCGACGAACGCTCCTGGCAGGCGCGCTACGACTACAACTTCGCCGCGCTCGGCGTACCGGGCCTGACCTTCATGACCCGTTACATCAGCGGTGACAACGTCAGCCGTGCTGCCGGTGGCGAAGGCAAAGAGTGGGAACGCAACACCGAACTGAAGTACGTGGTACAAAGCGGCCCGTTGAAGAACGTCGCCGTGCGTCTGCGCAACGCCACCTTCCGCTCCAACTTCGCCCGTGACGCGGATGAAGTGAGGCTGTTGGTCAGCTACAGCGTGGCGCTGTGGTAACCCCATAGCGGTAATCCGATAACAACAACACTCACGGAGATCGACGATGACCTTTTCACTGCGCCGCCTCGTCCTCGCTACCGGCTGCCTGCTGTTGGCCGGCAACGCCCTCGCTGCAGAACCGAAACGCCCCGAATGCATCGCCCCCGCCTCCCCTGGCGGTGGCTTCGACCTGACCTGCAAGCTGGTGCAAAGCGCACTGGTACAAGAAAAGATCCTCAGCAAGCCGATGCGCGTCACCTACATGCCCGGCGGTGTCGGCGCGGTCGCATACAACGCCGTGGTCGCCCAGCGCCCGGCAGACGCCGGCACGCTGGTGGCCTGGTCCAGCGGCTCACTGCTTAACCTGGCCCAGGGCAAATTCGGCCGTTTCGACGAAAACGCGGTGAAATGGCTGGCTGCCGTCGGCACCAGCTACGGTGCCATCGCAGTGAAGAGCGACTCGCCCTACAAGACTCTTGATGACCTGGTCGCAGCGCTGAAGAAAGACCCGAGCAAGGTCGTGATCGGTTCCGGCGGTACCGTCGGCAGCCAGGACTGGATGCAGACCGCGTTGATCGCCAAGGCCGCAGGCATAAACCCGCGCGACCTGCGCTACGTGGCCCTGGAGGGCGGCGGCGAAATCGCCACGGCATTGCTGGGCGGCCATATCCAGGTCGGCTCTACCGACATTTCCGACTCCATGCCGCACATCCAGAGCGGCAACATGCGCATCCTCGCGGTGTTCTCTGAAAACCGCCTGGACGAGCCGGAAATGAAAGACATCCCTACTGCCAAGGAGCAGGGCTACGACATCGTCTGGCCGGTGGTGCGCGGTTTCTACCTGGGGCCAAAAGTGAACGACGAGGACTACGCCTGGTGGAAGGCCTCGTTCGACAAGATGCTGGCCTCCGAGGACTTCGCCAAGCTGCGAGACCAGCGCGAGCTGTTCCCGTTCGCCATGACCGGCGAAGAGCTGGACGGCTATGTGAAGAAGCAAGTGGCTGACTACAAGGCGCTGGCCAAGGAATTCGGCCTGATCCAGTAAGCCTGTCGGACTCACTCCCCCCCTGTGGGAGCGGCCTTGTGTCGCGATCGGGCGCGAAGCGGCCCCTGGCACAGCCGATACGATGCTTTGGACAGATCGCATCGGCAGATTTAGCGGCCGCTTCGCGCCCGATCGCGACACAAGGCCGCTCCCACAGGATTTGCATCTCACTTGAGCAATCCCAACGAGGATTCCCCAATGATCCTTCAACGCATTTTCGCCCTGGCCCTGCTGGCGGTGTGTGCCGCCCTGGCCGTGATGGCCTGGCCCTATCAGGCTGCATTCTCCTATGAACCGGTGGGCCCGCGCGCTTACCCGCTGCTGGTGCTCGGCCTGATGGGGCTGGGCCTGCTGTACCTGGTGTTCCGCCCAACGCCCATCGTGCGCAAGGATGACGAACCGGAACTGGACCGCGAGACCCTGATCAAGATCACCGCCTGTGTCGGCCTGCTGATCATCTTCGCCGCCACTTTCGAAGCGCTCGGCTTCATCCTCAGCGCCATCCTGGTCGGCCTGCCCATGGCTCGGCTGTACGGTGGCCGCTGGCTGCAAAGCGCCATTGTGGTGGCCGGCATGAGCATTTTCCTCTACTGGCTGTTCGACCGTGTGATGGACGTGCCCCTGCCCCTTGGCCTGCTGAGCGTACTGGAGAACTGACATGGATACCTTGAGCTACCTGGGCCAGGGCTTCGGCATTGCCCTGTCCCCCTACAACCTGGTCACCGCCCTCTCCGGCACCTTGATCGGCACCGTGGTCGGCTTGCTGCCGGGCCTGGGCCCGATCAACGGCGTGGCCCTGCTGATCCCCATCGCCTTTGCCCTCGGCCTGCCGCCGGAATCGGCGCTGATCCTGCTGGCCGCGGTGTACCTGGGCTGCGAATATGGCGGGCGTATCAGCTCGATCCTGCTGAACATCCCGGGCGAAGCCTCGACCGTCATGACCACCCTCGATGGTTACCCGATGGCCCGCCAGGGCCTGGCCGGTGTTGCCCTGTCGCTGTCGGCCTGGAGCTCGTTCATCGGTGCCTTGATCGCCACCTGCGGCATGGTGTTGTTCGCCCCACTGCTGGCGAAATGGGCCATCGCCTTCGGCCCGGCGGAGTACTTTGTGCTGATGGTGTTCGCCATCGTCGCGCTGGGTGGCATGGCCGGTGACAAACCACTGAAAACCTTCATTGCAGCACTCATCGGCTTGTTCCTGTCGGCGGTCGGCATCGACGCCAACAGCGGCGTTTACCGCTTCACCGGTGACAGCGTGCACCTGGCCGACGGTATTCAGTTCGTGGTGCTCGTGCTGGGCCTGTTCTCCGTCAGCGAAATCCTCCTGCTGCTGGAAAAGACCCACCATGGCCACCAAGCGGTCAAGGCTACCGGCCGCATGCTGTTCAACTTCAAGGAAGCGGCCTCGGTGTTCCTGGTCAACATCCGTTGCGGCCTGCTCGGTTTCATCATGGGTGTTCTACCCGGCGCCGGCGCAACGCTGGCCAGCGCCGTGGCCTACATGACCGAGAAACGCATGGCCGGGGAAAGCGGCAAGTTCGGCAAAGGCGATGCCCGCGGCCTGGCAGCGCCGGAAACTGCCATTGGTGCGTCCTGCTGTGGCGCCCTGGTCCCGATGCTGACCCTGGGCGTACCGGGCTCTGGCACCACGGCCGTGATGATCGGCGCCCTGACCCTGTACAACATCACCCCTGGCCCACTGCTGTTCGAACAGCAGCCAGATATCGTCTGGGGCCTGATCGCCTCGCTGTTCGTCGCCAACATCATGCTGGTGATCCTCAACATCCCGATGATCCGCATCTTCACCCGCATCCTCGCCGTGCCAAACTGGGCGCTGGTGCCGGTGATCGCCATCATCACCGCGATCGGCGTTTACGCCGTGCATGCCACTACCTTCGACCTGTTCCTCATGGTCGGCATCGGCATCATGGGCTACATCCTGCGCAAGCTGGACTTCCCTCTATCGCCGATTCTGCTGGGCTTTATCCTCGGCGGGCTGATGGAGCAGAACCTGCGTCGGGCGCTGTCGATCTCCAACGGTGAACTGGGCATCCTCTGGTCCAGCCCGATCAGCATGGGCGTCTGGGCGCTGGTAGTGCTGATGCTCGCCCTGCCGCTGCTGCGCATCTGGCGCAAACGCAGCCTGCAACGCCGGGCCCTGGCCGATGCCTGATCGGTCGTTGCCATTGTTTGTCGCGACCGGGCTGGTCGGCATTGCTGGCGGTTTTGCCGCCAGCAAGGTCGGCTGGCCTTTGCCATGGATGGTCGGCTCATTGCTGGCGATCATCCTGGTGCGCTGCCTGACGCGTTGGCAGCTGTCGGAAATCCCCAACGGCCGCAAGTGCGGGCAGTGGATCATCGGCATCGGTATTGGCCTGCACTTCACCCCCGCGGTGATCGAGCAGGTGGCCAGCCATTTCGCGCTGATCTTCTTCGGTGCGTTGTTCACCACCCTGTCCAGCGTGATCAGCGTATGGCTGCTGCGGCGAACCGGCGAAGACCGCGCCACCGCGTTCTTCGCCAGCATGCCTGGCGGTTCGGGAGAGATGGTCAACCTTGGGGCGCGCAATGGCGCGGTGCTCAGCCAGGTGGCGGCAGCACAGAGCTTGCGTGTGCTGGCAGTGGTGCTGTGCGTGCCGGCGCTGTTCAAGTTTCTGCTGGGTGACGGGGTACCACTGAACCACACCGGTAGCGTGAGCTGGGGCTGGCTGGCATTGATTGCGCCCTTGGGCGTTGCCGTTGCCTTGCTCTGGCAGCGCTTGCGCCAGCCCAACCCCTGGCTGTTCGGGCCATTGCTGGTAGCGGCTACGGTCAGCCTGGCCGGCAACCTGCAGATCGCCCTGCCCAATGGCGCCAGCCAGATCGGCCAGTGGCTCATCGGCAGCGGCCTTGCCTGCCACTTCAACCGCGCGTTCTTCCGCCGCGCACCGTCGTTCCTGGGGCGCACCTTGATGGCCACGGCGTTGTGCATGGCGATTGCCGCCAGTGCCGCGTGGGTGCTGAGCATGATGACTGCACTGGACTTGCGTTCGCTGACACTGGGGATGATGCCTGGCGGGATCGCCGAAATGAGCCTCACGGCCGAAACGTTGCAATTGTCAGTGCCGCTGGTGACGGCGCTGCAGGTGATGCGCCTGATCCTGGTGTTGTTTCTGGCAGAACCGCTCTTCCGGTTGTGGGACAACAGGCATTCGAGCTGCAAGTACCCTGAAGATAGATAGTTACCACTTGCCCAATGCCCGGGTGAATAGAGTCGGATTGCTGCCCTGATCGCCAGCAAACCCACACTTCCCGGCATTCAAGAGGTAATGATGAAAGTCCGTCTTTCTTGCAACTATCGCTCGGCTATTGCCTGGGCATGCCTTGCCATCAGCGCAGGCAGCCTTGCCGCAGAAACACCTGCCCCCGTCCAGATCAACGTCGTGGCTATCAATGATCTTCACGGCTACCTGGAACCCAACCCCCAGGACTACGCCGGCGCGCAAGGCGCTACCCGCCTGACCTACGGCGGCATCGCCACACTCGGCGCCATGCTCGATGAACTGCGAACGCAGGACCCCGATCTGCTGTTCATCGGGGCAGGCGACTTGATAGGGGGCAGCCCCGCCATTTCTGCGCTGTGGGCTGACGAGCCTGTGCTTGAGGCCTTGAACGCGATGGGCATGATTGTCAGCGCATCCGGGAACCACGAACTGGATGCAGGCAAGGCCGAGTTTCTTCGTCAGATCCAAGGAGGATGCGAGTCAACGCGCCCTGAAAAGGCCTGCAAGTTTCGCGGCAATTATCCAGGAAGTGGCTTCCCTTACATAGCGTCCAACCTGATCGATACCACCACGGGCGAGCGCTTGCTACCGGCCTATCACATTCAGCAGGTAAAAGGGGTCAAGATAGCGTTCGTCGGTGCAGTGCCGCGCAACATGGAAAAAGTGGTCTCGGCCAGAGCATTCGCAGGGCTCAAAGCCACAGATGAAGCGCAAGCCATCAATGACGTGATTCCAGAGCTCAAGGCCAAGGGTGTGAATGCAATTATTGCGGTCATGCACCAAGGAGGGGATACCGTCGAACCGTTCGACACGCAGGATTGCAGCCAGCTAAGTGGCACGATCGTCGACGTGGCGAAGCGGCTGGATCCTGCGGTAGATGCTGTCATCAGCGGTCACTCGCATGCCAGCTATCAATGCAAGGTGGGTGACGTGAGCATCACTCAGGCTGGCAAGTACGGCCACTTCCTGACCCAGTTGAAGTTGCAGGTAACGCCCGGCACCCATCACGTCACGAACATCACCGCCCGCAATATTCCTGCTGACCCACAGAACTACATGCCGAATGCCAAGTTGACGAGCTTGCTGGAGGAAGTGCGTCAGCGGTCCGGGGAAAAGTTGCTCGAACCCATAGGACGCATCTCGACGACAGAACTTGACCGCAAAGAAAATGCCGCCGGTGAAACAACCTTGGGGAACCTGGTCACGGATGCCCAATTGGCCATGACCCAAGCGTTTCAGACACAAGTTGCCTTTCTCAACCTGGGTGGGCTGCGCAGTGATCTTATCCAGCCTGCCGATAGCGACCTGACCTACGAACAATTATTCGCCGTACAACCTTTCAATAACCCACTGGTGGTTCAGGAACTGACAGGCAAGCAGATTACCGAACTGCTCAACCTTCAATGGAACAGGGGCAGTTTCAATCCGCTGCAAGTATCGAAGGGTTTTCATTATGAGTGGGATGGTTCACGGCCTGTCGGCAGCCGTGTCGTCGAGGGGAGTGTGCGTCTTCACGGCAAACCCGTTGAGCCGTTGACCCATTATCGCGTCGTCAGCAACCTTTTCCTGGCCGATGGAGGCGGTGGCTTGGCCACTTTCAAAGAAGGAAGGCGACGCCAGGACACCGGCATCACCGACCTTGAAGCCTTGGTGGAATACGTGCGCCAAAACCATGAGCGGGGGATTGCCATTGGCCAGCGCAGCGAGCCGCGCATCAGCATGACGCCCTGAGCGATTGCGTACCCCACCGCGGTTTCTCACAGCGGGGGCAGTGTCCAGTCGATGGGCCCGAGCCCCCGCTGCTCGAGGAAGCTGTTGGCACGGCTGAAATGCCCGCAACCGATGAACCCGCGATACGCCGACAGCGGCGAAGGATGGACCGACTTCAAAACCAGATGTTTTGTACCGTCGATCAGCTTCTGCTTGCTCTGTGCATGCGCCCCCCATAGCAGGAATACCACGTTCGGGCATTGCTCACTGACCACCTGGATAATCCTGTCGGTAAACAATTCCCAGCCTTTCTTGGCATGCGACGCGGCATTGGCGCGCTCGACGGTCATGGTCGTGTTGAGCAACAGAACGCCTTGTTCTGCCCAGCTTTGGAGGTAGCCGTGGCTGGGGATCGGGATGTTCAGGTCGCGCTGCAGCTCCTTGTAGATATTGACCAGCGACGGCGGCGTGGCCACGCCCGGTTGCACCGAGAAGCACAAGCCATGTGCCTGGCCCGGCCCGTGGTACGGGTCCTGACCGAGGATGACCACCTTCACCTGGCCCAGCGGTGTCGAATTGAGCGCATTGAAGATCAGCGGCCCTGGCGGGTAGATCTCCTTGCCGGCAGCGTACTCGCCACGCAGGAACTCGCGCAGCTGGTGCATGTAAGGCTGGTCGAATTCACCGCGCAATGCGGCCTTCCAGCTGGGTTCGAGTTTGATGCGATCGTCGTCAGTCATGGGGCCTTCCATAAACAATGGCGCGACACTAGGTAAGCCCTTCGCGCTTGTCAAACGATCCGACCGACGACCGGCATGATCGGCCAGGCAAGCCATACTTGAGCGATGACTTGCGAGAGGTAGTCCATGACCATTCACTGCGAGGTACTCACCGGCGTCGATGGCGCCCGCATCGGCATCGCCACCCTGGATGCGCCCAAGGCGCTCAATGCCCTGAACCTGCCAATGATCGAGGTGCTGGGCGAACAACTGCATGCCTGGGCCCGCGACCCGGGTATCGTCTGCGTGCTGCTGCGCGGCAACGGGGCAAAAGCCTTTTGCGCAGGCGGCGATGTCCGTGCGCTGGCGCAAGCCTGCCGCGACCACCCCGGCAGTGTCCCACCGCTGGCGGCCTCCTTCTTCGCCGCCGAATACCGCCTGGACTTTGCCCTTCACACCTACCCCAAACCGTTGTTGTGCTGGGGCCATGGGCATGTGCTGGGTGGCGGCATGGGGCTGCTGCAAGGCGCCAATGTACGTATCGTCACACCCAGCAGCCGGCTGGCCATGCCGGAAATCAGCATCGGCCTGTACCCTGACGTAGGCGCCAGTTGGTTCCTGGCCCGGCTGCCGGGCAAGCTGGGTTTGTTCTTCGGCCTGACAGGTGCGCCGATCAATGCCCGCGATGCCCTTGACCTGGGCCTGGCTGACCGTTTTCTGGGCGAGCACCAGCAAGAGGCCTTGATCGAGGAGTTGGTGCAACTCAACTGGCAGGAGCAGACCGCCATACAACTGAACAGCTTGCTCAAGGCCGAGCAGCATCGTGCCTGCGCCGAGCTGCCTGATGCCCAGTGGCTGCCACGACGGCATGAGATCGATCAGTTACTCGACGTGGCTGATGCGGCTTCAGCCTGGCGCGCGCTGGAAAGGCTCAAGCAGCATGACGACCCATTGCTGGCAGATGCCGGCCACCGTCTGCATGAGGGTTGCCCGCTGACGGCGCATCTGGTCTGGGAGCAGATCCGCCGGGCGCGGTACCTGTCGTTGGCGCAAGTGTTCCAGATGGAATACAGCATGAGCCTGAACTGTTGCCGCCACCCTGAATTCAGTGAAGGCGTGCGCGCTCGCCTGCTGGACAAAGACAACCAGCCGCGCTGGCACTGGCCTGATGTGGCGCAAGTGCCGGCGGCGGTAGTCGAGGCGCATTTTGCCAAGGCGTGGGAAGGGCGGCACCCATTGGCGGATGTGGGTTAGCCTGCTGATCCGGGGGCTGCTTTTCAGCCCCCGCCTCCGCTCAGCTAGCGCTGCCAGTTTCCTCCTCGCTCCTGCCCGCGCCGCCCGTCCCAACGCCCGCGGTCGTCAACCTGCCGATTGGAGTGCCGGTCGCCCTGCCGGTAACGCTTGCTGTCATTGCGATAGTCATGACGATCCCGGTCCTGCCGGTAATCCTGCCGCTGGCGATTGCCGTAGTCATAGCGCGGGTTGCCATGCCACTGGTTCATCCGCGGCTGTGAATAGGGCCGGTAATGGGGCACAGGGGCCGACCGATTGTAGTAACGGGGAGCAGGCTGATAGTAGTAGCGCGGTGCAGGCGCCACATAGTAACGGTCATAGCGGTAATACCCCGGTGCCACATAGCGGTCGGTGGAGTAGTAGTCCGAACGGTAATAGCCCCCGCGCTCATGGTACGGGGCGCAGGCCGAAGTCATCAGCCCCAGCAGGGTGATCAACAGGATTCGATAGGACATGGCGGCCTCCTGGACCGCTGGAGTGCCCGAACAGCGGCGCTGGCGAGCGTCGATACGAGATGCGTCAATCGACACTGACTAAGACAGCGGCGTGCAGGTGCAGTGCCATTTCTGCAATAACTTGATACAGGTGAAATCACCCTGAAAAACTTGCAGTCATTTGTCGGCCATCTCACTAGAATAAGCGGCTTGGCACACATCACGGGAAGATCATGCCCTTACGTTCCGCTCTGTTCTCGCAACGCTCGCTGATCGTTACCCTGCTCGTGTTACTGGCCTGCGGCTTCCTGGCCACCTCGCTGCTAAGCTACTTCTCCTCGCGCAGCGCCATCCGCGACGGCATCATCAATACCGAATTGCCGCTGACCTCCGACACTGTCTACTCGGAAATCCAGAAAGACCTGATCCGCCCGGTGCTGATCGCCTCGATGATGGCCCAGGACACCTTCCTGCGCGACTGGGTGCTGTCCGGCGAACAGGATACCCAACGCATGACCCGCTACCTGAGTGAGGTCCTGGGCAAGCAGGACATCTTCACGTCCTTTTTCGTGTCCGATCGCACGCTGACCTACTACCAGGCCAAGGGCGTGCTCAAGCACGTCGAACCGGGCACCTGGCGTGATGCCTGGTATTTCCGTCTGCGTGAACTCAAGGCCCCTTATGAGATCAACGTCGATCTGGACATGGCCAACCAGGACAGCCTGACCGTGTTCATCAACTACCAGGTGCACGACTACCAGCAGCGCTTCATCGGCGCGGCAGGCGTAGGGCTGAGCGTATCTTCGGTGGTCAAGCTGATTGATCAGTACCAACGCCGCTACCAGCGCGCGGTGCTATTCACGGATGCCAAGGGCAAGGTGCTGCTGACCGGCTCCGAGGGTGGCCCGCATGGCTTGCAAGTCGGCCAGTCACTTAAGGACAACCCTGAGCTGAAGGCCATGCTGGCCGAGCAACTGGTGCCAGGCGAAGGCAGCCATGAGTACCATGACAGCGAAAACCACAGCCACTTTCTCAACGTTCGCCACCTGCCCGAACTGGACTGGTACCTGTTGGTGGACAAACGCGAAACCGGCGTCCTCGACCGCATTCGCCACGCGCTGTACCTGAACCTGGCGATCTGTACGATGATCACCCTGGTGGTGCTGGCACTGGTGCATGCCATGGTCCGCCGCCACCAGGCCAGCACCGAAGCCTTGGCCACGCTCGACAGCCTCACCGGCTTGCACAACCGGCGCAGCTTCGACCTGCTCGCCGCCCAGGCGCTGCGAGAAGCCCGGCGCGACAGTAGCCCTATGGTGGCCTTGCTGATCGATCTGGACCACTTCAAGGCGCTGAACGACAACCACGGCCACCTGGCAGGTGACGAAGTGCTACGCCAATTCGCCAATGTGCTGCAAGGCAGCCTGCGTCAGTCAGATATACTGTGCCGCTGGGGCGGTGAGGAATTCATCGTGCTGCTGCGCGAAGCTGAAGGCCGCCAGGCCATCGAGGTGGCGGAAAAGATCCGCCGACGCACCGAGCAGCTGACCTTCAGTTACGACAACCAGCCGCTGCGGCTGACCACCAGCATCGGCCTGAGCAGCCTGCAACCGGGGGATACCCTGCACGCCCTGCTGACCCGCGCCGACCGCGCGCTTTATCGTGCCAAGCAGGCTGGCCGCAACCGTGTCTGCAGTGAAACCCGCCATGAATGACAAGCAACACTGCCCCGCTTGCGGTGCCCTCAACCAATGCAGCCTGGCCGACCCACGCCGTGCCACCCAGGCGTGTTGGTGCTACAGCGTGACCATCGACCCGGCCGTGCTCCAGGCCCTGCCCGACGAGCTGCGTAACAAGGCCTGTCTGTGCCCGCGCTGCGCCGCCGTTGAAGAACAGCTCCGTCCATCCGCTGCCCACTGATCGTTGCCATGCGCCTTGACCGTTTCCTCGCCAACCTGCCCAGTTACAACCGCCAGCACGTTCGCCTGATGCTGGCGCAACGCCGCGTGCGAGTGGATGGCCAGGTAGTCAGCGACCCGCTGACCGACGTGCGTGAATTCAGCCGCGTAGAGCTGGACGAGCAACTGCTGCAGGCCGGCCGCCCGGCCCGCTACCTGATGCTGTACAAGCCCACTGGCTGCGTAAGCGCCACCCACGATCCGCAACACCGTACCGTTCTCGACCTGCTGCCAGCGGCGTTGCGAGATGACCTGCACATAGCCGGGCGCCTGGATTTCAACACGACCGGCCTGATGATCCTGACCAACGATGGCCAGTGGTCACGGCGCCTGACCCAGCCTGCCACCAAGCTGCCCAAGCATTATATGGTGGACACAGAGGACGAGATTGGCGAGCACTATGTGGCCAAGTTTCGCGAGGGTTTCTATTTTGCCTTCGAAGACCTCACCACCCAACCTGCCCAGCTGGACATCCTCGGCCCCCACCGAGCCCGGCTGGCGATCGTCGAGGGGCGTTACCACCAGGTCAAGCGCATGTTCGGGCATTTCAACAACAAGGTGATCGGGCTGCATCGGGAGAGCATGGGGGCGATCCGGCTGGATCCGGGGTTGGCGCCGGGGGAGTATCGTGAACTGACGGCCAATGAGATAGCCACTGTCTAGGCCGTGACAGACAGCCCACGTCGTCACACGACCGCTCAGCGACAAAAGTCACATTACTTACCGAACGGCACTTGCGCGATCCCCAACCCACTGCTTGAATCCAAATCGTCAGTCTGCATGTGACTACCAAGTCACACCTGCAATCAATGACACTTTTTGCCGGCCACCCAAAGCCTTGATGCCTTGGGGCACGGCAAATTGCCCGCCAAAAACAATACCGTCGACGCAAGTGCCAAGGATCGACACAGGGCCCCGGATTATCTTCAGGCAAATGCCTACCTGTCATAAAGAACGTGCACCCTAGGTGACGCGAATACCCTTTTTGCGCCAGGAGTCGATGACATGAGGCCAGAAATCGCTGTACTTGATATCCAAGGTCAGTATCGGGTTTACACGGAGTTCTATCGCGCGGATGCGGCCGAAAACACGATCATCCTGATCAACGGCTCGCTGGCCACCACGGCCTCGTTCGCCCAGACGGTACGTAACCTGTACCCACAGTTCAACGTGGTTCTGTTCGACCAGCCTTATTCAGGCAAGTCCAAGCCGCACAACCGTCAGGAACGGCTGATCAGCAAGGAGACCGAGGCGCATATCCTCCTTGAGCTGATCGAGCACTTCCAGGCAGACCACGTGCTGTCTTTTTCGTGGGGTGGCGCAAGCACGCTGCTGGCGCTGGCGCACCAGCCGCGGTACGTGAAGAAGGCGGTGGTGAGTTCGTTCTCGCCAGTGATCAACGAGCCGATGCGCGACTATCTGGACCGTGGCTGCCAGTACCTGGCCGCCTGCGACCGTTATCAGGTCGGCAACCTGGTCAATGACACTATCGGCAAGCACTTGCCGTCGCTGTTCAAACGCTTCAACTACCGCCATGTGAGCAGCCTGGACAGCCACGAGTACGCACAGATGCACTTCCACATCAACCAGGTGCTGGAGCACGACCTGGAACGTGCGCTGCAAGGCGCGCGCAATATCAACATCCCGGTGCTGTTCATCAACGGCGAGCGCGACGAGTACACCACAGTCGAAGATGCGCGGCAGTTCAGCAAGCATGTGGGCAGAAGCCAGTTCAGCGTGATCCGCGATGCGGGCCACTTCCTGGACATGGAGAACAAGACCGCCTGCGAGAACACCCGCAGTGTCATGCTGGGGTTCCTCAAGCCAACCGTGCGTGAACCCCGTCAACGTTACCAACCCGTGCAACAGGGGCAGCATGCATTTGCCATTTGAGCGGCTCGGCGCCTTGTAGCCAATACCCGCAAGCCACGGGGCGCCGACAAGCTTTTTTATAACTTGGGCTTCTAATTCGCTGAAGGTTCTGGTAAAAAGTCGAGCTCAGATGCGGGTATAGTTTAGTGGCAAAACGAAAGCTTCCCAAGCTTTAGTTGAGGGTTCGATTCCCTCTACCCGCTCCACATCGCATTCCCGCATGGCGTTCCAGCAACGTCATCGCAGTCAAAAGGAGCCTAGGCTCCTTTTTTCGTTTTTCACCTGCCTTGACCTGGCCCATGGCCATTTACCCACCGATCCGCTTCAATGCGCATCGGGTTTTTGCGTGCGCAAGCGAAACGGCTTGTGGCGGATATGCTCAATGGATTCGTGAAACAATTCGAAAGGACTACGCATGTTTCTCTCCCGCTGGCTACCAGGTCTTGCCAACCTGCTGCATTACCGCCGCGAATGGTTCCACGCCGACCTGCAAGCTGGCCTGTCGGTAGCCGCGATCCAGATTCCCATTGCCATTGCCTACGCGCAGATCATCGGGCTGCCGCCGCAATATGGCCTGTACGCCTGCGTGCTACCGATGATGGTCTATGCGCTGATCGGTAGCTCGCGCCAGCTGATGGTCGGCCCCGACGCCGCCACTTGCGCGATGATCGCCGGTGCCGTGGCACCGCTGGCCATGGGCGACCCGCAGCGCATCGTCGAACTGTCGGTGATCGTCACCGTGCTGGTCGGCGTGATGCTGATTGCCGCGGGCCTGGCGCGGGCCGGTTTCATCGCCAGCTTCTTCTCGCGGCCGATCCTGATCGGCTACCTCAACGGTATCGGCCTGAGCCTGATCGCCGGGCAGCTGTCCAAGGTGGTGGGCTTCAAGATCGAGGGCGACGGTTTCATCCTCAGCCTGATCAACTTCGTCCAGCGCCTGGGGGAAACTCACTGGGTCACATTGATCATCGGCCTGGCCGCCCTGGGCCTGCTCATCTGGCTGCCACGGCGCTACCCGCGCCTGCCCGCAGCCCTCACGGTAGTGGCGCTGTTCATGCTGCTTGTTGGCCTGTTCGGCCTTGACCGCTTCGGCGTCGCCGTCCTTGGGCCGGTACCTTCAGGCATCCCGCAACTGGCTTGGCCACACAGCAACCTGGCGGAAATGAAGAGCCTGCTGCGCGACGCCCTGGGTATCGCCACCGTCAGCTTCTGCAGCGCCATGCTTACCGCACGCAGCTTTGCCGCCCGGCATGGCTATGCGATCAACGCCAACCACGAATTCGTCGCCCTGGGCGTGAGCAACCTGGCGGCCGGGGTTTCCCAGGGCTTTGCCATCAGCGGTGCCGACTCGCGCACTGCAGTCAACGACATGGTCGGTGGCAAAAGCCAGCTGGTGGGCATCATCGCGGCACTGGTGATCGCCCTGATCCTGCTGTTCTTCACCGCGCCCATGGCCTGGATCCCGCAGGCTGCGCTGGGCGCCGTGCTGCTGATGGCGGGTTGGGGGCTGATCGACATCAAATCGCTGGGGCATATCCGGCGTCTAAGCCGCTTCGAGTTCTGGCTGTGCCTGCTGACCACGGCGGGCGTACTGGGCCTGGGTGTGCTGCCCGGCATCGTGTTTGCCGTGACCCTGGCGATCCTGCGCCTGCTTTACAGCATCTACCAGCCCACCGATGCCGTACTGGGCTGGCTGCCGGGCACCGAAGGCCAGGTGGACATCCGCAAGTTCAAAGACGCCCGCACCGTGCCTGGCCTGGTGGTGTACCGCTTCGACGACGCCATCCTGTTCTTCAATGCCGACTACTTCAAGATGCGCCTGCTTGAAGCCGTGCAAAGCCAGGACCAGCCTAAAGCCGTGCTGTTCGATGCCGAAGCGGTAACCAGCATCGATGTCAGCGGCATCGCCGCCCTGCGCGAAGTGCGCGACACCCTGGCGGCTCAAGGCATCCTCTTCGCCATCGCCCGCGCCCGTGGCACTTTCCTGCGCATGCTGGTGCGCTCGGGAATGGCGCGGGACATGGAAGAAAAACTGCTATTCGGCTCGGTACGCGCAGGGATTCGTGCGTACCGCGTGTGGCGCAACCAAAACCGCAGCGTGCAAGTGACAGAACAGGGTTGAGCGGCTTTCATCCTGTTCAACGTGCTGCGCCTGTGCTGGCCCTTTCGCGGGTAAACCCGCTCCTACATGGACTTGTAGGAGCGGGTTTACCCGCGAAAGGGCCAGCACAGGCAGCACAAAACCATCACCTTGACACCAACCCTCGCACACCTTGCATGACATGCTAAAGTCGCCCCGTTCCCCGCACCACCCAACGGATCCAGCATGCCCGCACTTGATGCCACCCTTACCCCCTGGCCAGAACTCGCCGCCCGCCATCCCTGCGACGCCCTGCTGCTGGGCAACGGCGCAAGCCGCGCAGTATGGAAGCCGTTCGGCTACTTCTCGTTGTTCGAGCAGGCGCAACGCGCAGGCCGCAAGAAAGGCCTGGCGGTCAGTGACCAGGCACTGTTCAAGTCCTTGGCCACGGAACTGTTCGAGCCGGTGCTCAGCGCCCTCAACACCACCGTGCGTACCAATGCCGCACTGGCGATCAACTCCACCGCGCCGCTGAACCGCTACTACTCGATCAAGGAAGCATTGATTCACGCCGTGCGCACGGTGCATCTGCCCTGGCCATTGATGCCGCCGGCCACCCTGGCAACCCTCAATCAGGCCCTGCGCGGCTATCGAAGCGTCTACACCAGCAACTACGACCTGGTGCTGCCATGGGCCGTGCAGCACGCCTCGAATGGCTTCGCCGAACTGTTCGACGAACAAGGCTATTTCGACGTGCGACGCACCGGCAGCGAAGGTACCCGGGTGCTGCACCTGCATGGCGGCCTGCACCTGCTCAAGCTGCCCGACGGCACCACCCGCCAGCGCAGCGCTGAAAGCGCCGAACTGCTCGATGGGTTTGCGGTGAATATCCCGGGTGAAGTCCCGCTGTTCGTCAACGAA
This sequence comes from Pseudomonas sp. YQ_6, assembly GCF_043103245.1. NCBI lineage: Bacteria > Pseudomonadati > Pseudomonadota > Gammaproteobacteria > Pseudomonadales > Pseudomonadaceae > Pseudomonas > Pseudomonas sp. YQ_6. The sequence continues at coordinate 100,916 of NZ_JBICJR010000045.1, forward strand.
GACCGCAGCGACGAGAAACTGCGCGCGATCCGCAACTCGGACTATCTGAGCTGGTGCCTGGGGCAGCTGGCGCAGGAAAGCCAAGGGATATGCCTGTTCGGGCAGCATCTGGACAGCAGTGACCGGCACCTGCTCGACGCTGTTCGCCAAGCCCATCCGCAACAGCTATCCATCGCCATTCGGCCGCTGGGCGAGGCGTCGGTGATCAATCAGAAGCAGCATTTTGCAGATCGTTTCGGGGATTTGCCGGGGACGGTGCTGCATTTCTTCGATGCCAGCACCCATCCGTTGGGGCAGGCAGCATTGGCTATCGAAGTGCCCCCTGCTCGGCGCTGACAGAGTGCCCGGCAGGCGTGCCGGTGGGTGGCGTCAGAGCAACCCATCCGCGCGCAACAACGTTTCCAGGCAATGCTCCTGCACCCCGTAGAACGCTTTGAGCTGGGCAATCTTCTCCAGCAACGCCCCGTTATCCCCCGCCTGCCGCCGCTTCACCGCAAGAATCATCTTGTTCTTGTTGGTGTGCTCCAGCGAGATGAACTCGAACACCTTGGTTTCATAGCCACAGGCTTCCAGGTACAGCGCACGCAGGCTGTCGGTCAGCATCTCGGCCTGCTGGCCCAGGTGCAGGCCATACTGCAGCATGGGCTGCAGCAACCCCGGGCTGTGCAGTTGCGGGCGGATCTGCTTGTGGCAGCACGGCGAGCACATGATGATCGCGGCGTTGCAGCGGATGCCGGTATGGATGGCGTAGTCAGTGGCGATATCACAGGCATGCAAGGCGATCATCACCTCGATGGCCTCAGGCACCACGCTGCGCACATCACCACACTGGAACTCCAGGCCCGGGTGGTCGAGGCGTGCGGCCGCGGCGTTGCACAGGTCGACCATGTCCTGGCGCAGCTCCACGCCGGTCACCTGTGCGTCACGGCCCAAACTGTTGCGCAAGTAGTCATGCATGGCAAAGGTCAGGTAGCCCTTGCCCGAACCGAAGTCGGCCACCCGCAGCGCCTGTTCCGGCGACACAGGTGCATTGGCCAGGGCGTGATCAAAAACCTCGATGAATTTGTTGATCTGCTTCCACTTGCGTGACATGGACGGGATCAGTGCGCCTTGTGCGTCGGTCACACCGAGGTCGCGCAGAAACGGCCGCGACAGCTCCAGATAACGCTTCTTCTCGCGGTCATGCCCGCTGCCCGCATCGGCCACGCGCGGTGCCTGGGCACCGTGGCGCTGGAGCATCGGTTTGCCCTTCTTGCTGAAGGTCAACTGCACTTCGCCGTCAGCATCGAACAGATGAGCATTGCGGAAGCTGTCCGGCAGCAGTTCGGCAACCAGCACCTGGGCCTGATCCAGCGGCAGGTTGCGGGTGATGTCGCGGGTCTGGTGGCGGTAGACCAGCGACAGGCACGGCTGGCCCTTGACCTGCAGCGGCTTGGCAATGATCCGTTGCAAGGTCTGGTCGGCACCGACATGGCGCGCCAGCACCAGCTTGACCAGGGTTTCGCCGTGCAGGGCGGCGTTCAGCAGGTCGAGAAACTGAGCGCGCGCATCCGGCGCGCAAGAGGCAGAAGTACTGGCGGACATGAAAAAGGGGGCCTTGGGTAGCGGAACGCCTATTCTAACGTGCCGCAGGCACCCTGTGGGAGCAGGCTTGCCCGCGAACACCGGCAAAGCCGGTGGCAGACGCCGTATCGCCTGATTCGCGGGCAAGCCCGCTCCTACAGGGAATCCAGCAAGGCTGGGCGCGCCTTCAGTCGAGAATCACCAAGCGGTTGGGCAACTCGTTGCGTGCATGGGTTGGCGGCACGTGCTGGCTAAGCAGCTCGCCACACGCTTCGATGCACTCGACAAAGCCCTGCAAGGTGCGGCCCTGGCGCACCTGTTCGGCCAAGCGGGCACCGATGGCCGCGCGGGCTTCGGCATCCAGGCAGTGTTCGATACCCCGATCGACCAGGATCTCCACATGCTGCTCTGCCTCGCTGACGAAAATCAGCACGCCCGTGGCGCCTGCTGTGCGCTGCAGGTTCTGCTCGCGAAACTGCTGCTGGGCCAGGCGCGAAGCACGCCAGCGGCGCAAGGTACGGGGGATCAGCCAGTCGGCCAGGCGCGGGTTGCGCAGCAGCAGGCACAAAACGACGAACAGCAGCACGTTGCCCATCAGCACGCCACGCACGCTGGGCCAAGCCAGCAGCCAGTGCAACAGACCGGGCACGGTCAGTGCCAGCACGGCGGCCCACAACAACGGCCAATACGCATAATCGTCGGCACGACGGGCAAGCACCGTCACAAGTTCGGCATCGGTACGCCGTTCGGCACAGGCAATGGCTTCGGCAATCTGCCGCTGATGGTATTCGTCGAAGGGGGTCATGCCGTCGGTCTCTTGAGCGTTCTTATAGTTGTTATCCCGGCATTCGGGGCTTCATCCGCAGGCGACATATTCAGGCATAATCCGCCGCTGGAAGAATTGCCTGCAAATCGTACAACAATAGCCGCCTGAAAACTTCGGTCGCGCACGTATCACCGTGGATACGGCAGAGGCCCCAAAACGGAATTGATGATGAAACTGTCTTTGCTGGGCCTGGCCATGGGCCTTGCCAGTCAGGCGGCCCTCGCCGCCCCCACCGCCCCGCCCCTGCAGGACAAGCAGGCATTCATCGAGCATCTGATCAGCCAGATGACCGAAGCCGAGAAAATCGGCCAGTTGCGCCTGATCAGCATCGGCCCGGAAATGCCCCGCGACAAGATCCGCGAGGAAATCGCCGCCGGCCGTATCGGTGGCACCTTCAACTCCCGCACTGCCCCCGAAAACCGGCCGATGCAGGACGCGGCCATGCGCAGCCGCCTGAAGATCCCGATGTTCTTCGCCTACGACACCGTCCACGGCGAGCGCACCATCTTCCCGATCGGCCTGGGTATGGCCGCTACCTGGGACATGGAGGCCGTCGCCAAGGTCGGCCGCACCGCCGCGATCGAAGCCTCGGCCGACGCCCTGGACATGACGTTCGCGCCAATGGTGGATATCGCCCGTGACCCGCGCTGGGGCCGCACCAGCGAAGGTTTCGGCGAAGACACCTACCTGACTTCGAAAATTGGCCAGGTAATGGTGCGCTCGTTCCAGGGCAGCAGCCCGGCCAACCCCGACAGCATCATGGCCATCGTCAAGCATTTCGCCTTGTATGGCGCCGTGGAAGGCGGGCGCGACTACAACACGGTCGATATGAGCCTGCCGAAAATGTACAACGACTACCTGCCACCCTATCGCGCCGCGCTCGATGCGGGTGCCGGTGGCGTGATGGTAGCGCTGAACTCGATCAACGGCGTACCGGCCACCTCCAACACCTGGCTGATGAACGACCTGCTGCGCAAGGAGTGGGGCTTCAAGGGTGTGACCATCAGCGACCACGGTGCCATCCAGGAGCTGATTCGCCACGGCGTCGCCCGGGACGGCCGTGAAGCCGCCAAGCTGGCGATCAAGGCCGGCATCGACATGAGCATGAACGATACCCTGTACGGCGAAGAGCTGCCGGGCCTGCTGAAGTCCGGCGAGGTGACCCAGCGCGAACTGGACCAGGCGGTGCGTGAAGTGCTGGGTGCCAAGTACGACATGGGCCTGTTCAAGGACCCGTACGTGCGCATCGGCAAGGCCGAAACCGACCTGAAGGACTACTACGGCAACGACCGCCTGCACCGCGAAGCTGCGCGTGACGTGGCACGCCGCAGCCTGGTGCTGCTGGAAAACCGCAACCAGACCCTGCCGCTGAAAAAGACCGGCACCATTGCCTTGGTCGGCCCGCTGGCCGATGCCCCGATCGACATGATGGGCAGTTGGGCCGCCGACGGTAAGCCCGTTCACTCGGTGACCGTGCGCGAAGGCTTGCGCCGCGCCGTGGAAGGCAAGGCCAAGCTGGTCTACGCCAAAGGCTCCAACGTCACGGGCGACAAGGCGATCTTCGATTACCTGAACTTCCTCAACTTCGATGCCCCGGAAATCGTCGACGACCCACGCCCGCCTGCGGTGATGATCGATGAAGCAGTCAAGGCGGCGAAGCAATCCGACGTCGTGGTCGCAGTGGTCGGCGAGTCCCGCGGCATGTCCCACGAGTCGTCGAGCCGCACCACCCTGGAGATCCCGGCCAGCCAGCGCGAGCTGATCAAGGCGCTCAAGGCCACCGGCAAACCGCTGGTGCTGGTGCTGATGAACGGCCGGCCGCTATCCATCAGCTGGGAGCGCGAGCAGGCCGACGCCATCCTGGAAACCTGGTTCGCCGGCACCGAAGGCGGCAATGCCATCGCCGACGTGCTGTTTGGCGACTACAACCCCTCCGGCAAGCTGGCCATTACCTTCCCACGGTCGGTGGGGCAGATCCCGATGTACTACAACCACACGCGCATCGGCCGGCCGTTCACGCCGGGCAAGCCGGGCAACTACACCTCGCAATACTTCGAAGAACCCAACGGGCCGCTTTACCCGTTCGGCTATGGCTTGAGCTACAGCAGCTTCGAGCTGTCCGGCCTGAACCTGTCGAGCAAGGATCTCAAGCGCGGCGATACGCTGGAAGCCAAGGTAACGGTCAAGAACACCGGCAAGGTTGCAGGCGAGACGGTGGTACAGCTGTACCTGCAGGATGTGTCGGCGTCGATGAGCCGCCCAGTGAAAGAGCTGAAAAACTTCCAGAAGCTGATGCTTGAACCGGGTGAAACCCGCACGTTGACCTTCCGCATCAGCGAGGACGACCTGAAGTTCTACAATGGCCAGTTGCAGCGGGTTGCCGAACCAGGGGAGTTCAATGTCCAGGTAGGGCTGGATTCCCAGGCGGTGCATCAGCAGAGTTTTGAATTGCTTTGACTGAAATAGGCCGCCTGTTCCGGCCTCTTCGCGGATAAAACCCGCGCCTACAGGTGCTGCAGAGTACCTGTAGGCGCGGGTTTACCTGTGAAGAGGCCGGCCCCGATATCCCACCACCGGATCCGCCCCCGATGCCCTTTTCCTTTCGCGCCCTGCGTCTGGGGCTGATCACCCTGCTGATCGTGCTGGGTACCGCACTCAGCGCCGGATGGGCCATGCACCAGGCCAAGCGCCAGACCATGGAAGACGACGCCAAGCGTGCCAGCCAGCAACTGGGCCTGTACGCCAACGCACTGCACACCCTGATCGATCGCTACCGTGCCCTCCCCGCCGTGCTGGCGCTGGACCCGGAGCTGATAACAGCCTTGCGCGGCCCTATCGACGAAAAGGTTCAGAACGCCCTGAACCTCAAGCTCGAACGCATCAATGGCGCCGCCAATTCCTCCACCCTCGAGCTGCTCGACCGCACCGGGCTGGCCATTGCCGCCAGCAACTGGCGGCTGCCCAGTAGCTACGTCGGTTCCAACTACGGTTTCCGCCCCTACTTCAAGCAAACCCGCAGCCAGGGCAGTGGCCGCTTCTATGCCGTGGGCGTGACCAGTGGCGTGCCGGGCTACTTCCTCGCCAGCGCGGTGAACGACGAGCACGGCCGATTCCTTGGCGCCATGGTGGTGAAGCTGGAGTTCCCCGAGCTGGAACGCGAATGGCGACAGGGCAACGATATCCTGCTGGTCAGCGACGCCCGAGGCATCACTTTCATCGCAAACCAGGATGGCTGGCGTTACCGCGAACTTCAGCCGCTCAGTGGCGCCGACCGTGCGGAGCTGGCCGAAACCCGTCAGTACGACAAGCAACCGCTGGTGCCGCTACACCATCAGGTGCTGACGCGGTTTGCCCCCTACAGCACCCTAAGCCGCGTGCAAGGCCCCGAGGGTAGTACCGAGTACCTGTGGGAAAGCCTGCCGCTGGAAGGCGAAAACTGGACCTTGCACCTGCTGCGCAAACCGCAGGTCGCTGCCGACGGCCGTAATGCCGCGCTTGGCGCCGCCGCCGTCTGGCTGAGCCTGGTGTTCGCCGCCCTTTTCGTCAGCCAACGCCTGCGCCTGGCACGCCTGCGCCAGCGCAGCCGGCAAGAACTCGAACGCCAGGTCGAGGAGCGCACCCGCGAGCTGCGCACTGCCCAGGAAGGCTTGGTGCAATCAGCCAAGCTGGCCGCACTCGGGCAGATGTCAGCGGCCATGGCCCACGAAATCAACCAACCGCTGACCACCCAACGTATGCAGCTGGAAACCCTGCGCCTGCTGCTTGACCATGGTCGCCATGACGAAGCGCGGCAAGCGCTGGAGCCACTGGAACAGATGCTCACGCGTATGGCAGCACTTACCAGCCACCTGAAAACCTTTGCCCGCAACAGCCCGATGGGCCTGCGCGAACGCCTTGACCTGGCAACCGTGGTCGACCAGGCCTTGCACCTGCTGGAAGCGCGACTTCGCAACGAAGAAGTGGAAGTGGCTCTGTACCTGGCACGTCCGGCCTGGGTACGCGGCGATGCCATCCGCCTGGAGCAGGTGCTGATAAACCTACTGCACAATGCACTCGACGCCATGCTCGACAAGCGTTACAAACGCCTGGAAATCCGCATCGAACCCGACGGGGAGCTATGGCGCCTGAGTGTGCTCGACTCGGGCGGCGGCATTGCCGAAGCCGATCTGGCCAAGGTCTTCGACCCATTCTTCACCACCAAACCGGTGGGGGAAGGGCTAGGGCTGGGCCTGGCCATTTCCTACGGCATCGTCCACGAGGCCGGCGGCCAGCTGCGGGCCGAAAACCTGCCTGGCGGCGCGCGTCTGAGCCTTACCCTGCCCCGTGACCTGGAGCCTGTATGTTGAATTCGGTGATCGTCGTCGATGATGAAGCCAGTATCCGCACTGCTGTCGAGCAATGGCTGAGCCTGTCTGGCTTCAGCGTGCAGTTGTTCGCTCGCGCCGAAGCGTGCCTGGCACAGCTGCCACAGCACTTCCCTGGGGTGATCATCAGCGATGTGCGTATGCCGGGCATGGATGGCCTGCAATTGCTCGAACGCCTGCAGGCGAACGACCCCGACCTGCCCGTGATTCTGCTGACCGGTCACGGTGATGTACCGATGGCCGTAGAAGCCATGCGATTGGGGGCCTATGACTTCCTGGAAAAACCCTTCACGCCGCAAGACTTGCTGGGCAGCCTGCGCCGCGCCCTGGAAAAGCGCCAGCTGGTGCTTGAGAACCGCCGGCTCCACGAGCAGGCCGACCTCAAGTCACGCCTGGAAGTCACGCTGCTGGGCATGTCCCAGGGCCTGCAACAGCTGCGCCGGCAAGTGCTGGACCTGGCCGGCCTGCCGGTGAACGTGCTGATCCGCGGTGAAACCGGCAGTGGCAAGGAGCGGGTGGCCCGCTGCCTGCACGACTTTGGCCCCCGTGCCGCCAAGCCCTTTGTAGCCCTTAACTGCGCAGCCATCCCCGAGTCGTTGTTCGAGGCCGAACTGTTCGGCCATGAGAGCGGCGCCTTCACGGGCGCCCAGGGTAAACGAATCGGCAAGCTGGAATATGCCAACGGTGGCACCGTGTTCCTCGACGAAATCGAGAGCATGCCACTGGCCCAACAGGCCAAGCTGTTGCGGGTGATACAGGAGCAGAAGCTGGAGCGCCTGGGGGCCAACCAGAGCATCAGCGTCGACCTGCGCATCATTGCTGCGACCAAGCCCGACCTGCTCGAGGAGGCTCGTGCCGGGCGCTTCCGCGAAGACCTGGCCTACCGCCTGAACGTGGCCGAATTGCGCCTGGCACCGCTGCGCGAGCGGCGGGAGGACATTCCGCTGCTGTTCGAACACTTTGCCCGTGCTGCAGGTGAAAAGCTTGGTCGCACCGCCCCGCCGCTATCGGCTGCACAGCTGGCGCAGCTGCTGTCACATGACTGGCCTGGCAACGTGCGTGAGCTGGCCAATGCGGCGGAGCGGCATGCGCTGGGCCTGGGTTCGCCAAACATCGAGGTGGCACCTGCCGGGCAGTCGCTGGGCGAGCAGATGGAAGCATTCGAGGCGCAATGCCTGCGCGCGGCCTTGCGTCAGTATGGGGGCGAGATCAAGTCGGTGATGGAGGCATTGCAACTGCCGCGGCGCACCCTTAACGAAAAGATGCAACGGCATGGGCTGGTGCGCGAGGACTTTATTGGGCAGGCATGAGCGGGAATCCGCTTATGACCAAGACCTGGTAGGCAAAAAACCGCTCATAACATCGAGGTTTTGGACTGCTTTGCAGCCCTTCGCGGTCAAGCCCGCTCCTGCAAAGGGCGGCGCAACACCCACTACTGTGCCGGCTCGGGCTATTTGATGCCCTCAAATGAATCAGCCCGCACCCATTTGGCACACCTTCTGCAATTGCCTTGGCAAGCTGCGCCACGGCGCGCTCCACAAAAACAACGAGAAGGTATCCCTCATGGATAACGCCACCTCCCTGCCCGCCGGGGCGGCCACCGCGCCTGCCGCAGAAAAAACCACCGCCAGCCGCCTGAAGTCGATTTTCAGCGGGTCCATCGGCAACATGGTCGAATGGTACGACTGGTACGTCTACGCCGCATTCTCGCTGTACTTCGCCAAGGCCTTCTTCCCCGCCGGCGACTCCACCGCACAACTGCTCAATACCGCTGCGATCTTCGCCGTGGGCTTCCTGATGCGCCCGATCGGTGGCTGGCTGATGGGCCTGTACGCCGACCGCAAGGGCCGCAAGGCCGCGCTGATGGCGTCGGTATTGCTCATGTGCGCAGGCTCGCTGGTCATCGCCCTGACCCCAGGTTATGAAACCATCGGCGTCGCCGCACCTGTCCTGCTGGTCATCGCGCGCCTGCTGCAGGGCCTGTCGGTGGGTGGTGAATACGGCACCTCGGCCACCTACCTCAGCGAGATGGCCAGCAAGGAGCGCCGTGGTTTCTTCTCCAGCTTCCAGTACGTGACCCTGATCTCTGGCCAGCTCATCGCCCTGGCGGTACTGATCGTCCTGCAACAGACCCTGACCACCGAGCAGTTGTACGCCTGGGGCTGGCGCGTGCCGTTCGTGATCGGTGCGCTGTGCGCCGTGGTGGCCCTGTACCTGCGTCGCGGCATGGAAGAAACCGCCTCGTTCACCAAGAAGGAAAAGGCCAAGGAAAGCCTGATGCGCACCCTGCTGCGTCACCCCAAGGAGTTGATGACCGTCGTCGGCCTGACCATGGGCGGCACCCTGGCCTTCTACACCTACACCACCTACATGCAGAAATACCTGGTCAACACCGTGGGCATGAGCATCAGTGACTCGACCACCATCTCGGCCGCCACGCTGTTCCTGTTCATGTGCCTGCAGCCGGTGATCGGTGGTCTGTCCGACAAGATCGGCCGCCGTCCGATCCTGATCGCCTTCGGCGTGCTCGGCACCCTGTTCACCGTCCCCATCCTCAGCACCCTGCACACCATCCAGACCTGGTGGGGTGCATTCTTCCTGATCATGGCCGCACTGATCATCGTAAGCGGCTATACCTCGATCAACGCCGTGGTCAAAGCCGAGCTGTTCCCTACCGAGATTCGCGCCCTGGGCGTGGGCCTGCCGTATGCCCTGACGGTGTCGATCTTCGGTGGCACCGCCGAATACGTGGCCCTTTGGTTCAAGAGCGCTGGGATGGAGAGCGGCTTCTACTGGTACGTCACCGCCTGTATCGCCTGCTCGCTGCTGGTTTACGCGACCATGAAAGACACCAAGCAGCACTCGCGGATTACCACTGAGTAACGCTGGCCTGGCAGTACTAAAAAGGGGCGCTCCATTGCATGGAGCGCCCCTTTTTCATTCAGAACTTTCCTTCTTAACGCCCTATTAATTCCACCTTATCAAGCTGCAATGGCTGGCAGAACGCTAGCGCCCGTACGAACGCTCCCAAGCCAGCCTTGCGACCTGAAGGACGACATAGGCGCCCAAATACATCGAACAAATAGATTATTAGCCACTGTTTTTTGCGCTTTTTAATCAAATTATTCGGCGTAGGATTAAACCCATAGAAACAAGCAACTCACAAACCCCTGGAGCAACGACCATGAAAAACAAACTGATCCTTACCCTGGCCCTCTCGGTTTTCGCAGCTGGCGCCTTCGCCGAAGATGGCTTCGACCGGACCGACGCTCACACCTTTGCCGCGGTTCAAACCCAGTCAGCCAGCTACGCTGAAGATGGCTTCAACCGCACCGGTGGCCAGCGCTTCGCCGAAGACGGCTTCGACCGCACCGGTGGCCAACGCTTCGCTGAAGACGGCTTCGACCGCACCGGCGGCCAACGCTTCGCCGAAGACGGCTTCGACCGCACCGGCGGCCAACGCTTCGCTGAAGACGGCTTCGACCGCACCAACGCGCACCGCATCAGCTGATACCTGATTGCGAGCACCCAGCCCGGCTTCGGCCGGGCTTGATCATTTGCAGGCAAGCTCAGGCTTGGCACACTAGGCACCTTGTCCACCAGGAGGTAGGGCCAACAAGCCCAGCACAGATGTATTACTACGAACCCGCCAAAGGCCACGGCCTGCCGCACGACCCGTTCAATGCCATCGTCGGTCCCCGCCCGATCGGCTGGATCTCCTCTCAGGACCGCGAAGGCCGCCTGAACCTGGCGCCTTACAGCTTCTTCAATGCGTTCAACTACATCCCGCCGATCATCGGTTTCTGCAGCGTCGGGCGCAAAGACAGCCTGAACAACATCGAGCAGACCGGTGAGTTCGTCTGGAACCTGGCCACCCGCCCACTGGCCGAGCAAATGAACCTGAGCTGTGCACCGGTTGCTGCCGAAGTGAACGAATTCGAATTGAGCGGCCTCACTGCCGCACCGTCGAGCATCGTCAAGGTGCCACGCGTGGGTGAAACGCCGGTAGCCTTCGAGTGCAAGGTCAGCCAGATCGTCCAGCTCAAGCGCGCCGATCAGGAACAGGTGCCCAGCTGGCTGATCCTTGGGGAAGTGGTGGCGGTGCACATTGCCGAGCACCTGTTGAACAACGGCATCTACGATACCGCTGCCGCCGAGCCGATCCTGCGTGGAGGTGGCCCAGCGGATTATTTCGAGCTGGGCAACCTGTTCAAGATGGCCCGGCCGCCGGCCTGATCACCAGACCAGCTCACCCTCTTCGCTGACGCCCTGCAGGCGTTGCAGCTCGGCGGTGGCCGCTTCGTCGGCGGCCACAGCGCCCTTGAACACCTGCCCGTCGAGAACCTTGTGAAAGCGCGGCGCACCGCCCATGCCCAAGGCTTTGACTGCGATGGCCGCGTTGTAGCCGCCACCTTCCACCGGCACCATCGCCGATACCGCTTCGAAATGAGTGAATTCCCTACGTGCCATGTTGCTGTCCGGGTTGTTGAACAAGGGCGTCACTTTACCTCATCCAGGCTCAGTCGAAGGTATGCAAGTCCAGGCTGCTGACCACCTGAGCCTGCACCAGCTCACCGAACACCTCCAGTGTCGGCGAAGCAAAGTAACCACTCATCGCCTGCTGGTCCTGCCAGCTTCCGCTGAGCAACCACAGGTCAGCATCAGCCTGAGAACGCTGCACGGTGAAACTCAGGCAACCCGGTGTACGCAGCGAGGGCTCGAGCAGGTCACGCAGGCGCGCGCCCAGCTCTGCCGAGCGCCCGCTGCTGGCACGGATGAAAGCAAGGTGGGTGACCGGTTGTTTAAGGGTCATTGCACAATCTCCTTGAAGCAGGCGGACGGAAAAGCCAGGCTGCCAAGGTTAGGCGCTCACCCGCGCGGCGCGTTAGGCCATTACTGCATGTCGATTGCCTGATCCTGCAGCGCGGCAGGATCAGGCAATCGACATGCAGCTTTCGACTAGCGCCCGTCTTTGCCCAAACCTATGCTGCGTCGGTCAGCAGAGGAAAGCCATCATGACCACCGCCACGTCCACCGAACCGACCCTGGAACTGCAGCGCCTGGAGCTGGCCGAGCTGATCAACCGCCATGCGGGCGAGCCCTTTGGCCCAGCATCGGCCATCGATGACCTGTACCTGGTGCGTTACACCGAAAATGTGCGTTCTGTACCCACCCTGGCGCAGCCTGCCCTGTGCATCCTTGCCCAAGGCAGCAAAAGCCTGTTCCTGGGTGACGAGCAGTACGCCTACGACCCACTGCATTACATGGTCGTTTCGGTGACCTTGCCACTCAGTGCCGTGAGGCTGGATGCCAGCCCCGAGAACCCAAGCCTGGGCCTGCGCATGGACCTGGACCCGGCCGAGATCAGCCAGCTGATCGCCGAGAGCGGGCCGATGCTGGTACCCAATCGACCTTCCGGCCGTGGTTTGTATGTGGAAAGGACTGATGCCGCGTTACTCGATGCCCTGCTGCGGTTGCTGCGGCTGCTGGACACCCCTCGCGACATCGCAATGCTGGCGCCGCTGTTCCGCCGAGAGATTCTCTACCGCCTGCTGCGTGGTCCGCAGGGTTACCGGCTGTATGAAATTGCCTTGGCCAACAGCCAGACCCACCGGGTTTGCCAGGCCATCTCCTGGCTCAACAACAACTTCCAACAGCCGCTGCGTATCGAGGACCTGGCCCGTGAGGTCAACCTCAGCACCTCGACCTTGCACCACCGCTTCAAGGCCGTGACCTCGATGAGCCCGCTTCAGTACCAGAAGCAACTGCGCCTGCAGGAGGCGCGGCGGCTGATGTTGAACGATGGGCTGGAGGCGGCGGTGGCGGCTTATCGGGTGGGTTATGAAAGCCCGTCGCAGTTCAGCCGTGAATACAGCCGGCTTTACGGCGCGCCGCCGATTCGTGATGTGGCTCGGTTGCGGGCTACTGCGGTCTGAAGCTCAACATTCGCCTGCACCGGCGCTTTCGCGGGTAAACCCGCTCCTACAGGTTTTTGCACAGATGCGAAAATTGCGCGCTGCCTGCAGGCGCGAGAGGCCGATACAGGCAATCGCAATACTTCAACCCAATACCGCGGCCTGCCACTGATTCTGGTCCACCTGAATCAAGGTCGGCCCCTTGCGCTCAACCGCTTGCCCGAGCGCCGCCTGCAATTGGGCGATATCGGCCACGTTCTCTGCTGCCGCGCCCAACGCCCGCGCCACGCCGATGAAATCCGGGGTATGGATATCCACTCCGACCGGCTCGATCGCCCGATTGACCATGTATTTCTTGATTTCCTCGTACCCCTGGTTATTCCACAGCAGTACGATCAGCGGTACCTGCGCCTCCACTGCACTGGCCAGTTCCGGCAGGGTGAACTGCAAACCACCATCACCAATCAGGCACACCGCCGGAGCGCGTTCGACGGTCTGCTCGCCACTGCCCAACCAGGCGCCCATGGCTGCTGGCAACGCGTAACCCAAGGTGCCGTAACCGGTCGAGGCGTTGAACCAGCGGCGTGGCTGCTCCATGTCGAGTGTCAGGTTGCCGGTATACACAGGTTGGGTCGAGTCGCCCACCAGAATCGCATTAGGCAGGCGCTCCAGTATGGCGCTCAGCAAACGTGTCTGGCTCAGGGTTGGCTGGTCCCAGTCTGCCGCCAGGACCTTGCGCAGGTTGGCCACGCGAGCCATGCCCCAAGTGCTTTCGTGCACTGGCTGCGGCTGAGTTTGCAAGGCACCGAGCAGCGCTTCGGCTGCCAGCTTGGCATCGGCTACCAGCGCCAGCTCCGGCAGATAATTGCGCACGGTCTGGTCCGGGTCGATGTCAATGCGCAGCAGCCTGCCCGGGATCTCGAAGCCTCCCTTGAAGGTCACGTCATAATCGGTTTCGGCCAGTTCGGTGCCGATCGCCAGCACCACGTCCGCCTCGGCCACCAGCGCCCGTGTGGCCGGTAACGACTGGGTCGAGCCGATCTGCAATGGGTGGCTGGCAGGCAGCAAGCCTTTGGCATTGATGGTCAGCGCCACCGGGGCCTGCAGGTGTTCAGCCAGCCGTGCCAGCGCGGCCCCTGCAGCCAATGCCCCGCCACCGGCCAGAATCAGCGGCCGACGCGCACTGGCCAGGCGCTCAGCCATCTGCGCTACGGCCTGCGGTGCAGCACCAGCCCGACTGCCACGTACAGGGCGGCCCGGCAGCAGGAAGTCGGCCGGTTCAACCAGCACATCGAGCGGGATTTCGATATGCACCGGGCGTGGCCGGGCACTGTCGAACACGGCAAATGCCCTGGCCAGTACCTGCGGCAAGTCGGCTGCACTCATCAAGGTGTGGGAAAACGCCGCCACACCCGATACCAGCGCGGCTTGGTTGGGCAGCTCGTGCAACTTGCCACGGCCACCGCCCAGCTGGTCACGGGACTGCACGCTGGAAATCACCAGCATCGGGATCGAGTCGGCATAGGCCTGGCCCATGGCAGTGGTGATATTGGTCATGCCCGGGCCGGTGATAATGAAGCACACCCCGGGTTTGCCGCGGGTGCGCGCATAGCCGTCAGCCATGAACCCGGCACCTTGCTCATGACGCGGGGTGATGTGACGAATGGAAGAGCCCGCCAGGCCACGATAGAGCTCTACGGTATGTACACCGGGGATGCCGAAAACATGATCGACGCCATAGCCTTCAAGGAGTTTGACCAGTACTTCGCCACAGGTTGCCATCAGGGGTCACCATGAATCTTGTTGGGGTATGCCCTTATTGGACCCAAGCCACGGCTATCGCCACAATGTAAAAAAACACATACTAGCCATGTCCTGTGATCATGGCTCACTGCAATGAAACGCCTCCCGCCCCTGCCTGCCCTGCACACGTTTCTGGTCACCGCCCAGCACTGCAACTTCACCCGCGCCGGGCAGCAGTTGCACATCACCCAGGGCGCTGTCAGCCGCCAGATTGCAGCCCTCGAAGAACACCTCGGTTATGCCCTGTTCAAGCGCGAGGCGCGTGGGTTGAGCCTGACCCGTGAAGGCCTGGACTGGCTGCCACGGGTGCAGCAGGTGTTCGCCCTGATCGAACAAGGGGTGCGCGAGGTGGGTGAGCACAGCACCACTCTGCAGCTCAAGGCCCCCACCTGCGTGATGCGTTGGCTGCTGCCGCGCCTGATGGAGTGGCAGGCACTGCGCCCGGACGTACCGGTGGAGCTGACCACTACAGTGCAGCACGGGGTGGATTTGCGTCGCGAGGGCTTCGATGCCGCAGTGGTCTACGGCGATGCGCCGAACCACGGGCTGCAGGTGCGCAAGCTGTTCGATGAGCAGCTGACCCCGGTGTGCGCACCGTCACTGCGTGAGGGGCCAGTGCCGTTGCAGCAGGTGGAAGACCTGGCCCGACATATGTTGCTGCATCCCTCGCGGGATGAACACGACTGGCGGTTGTGGTTGCAGGCGGCTGGAGTGACGCTGGCCACGCATGGACCCAAACAGCATTTCGAGACACTGGACATGGCGATGGCCATGGCTTCGCAGGGGACAGGGGTGGCAATCGGTGACTGGTCGCTGATTGGCGATGACCTGCGCGGCGGGCGGTTGTGCATGCCGTTTGCGCTGAAGGTGCTGACAGGCAAGGGGTATTACCTGGTGAGCCAGGCCAGGAGCTTGCCGCCGGGGTTGCTGGAATTGCTGGACTGGCTGGAGGGCCAGGCCAGCCTGTGACGGTCCTTTCGCAGTCGACTCAATAGCCGACTGTGAACCGTTGCCGCGAGTGCTGCGGCTGCTCCAGCTCATCCAGCATGGCAATCGCATAGTCGGCAAACGTGATCCAGCTCTTGCCGTCCGCACCGATCAACAGATGATCCTTGCCCAGCGTATAGTGACCTCTGCGCTCACCCTCAACGAACTCAGCCGAAGGCGAGAGGAAGGTCCAGTCCAGGTTCGGCTCGCGCCGCAGCGCCTCCAGAAAACGCACGCCGGCACTGGCCTCGGCTTTATACGCCTCCGGGAAATCCGGGCTGTCGATCACCCGATGCCCTGACGGCAGCAACAAGCTACCGGCGCCACCCACCACCAGCAGGCGCTTGACCCCGGCGCGCTTCACCGGCTCGATGATGGCGTGCGGCTGCATTGTCGAGAAATGCGCGGCACTCAACACAGCGTCCATACCTGCGACCGCTGCTTGCAGGGCCGCGCTGTCCGTGACATCCAGCGACTTGACGGTCACACCCTCTCGCCCTTCAAGCGTGGAAGGGTCGCGGGCAATGGCCAGTACACGGTGACCACGGCGCAGGGCCTCTTCCAGTAACTGGCTGCCAGCGCGGCCAGTGGCACCGATGATTGCGATCTTGCTCATGAAATACTCTCCATCAGTTGAACGAAATGACTGCCCTTGGCGACCCTCGCCGCCAGCGCCAAGGCTCTCGTCTGCCGGCTTCGGATAACGCCTTCCGGCAAACAATGCGCATAGCTTAGTTACCCGATTCGTCACAAAAAATGCGATGCTCAGACATAGTTTGTTTCTGAAATCGGGCAAATCATGGATCGCCTCAACGCCATGCGTGTATTCGTCACAGTCATCGATCTGGGCAGCCAGTCGGCGGCGGCGGACTATCTGCAGTTATCGCGGCCGGTCGTGTCGCGCTACCTGGCAGAGTTGGAAGACTGGGTTGGCACGCGGCTGATGCAGCGGACCACGCGCAAGCTCAGCCTCACGGCAGCCGGCCAGGAAACCCTGCCTCGCTGCCGGCAACTGCTGGAACTGGCCGGCGACATGCAGGCTGCCGTGCAGCAGCCGGAAGACTCGCCAAGGGGGGCACTGCGTATCAGCGTCAGTACCTCATTCGGCCAGGCACAGCTGGTGGATGCAGTGGCCGCCTATGTGCGGCGCTTTCCCGACGTGAAGGTAGAACTGCAGATGCTCGACCGCACCGTCAACCTGGTGGACGAGCGCATCGACCTGGCCATTCGCACCAGCAATGACGTGGACCCCAGCCTCATCGCCCGGCGCCTGAGCGTGTGCCGCTCGGTCGTGTGCGCGGCACCGGCCTACCTGAATGAGCGAGGCACGCCGCAACGGGTTGAGGAACTGAGCCAGCACAACTGCCTGACCCATGCCTATTTCGGACACAGCTTGTGGCATTTCGCGGTAGCCGGCCAGCAGGTCGCCGTGCCCGTATCGGGAAACATCAGTGCCAATGAGGTGATGACCCTGCAGAGGGCCGCGCTGGCTGGCGCAGGTATCGCCATGCTGCCAACCTTCCAGGCCGCAGACGCCATACGCCGGGGTGAACTGGTGCGTCTGCTGCCCGAGGCCAAACCACGTGAACTGAACCTGAATGCGGTGTATACGTCGCGCAAACACATGCCGGCGACCTTGCGCAGCATGCTGGATTTCTTGGTACAGCGTTTCAAGGACGAGCCGGAGTGGGATCGGGATCTATACTAGTGGCGTACACCCCTATCGCTGTCACAGGAGGTGAGCACCATGGGCATCAATTCCAGAAGAGTCGCCCTTGTCATGGCCCTTACCGCAGTCGCAGCGCTGTATGGCTCAGCCTGCTGGCGCGCCGAACTGCTACGCAGCCAGCCCAGCGTCGCCAATAGCTGCGAGCAGGCACATTGCGTGCCTCACAGTGCAACCTTGAGCGCCGTCCGTTGAATGGACAGCGCCCTGCTGATCACTCTTCGACGCTCATGTATTCCTTGGCCCAGCGAATGTAGTCCTCAGGCTGGGTGTAGGTGTGCGAGAGTTCGGTGGCACTGAGGTTTTCCGACTTGTTCTGCCGACCACGCTGCAGCCGCAGGCAGTCGTAAGTGGCCTTGATCGCGGCAAAGTAAGCCGCATGGCCATCGACCACGATGCGCACGCCCAGACGCGCCAGGCGCTCGTCATCGCGCAGGTTCGGGTTGCCATAGGTAACCAGCATCAGCGGCACAGTCAGGTGCTCGGCAATCTGTTCGAGCTGCTCGAAGTCTTTGACCCCGACCATGCAGATGCCATCAGCGCCCGCCTTCTGGTAGCTCTGGGTACGCACGATGATTTCTTCGGTACTGAGTACGCCCGCGTTGGTACGGGCAATGATCGACAGGGACGAATCGACTCGTGCCTCCAGCGCCGCGCGGATCTTGCCAACGCCCTCCTCGACCGGGATCAGGTCGGTGGACTTGCGCCCGAACTGGGCAGGCAGCAGGGTGTCCTCGATGGTCAGTGCGGCCACACCGGCGCGCTCCAGTTCGATCACCGTGCGCATCACGTTCAATGCGTTGCCATAGCCGTGGTCGGCGTCGGCCAGTACCGGCAGTTGCGCGACCCGACCAATGCGGGTGGCCTGCTCGACGAACTCGCTGAGGGTGATCAGAGCGAAGTCCGGAGCAGCCAGTACCTGCAACGAAGCGACCGAACCGCCGAGGATACCGACTTCGAAGCCCAGGTCTGCGGCAATGCGTGCCGACATCGGGTCGAACACCGAGGCAGTGTGGAAACACGAACCTGAAGCGAGCAGCTCGCGGAAGGCAAAACGCAGATCTTGGTGGGAAGCCTTGGGCATGATCACTCCGCAAAAAAGTTGAAATTTGAACGGTAACTACCGACCCCTGTAATCGGGTCTACCTGACCTGTTCCAACCGTCGCCATCTGGGCGGTCATGCTCGACATGCAGGCAGAGGAATAAAAGGTGTGGGAGACAGCGGACTGAAAAACCTGCGGCAATATGTTGCACCAACCTGGTGCAAGCCCCGGATTTCAGCCTCTGTGGCATACCAACGATATCACGCAGCCATGCAGCACTGGATGAATGCGCCAATGCCGATCTTGCATAGGGGATGCAGATAGTACATAGGAAGCTACCTAACTCAGGTTACAATCCGAGGGCTTCTGCGAGAGCAGGCTTGCCCGCGAAGGGGCCGCCATTGACAAAACAAGGTATTTCCGTGACCGCCGCCCTGCCCCCCACCGCCCTGCGCAACGTGCTCACCGCCCTGATGCTGGCCATCTTCCTCGGCGCACTGGACCAGACCATCGTTGCCGTCTCGCTGCCCGCCATCTCGGCGCAGTTCAGCGATGTCGGCCTGCTGGCTTGGGTCATCTCCGGTTATATGGTGGCCATGACCGTGGCCGTGCCGATCTACGGCAAACTGGGCGACCTTTACGGCCGGCGCCGGATGATCCTCACCGGCATCAGCCTGTTCACCCTGGCCTCCATTGCCTGCGCCATGGCCCAGGACATGCCGCAACTGGTGCTGGCCCGGGTACTGCAGGGTATTGGCGCAGGCGGCATGGTCTCGGTGAGCCAGGCAATCATTGGTGACTTCGTGCCCCCACGCGAACGCGGCCGCTACCAGGGCTACTTCAGCAGCATGTACGCCGCGGCCAGCGTGGCCGGGCCAGTGCTGGGCGGCTGGTTGACCGAGTACCTGTCGTGGCGCTGGGTGTTCTGGATCAACCTGCCGCTGGGGCTGGTCGCCTTGTGGGCCATTCGCCGTGCGCTCGGCGACATGCCAGTGCAGCGTCGCGAGGCACAGGTGGACTACCTTGGCGCCATGCTGTTGATTCTCGGCCTTGGCAGCCTGCTGCTAGGCATCACCTTGGTAGGCCAGGGCCACGCCTGGGCCGACCCGGCCGTGCTGGCGCTGTTCGGCTGCGCCCTGCTGAGCCTGGCGCTATTCATCACCCACGAACGCCGCTGCCCGGAGCCGCTGCTGCCGCTCAGCCTGTTCGGCAACCGTGTGGCAGTGCTGTGCTGGGCGGTGATCTTCTTCGCCAGCTTCCAGTCCATTTCGCTGACCATGCTCATGCCCTTGCGTTACCAGGGCATTACCGGCGCCGGCGCCGACAGCGCCGCCCTGCATCTGCTGCCGCTGGCCATGGGGCTGCCCATGGGCGCCTTCACAGGAGGCCGCATGACCAGCCGGACCGGGCGCTACAAACCACAGATCCTGGCCGGTGCACTGCTGATGCCAGTGGCCATTTTCGCGATGGCACTGACTCCGCCGCAATCAGCGTTGCTCAGTGCGCTGTTCATGCTGCTGACCGGCATAGCCTGCGGGCTGCAATTCCCGACCTCCCTGGTGGGCACACAAAGCGCGGTGGCCAGCAAGGACATCGGCGTGGCCACCAGCACCACCAACCTGTTCCGTTCGCTGGGCGGAGCCATGGGCGTGGCATGCATGTCCAGCTTGTTGCTGGCACTGCTGCATCAGGGTGGTTTCGAACTGTCGGGTAACCCGTTGCTGGGGAGCTTGAAGGCCGCAGAGGTGGACCTGGTGACTCAGGGGCGGTTGCTGGAAACGTTCCGGCAGCTGCTGATGGGGAGTGCGGTCGTCGCGGTGCTGGGACTGTTTGCGGCATTGGCTTTGCCCGACCGGCAATTGCGCGGCCGCTGAAGACTACGCAATCGCTGCAAGAGCCGCCTTGTGCTGCGAACAGCCGCAGGGCGGCCACGCCCCCTTAATGCCCCCTTAACACAAAGGAGAAACACTCCCTCACAATCCTTAACAAAGTGTCATTTGCGCAGAGCAGGGCTCAAGCGCAGCATATCCAGCCCGGTGTCGACCCATTTTTCGACATCGCCCAACAGATCGACACTGTCAGGCAGCAATAGCCAGCGCCCGATCAGGCCATCGACATAGGCAAACATGGCCACCGCCGCGCGCTCCACATCCAGCTCGCCAGGCAACTGGCCCCGGCGTACGGCATTGGCCAGCGCCAGGGTGATGCCCTTGTGGCAATCCAGCACCGCACTCTGGCGCTGCTGGCGAATTTCACACATGTCATCGGTGAACTCGCACTTGTGATGCAGGATTTCATTGATACGACGGGTTCGGGCATCGAGCACCAGCTCGTTGAACACTTGCAACAGCAGCTTGCGCATGCAGCCAAGCGGGTCGAGTTCATCCTCGCTTTCGCTCGCGCGCGCCAAATGGTCATGGGTCTCGTGCAGACTGTCGAGCAACGCCTGCACCAGCTCGGCCTTGTTGTTGAAGTGCCAGTAGATCGCCCCCCGCGTCACACCCGCCAGTTCGGCGATGTCGGCCAGGGTGGTTCGCGCAACCCCGCGCTTGTAGAAGGCCCTTTCCGCCGCCTCGATGATCTGGGCACGGGTTTCCTGGGCTTCTTCTTTGGTTCGACGGACCATGGCAGTACAACCTCATCTGGCCCGAACGCGCAGCGCGGGCGGGGAACGCTCCGAGGGCTCCTGTGCCGGGGCCTCTCGGATGAGCTAATCAAGCGCTGAGGGGTACCTGAGTACAACTCAGCAGTATTTACAAACAACCATGAATGTAAGTATATTCCTTAGCAAGCTATTTATCCACCGGATAGCATTTTTTCCAGATCAAGATCTCTTCCATTACTCTTGAGCGTCTCCCTGCTCCAGCGACCCGAGGATCCTCATGCAATTCAAGCCAGCCGTTACCGCTCTGGTTTCCGCCGTCGCCCTGGCAACCCTGCTCAGTGGCTGTAAGAAAGAAGAAGCAGCGCCCGCGGCGCAGGCTCCTCAGGTCGGCGTCGTGACCATCCAGCCGCAAGCCTTCACCCTCACCTCGGAATTGCCGGGGCGAACCAGTGCCTACCGCGTCGCCGAAGTGCGCCCGCAGGTCAACGGCATCATCCTCAAGCGCCTGTTCAAGGAAGGCAGTGAGGTCAAGGAAGGCCAGCAGTTGTATCAGATCGACCCTGCCGTGTACGAAGCCACCCTGGCCAATGCCAAGGCCAACCTGCTGGCTACACGCTCACTGGCCGAACGCTACAAGCAGCTGATTGACGAACAGGCCGTCTCCAAACAGGAATACGACGACGCCAATGCCAAACGATTGCAGGCCGAGGCTTCGCTCAAGAGCGCACAGATCGACCTGCGCTACACCAAGGTTCTGGCGCCGATCAGCGGCCGTATCGGTCGCTCTTCGTTCACCGAAGGTGCACTGGTGAGCAATGGTCAGACCGACGCCATGGCCACCATCCAGCAACTCGACCCTATTTATGTCGACGTTACCCAGTCCACCGCCGAGCTGCTCAAGCTGCGCCGTGACCTGGAAAGCGGCCAGTTGCAGAAGGCCGGCAACAACGCCGCCTCGGTTCAGCTGGTGCTGGAAGACGGCAGCCTGTTCAAGCAGGAAGGCCGCCTGGAATTCTCCGAAGTCGCGGTCGATGAGACCACCGGCTCGGTGACCCTGCGCGCCCTGTTCCCCAACCCCGATCACACCCTGCTGCCAGGCATGTTCGTGCATGCGCGGCTCAAGGCCGGGGTCAACGCCAACGCCATCCTGGCACCGCAACAAGGCGTGACCCGCGACCTCAAGGGCGCTCCCACCGCCCTGGTGGTCAACCAGGAGAACAAGGTCGAACTGCGCCAGCTCAAGGCCAGCCGCACCTTGGGTAGCGACTGGCTGATCGAGGAAGGCCTCAATCCGGGTGACCGCCTGATCACCGAAGGGCTGCAATACGTGCGCCCAGGCGTCGAGGTGAAGGTCAGCGATGCCACCAACGTCAAGAAGCCGGCCGGCCCTGATCAGGCCAACGCGGCGAAAGCAGACGCCAAAGCGGAGTAAACCATGTCGAAGTTCTTTATCGATCGCCCGATCTTCGCCTGGGTGATCGCCTTGGTGATCATGCTGGTCGGGGCTTTGTCTATCCTGAAGCTGCCGATCAACCAGTACCCCAGTATCGCGCCGCCGGCCATCGCCATCGCCGTGACCTACCCGGGCGCCTCGGCGCAAACCGTGCAGGACACCGTGGTTCAGGTGATCGAGCAGCAGCTCAACGGTATCGACAACCTGCGTTATGTGTCGTCGGAAAGTAACTCCGACGGCAGCATGACCATTACCGCCACCTTCGAACAGGGCACCAACCCCGACACCGCGCAGGTACAGGTACAGAACAAGCTGAACCTGGCCACCCCACTGCTGCCGCAGGAAGTGCAGCAGCAAGGTATCCGCGTTACCAAAGCAGTGAAGAACTTCCTGCTGGTGATCGGCCTGGTCTCCGAAGACGGCAGCATGACCAAGGACGACCTGGCCAACTACATCGTCTCGAACATGCAGGACCCGATCTCGCGTACCGCAGGTGTGGGTGACTTCCAGGTGTTCGGTGCGCAGTACGCCATGCGTATCTGGCTCGATCCGGCCAAGCTGAACAAGTTCCAGCTGACCCCGGTCGACGTCAAGACCGCTGTGGCCGCACAGAACGTGCAGGTGTCTTCCGGCCAGCTCGGCGGCCTGCCAGCCCTGCCGGGCACCCAGCTGAACGCCACCATCATCGGCAAGACCCGCCTGCAAACCGCCGAGCAGTTCGAGAGTATCCTGCTCAAGGTCAACAAAGACGGTTCACAGGTGCGTCTGGGCGATGTCGCCCAAGTAGGCCTGGGGGGTGAAAACTACGCCGTCAGCGCCCAGTTCAACGGCAAGCCGGCTTCCGGCCTGGCGGTAAAACTGGCAACCGGCGCCAACGCGCTGGACACTGCCAAGGCACTGCGCGAGACCATCAAAGGCCTGGAACCGTTCTTCCCGCCGGGGGTCAAGGCGGTATTCCCGTATGACACCACCCCAGTGGTCACCGAATCGATCAGCGGCGTGATCCACACCCTGATCGAAGCCGTGGTGCTGGTGTTCCTGGTGATGTACCTGTTCCTGCAGAACTTCCGCGCCACCATCATCACCACCATGACCGTACCGGTCGTATTGCTGGGTACCTTCGGTATCCTTGCCGCCGCGGGCTTCAGCATCAACACCCTGACCATGTTCGCCATGGTCCTGGCCATCGGCTTGCTGGTGGACGACGCCATCGTCGTGGTGGAGAACGTCGAGCGGGTCATGTCCGAAGAAGGCTTGCCGCCCAAGGAAGCGACCAAGCGCTCGATGGAACAGATCCAGGGCGCCCTGGTGGGTATCGCCCTGGTGCTCTCGGCCGTACTGCTGCCCATGGCGTTCTTTGGCGGCTCCACGGGTGTGATCTACCGGCAGTTCTCCATCACCATCGTCTCGGCCATGGGCCTGTCGGTGCTGGTTGCGCTGATCTTCACCCCGGCGCTCTGCGCAACCATGCTCAAACCGCTGAAGAAGGGCGAGCACCACACTGCCAAAGGCGGCTTCTTTGGCTGGTTCAACCGCAACTTCGACCGCAGCGTCAACGGCTACGAGCGTAGCGTAGGCACCATCCTGCGCAACAAGGTGCCATTCCTGCTGGGCTATGCGCTGATCGTGGTCGGCATGATCTGGCTGTTCGCTCGCATCCCTACCGCGTTCCTGCCAGAAGAAGACCAGGGCGTACTGTTCGCTCAGGTGCAGACCCCAGCCGGCTCCAGTGCCGAGCGCACGCAGGTCGTGGTCGACCAGATGCGTGAATACCTGCTCAAGGACGAAGCCGATACCGTATCGTCGGTGTTCACCGTCAACGGCTTCAACTTCGCAGGCCGCGGCCAGAGCTCGGGCATGGCCTTCATCATGCTCAAACCCTGGGATGAACGCTCGAAGGAGAACAGCGTGTTTGCCCTGGCCCAGCGCGCCCAGCAGCACTTCTTCACCTTCCGTGATGCGATGGTGTTCGCCTTCGCCCCGCCAGCGGTGCTTGAACTGGGTAACGCCACCGGCTTCGACGTGTTCCTTCAGGACCGCGGCGGTGTCGGCCACGCGAAGTTGATGGAGGCGCGCAACCAGTTCCTGGCCAAAGCTGCGCAGAGCAAGATCCTCAGCGCCGTGCGCCCGAACGGCCTGAACGATGAACCGCAGTACCAGCTGACCATTGATGACGAACGTGCCAGCGCCTTGGGCGTGACCATTGCCGACATCAACAACACCCTGTCGATTGCCTTGGGTGCCAGCTACGTCAACGACTTCATCGACCGTGGCCGGGTCAAGAAGGTGTACATCCAGGGCGAACCCAGCGCGCGGATGAGCCCGGAAGACCTGCAAAAATGGTACGTGCGCAACGGCGCAGGCGAGATGGTGCCGTTCTCCTCCTTCGCCAAAGGCGAATGGACCTACGGTTCGCCGAAGCTGTCGCGTTACAACGGTGTCGAAGCGATGGAAATCCTCGGTGCACCGGCGCCTGGCTACAGTACCGGTGAAGCCATGGCCGAGGTCGAGCGCATTGCAGGCGAGCTGCCGAGCGGTATCGGCTTCTCCTGGACCGGCATGTCCTACGAGGAAAAACTCTCCGGCTCGCAGATGCCGGCGCTGTTCGCCCTCTCGGTGCTGTTCGTGTTCCTGTGCCTGGCGGCCCTGTACGAAAGCTGGTCGATCCCGATCGCTGTGGTGCTGGTAGTACCGTTGGGTATCATCGGTGCGCTGATCGCCACCAGCCTGCGCGGCCTGTCCAACGACGTGTACTTCCTGGTTGGCCTGTTGACCACCATCGGTCTTGCGGCGAAAAACGCCATTCTGATCGTGGAATTCGCCAAGGAGCTGCACGAACAAGGCCGCAGCCTGTACGACGCAGCGATCGAGGCGTGCCGCATGCGTCTGCGCCCGATCATCATGACCTCGCTGGCGTTCATCCTGGGCGTGGTACCGTTGACCATCGCCAGCGGCGCAGGCGCCGGCAGCCAGCACGCCATCGGTACTGGCGTGATTGGCGGCATGATCAGTGCGACCGTGCTGGCTATCTTCTGGGTACCACTGTTCTTCGTCGCAGTGTCGTCGCTGTTCGGCAGCAAAGAGCCGGAAAAAGACGTCACCCCTGAAAATCCACGTTATGAGGCTGGGCAATGACCAAGTCTTTGTTGTCCCTGGCGGTAACCGCTTTCATTCTTGGCGGCTGCTCGCTGATCCCTGACTACCAGACCCCGGAGGCGCCGGTGGCTGCGCAGTGGCCGCAAGGCCCTGCTTACTCGCCGACGCAATCGGCGGATGTTGCCGCTGCTGAACAGGGCTGGCGCCAGTTCTTCCACGACCCGGCGCTGCAACAGCTGATCCAGACCTCGCTGGTCAATAACCGCGATCTGCGCGTCGCAGCGTTGAACCTCGACGCCTACCGTGCGCAATACCGCATTCAGCGCGCCGACCTGTTCCCGGCGGTTTCGGCCACCGGTAGCGGCAGCCGCCAGCGTGTCCCGGCGAACATGTCGCAAACGGGCGAATCTGGCATCACCAGCCAGTACTCGGCCACCTTGGGCGTCAGCGCCTACGAGCTGGACCTGTTCGGCCGCGTGCGCAGCCTGACCGAGCAGGCCCTGGAAACCTACCTCTCCAGCGAGCAGGCGCGTCGTTCCACGCAAATTGCCCTGGTCGCCAGCGTGGCCAACGCCTACTACACCTGGCAGGCCGACCAGGCCCTGTTCAAGCTGACCGAAGAAACGCTGAAGACCTACGAGGAAAGCTACAACCTCACCCGTCGCAGCAACGAGGTCGGCGTGGCCTCGGCCCTGGACGTCAGCCAGGCGCGTACCGCAGTGGAAGGCGCCAGGGTCAAGTACTCGCAGTACCAGCGCCTGGTCGCCCAGGACGTCAACAGCCTGACCGTGCTGCTGGGCACCGGCATTCCTGCCGACCTGGCCAAGCCGCTGGAGCTTGATGCCGACCAACTGGCCGAAGTACCGGCCGGCCTGCCATCGGATATCCTTCAGCGTCGCCCGGACATTCAGGAAGCCGAGCACCTGCTCAAGGCCGCCAACGCCAACATTGGCGCAGCCCGCGCAGCGTTCTTCCCGAGCATCAGCCTGACCGCGAACGCCGGCAGCCTGAGCCCCGACATGGGCCACCTGTTCTCGGGCGGCCAGGGCACCTGGCTGTTCCAGCCGCAGATCAACCTGCCGATCTTCAACGCCGGTAGCCTGAAAGCCAGCCTGGACTACTCGAAAATCCAGAAGGACATCAACGTCGCCAAGTACGAAAAAACCATCCAGACGGCCTTCCAGGAAGTCTCCGATGGCCTGGCGGCACGCAAGACCTTCGAAGAGCAGTTGCAGGCCCAGCGCGACCTGGTGCAGGCGAACCAGGACTACTACCGCTTGGCCGAACGCCGTTACCGCATCGGGATTGACAGCAACCTGACCTTCCTCGATGCCCAACGCAACCTGTTCAGTGCCCAGCAAGCGCTGATCGGCGACCGCCTGTCGCAGCTGACCAGCGAGGTCAACCTATACAAGGCGCTTGGCGGTGGCTGGTACGAGCAGACCGGGCAGGCCAACCAGCAGGCATCGGTGGAAACACCGAAAGGCTGATCGGCCTTGTTGCAGCACAAGCCCACCCTTAGCGGTGGGCTTTGCTTTTTTTACTGCCTATGCCGGCCTTTTTGCGGACGAGCCCGCGCAAGGGCCGGGCCTGCTGGCCAGTATTCCTGGCGATTCACCGTAGCAGCCACCACCGTATTCGCGGGTGAACCCGCTCCTACACGGATCGTGTGGTAGACACATATCGGTGGCTGGGCGCAAGCCGTTGTAGGAGCGGGTTTACCCGCGAAGAGGCCACCACAGGAGAGTTATTAACCAACCGGAACATTCCGTTCGATTATCGCCCCGTTCCGTTTGCGGCGAATTGCCTCACCCCCTCACTACCCCGCACCATCCCCCCACGCAACGTTACCCAAGTTCATCAAAAACACCCGCACCTGCAGGCCCGATCCCGCAGTGCACCGGCTCGACCATAAAAACAAGAGATCCACGACAGATGAGCATTTCGCTACCCGCACGTCAGCTGCTGCCTGGCCTGTTGGCCATGTCCTGCGCCCTCCCCGCATTCGCCGCCAACGAAGGTGGTTTCATCGAGGACGCCAAGGCCACCCTCAACCTGCGCAACTTCTACATCAACCGTAACTTCGTCGATCCGGCCCACCCACAGGGCAAGGCCGAGGAATGGACACAAAGCTTCATCCTCGATGCCCGTTCCGGTTTCACCCAGGGCACGGTCGGTTTCGGCGTGGACGTACTGGGCCTGTACTCGGTCAAGCTCGACGGCGGCAAAGGCACCACCAACACTCACCTGCTGCCCGTGCATGACGACGGCCGCCCGGCCGATGACTTTGGCCGGCTGGGTGTGGCGCTGAAGGCCAAGCTGTCCGAAACCGAGCTCAAAGTCGGTGAATGGATGCCGGTACTGCCAATCCTGCGTTCGGACGATGGCCGCTCACTGCCGCAAACCTTCCGCGGTGGCCAGCTGACCTCCAGGGAAATCGCCGGCCTGACCCTGTACGCCGGCCAGTTCCGCGGCAACAGCCCGCGCAACGATGCCAGCATGGAAGACATGTCGCTCAACGGCAAAGCCGCCTTCACCTCCGACCGTTTCAACTTCGGCGGCGGTGAGTACACCTTCAACGACAAGCGCACCATGATCGGCCTGTGGGATGCCCAGCTCAAGGACATCTACCGCCAGCAATACCTCAACCTGACGCACAGCCAGCCGCTGGGCGACTGGACGCTGGGCGCCAACCTGGGCTACTTCATCGGCAAGGAAGATGGCGCCGAACGGGCCGGCAAGCTGGACAACCGCACCGCCTCCGCCTTGCTTTCCGCGCGCTACCAAGGCCACACCTTTTACGTTGGCCTGCAGAAGGTCAGCGGCGACGATGCCTGGATGCGGGTCAATGGCACCAGTGGCGGTACCCTGGCCAACGACAGCTACAATTCAAGCTTCGACAATGCCAAGGAGCGTTCCTGGCAGGTTCGCCATGACTTCAACTTCGCCACCGTCGGCGTACCCGGCCTGACCCTGATGAACCGCTATATCAAGGGTGACAACGTCACCGTGGGCAGCATAGACGATGGCAAGGAATGGGCGCGGGAAACAGAGCTGGCCTATGTGGTGCAGTCGGGCAGCTTCAAGGACCTGTCGGTGAAATGGCGCAACTCGACCATGCGTCGCGACTTCAGCACCAACGCGTTCGATGAGAACCGCTTGATTGTGAGTTATCCGCTGAATCTTCTGTGAATCAAATGGCCTCTTCGCGGATAAACGCGCGAGGAGGCCAGACGCCTCCTCAAATGACCTGAAGCTATAAAAATCCCTGCCCTTTTTTGAAGGCATGATTTGCAACAGCTTGATGAAAACCCTGCCATGAATTTGCCAGTGCACGCTGTTGCCATTCGCTGAGCTGATGATGGTGGTGACTGCAGGCTATCCTGATCACTATCCGCTACAGGTGAAACAAAGCTGAACAGGGAGGCACAACAATGAAAACCCTCGTCGACCACCTGAGCCAATACGCCAACTACCACCGCGATCCGCGCAACATCGCCACCCACTTCGTCGGCATCCCCATGATCGTGCTGGCAGTCACCATCCTGCTTTCACGCCCAGGCTGGGAGATAGCTGGCCTGTGGCTGTCCCCTGCCCTGGTGGCAGCGGCGGTGTCTGTGTGGTTCTACTTGCGCCTGGACCTGCGCTTCGGGCTGGTGATGGGGCTGTTGCTGGGCATGTGCCTGTGGGTCGGTGAAGCGCTGGCAGTGCAGTCGACAACGCTATGGCTCGGTGCCGGGCTGGGGGCGTTCGTGGTGGGCTGGATCATCCAGTTCATCGGCCATTACTACGAAGGCCGCAAACCGGCATTTGTCGACGACCTGAGCGGCCTGATCATCGGGCCACTGTTCGTGGTGGCGGAAGCTGCGTTCATGCTAGGCCTGTGCCCGACCCTGAAGCGCGCCGTGGAAACCAATGCCGGCCCGATTGCCATGCGGCAAAAAAAGGCATCGGTGTAAAGGCCATTCGCGGGCAAGCGCCCTGTTGCAGGGGGCTTGCCCGCGAACACGATTTACTGGCGCGACTCTACGCCAAGTTCATCCCACACCGACTCAGCCAGGTGGAACGTGGCATTGGCCGCCGGAATGCCGCAGTAGATCGCGCTCTGCATCAGCACTTCCTTGATCTCGTCGCGGGTCACGCCATTGTTGGCCGCCGCACGCAGGTGCAGCTTCAGCTCGTCGTTGCGGTTCATGCCGATCAGCATGGCGATGGTGATCAGGCTGCGGGTATGGCGCGGCAGCCCTGGGCGGGTCCAGATGTCACCCCAGGCATGGCGGGTGATCATTTCCTGGAACTCGCCATTGAAGTCGTTGAGCTTCTCCAGGCTGCGGTCCACGTGGGCATCACCCAGCACTGCGCGGCGCACTTGCATGCCAGCGTCGTAACGTTGTTTCTCGTCCATGGTGTTGTCCTCAGTGAGCCAGCAGGAAATCGAGCACGCGGCGGCTGAAAGCCTCGCCAATCTCGACGTTGGACAGGTGCGCCGCCGGGAAGTCGACGTACTCGGCACCTTGGATACCGGCCTGCATGAAGCGGCCATGCTCAGGGGTGGTAACCACGTCTTGCGTACCGGCAACGATCAGCGCGGGCACCTGGATGCGGCCCAGTTGCTCACGATAATCAGCGTCACGTACCGCTGCACAGTTGCCTGCGTACCCTTGCGGGCTGGTTTGCGCCAGCATCTGGCAGATACGCTGGGCCTGCTCCGCCTGTGCCTGGGCAAAGCCCGGGGTGAACCAGCGGGCGATGGAGGCATCGCGCAGGTCGACCATGGCCTGCTGGCCGCCTTTGAGTACCGTGTCGATACGGGTGTTCCACACCTCGTCGTTGGCGATCTTGGCGGCCGTGTTGCACAGGGTCAGGCTGTGCAGGCGCTCACCTGCATGGATACCCAGCCACTGGCCGATCAGGCCCCCCATCGACAGGCCGACGAAGTGAGCCTTCTGAATGTCCAGGCCATCGAGCAGGGTCAGCACGTCGCGGCCCAGCTGATCGATGCTGTAAGGGCCTTCAGTGACCAGCGATGCGCCGTGACCACGGGTGTCATAGCGCAGCACCCGGAAGTGCTGGCTCCAGAGCGGAATCTGGGTGTCCCACATGCCCAGGTCGGTACCCAGCGAGTTGGACAGGACCAGCACCGGGGCTTCATCCGGGCCATCGATCTGGTAATTCAAAACGCCATCGGCCAGTTGCAAGTGCGCCACAGCGGTCTCCTTCAGGCAGTAAAACGTTGATGTTCGGACACGGCGCGCGCCACCCAGACGCGGGCCTGGCCCAGGTAATGGGCAGGGTCGAGCAGGCGATCGAGTTCTTCGCCAGACAGCTCGGCGCTGACCTGCGGCTCGTCACCCAGCACGGCACGCAGGTGCCGCTGTTCGGCCACCGCGCGCTGGCAGCATTGTTCCAGCAGGTGGTGGGCACGGTCGCGACCCAGACGCTGGGCGAGGACGATGCTCACCGCTTCGGCCAGCACCAGGCCTTGTGTCAGGTCGAGGTTACGGCGCATGCGCGCGGCATCCACCTCCATGCCCTCGGCAATCACTTGAGCCTGGCGCAGGGCGCCAGAGACCAGGCAGCAGATATCCGGCAGGGTTTCCCACTCGGCATGCCATAAGCCCAGGCTGCGTTCGTGCTCCTGAGGCATGGCTGCGAACAGCGTCGACAGCAAGCCCGGCACGCGGGTCGCGGCACCGATCAACACGGCGGCACCCACCGGGTTGCGCTTGTGTGGCATGGTCGAAGAACCACCCTTACCCGGCGCAGAAGGCTCAAACACCTCCCCCGCCTCGGTTTGCATCAGCAAGCTGATATCACGGCCGAACTTGCCCAGGCTGCCGGCAACCAGGCCCAGTACCGAGGCAAACTCCACCAGGCGGTCGCGCTGGGTGTGCCAGGGCTGCTCGGGCAGGCTCAGCTTGAGCTGTTCGGCCAGCGCTTCGGCCACCGGCATCGCCTTGCTGCCCAGGGCCGCCAGGCTACCCGAAGCACCGCCGAACTGCAGGACCAGCAGGCGCGGGCGCAGTTCCTGCAGGCGCTGACGGTGGCGGGTCAAAGCCCCCAGTACACCGGCCAGTTTCATGCCCAGGGTCACCGGGGTGGCGTGTTGCAACCAGGTACGACCCACCAATGGTGTATCGGCGTGCTTCAAGGCCTGCTGCGATAGGGTATCGGCCAGCTTGCCGAGGTCGGCCTCGATCAAATCGAGGGCATCGCGCAGCTGCAGAACCAGACCAGTGTCCATCGCATCCTGGCTGGTGGCGCCAAGGTGCACATAGCGCTCAGCCTCAGGTACGCCAGTGGCGATCACCTTGCCCAACGCTTTCACCAGCGGAATGGCCGAGTTGCCGGCGGTGGCGATGGCATTGGCCAGCGCGCCAACGTCATAGCGCTCGGCCTGGCATGCCGCCACGATGGCTGCTACCGCGCTGTGCGGTACCAAACCGGCAGAGGCTTCGGCACGGGCAAGCGCTGCTTCGAAATCCAGCATGCCCTGCAGGCGGCCACGGTCGGAGAAAATCTCGCGCATGGCCGGCGCGGTGAAATAGGCGTCGAACAGTTGGTTGCTCATGCAGCGTCCTTAGTCATCATGGTGCAGGTACGCCGCCTGCTTCGGCAGGCGCAGGCTGAACAGGAAGGCAATCGCCATCATCGCCGTGACGTACCAATAGAAAGTGTTTTCCATCCCCAGGGTTTTCAGGCCCAGGGCCACATACTCGGCCGAACCGCCGAATGCTGCGTTGGCCACCGCATAGGCCAGGCCAACACCCAGTGCACGCACCTGCGGCGGGAACATCTCAGCCTTCACCAGACCGCTGATCGAGGTGTAGAAACTGACGATACACAGGGCCAGGCTGATCAGCACGAAGGCCATGAACGGGCTGGTCACGGTTTTCAGTGCCATCAGCAGCGGCACGGTGCACAGGGTACCGAGGCCGCCGAACAGCAGCATCGAATTGCGCCGACCGATACGGTCGGACAGCATGCCGAAGAACGGCTGCAACACCATGAACAGGAACAACGCCCCGGTCATCACGTAGCTGGCGTTCTTGGCTGTCATACCCGCGGTGTTGACCAAGTATTTCTGCATGTAGGTGGTGAAAGTATAGAAAATCAGCGAGCCACCCGCGGTGTAGCCCAGTACCGTGATGAACGCCGCTGCGTGATTGCGGAACAGGCCTGCGATAGAACCTGCATCCTTGTCATTGCGGGCTTCGGCGCTACTGGTTTCGTGCAGCGAACGGCGCAACATCAGCGAGATCAGGGCGGCGATGGCCCCCACCACGAAGGGAATGCGCCAGCCCCAGGCCCGCAGTTCATCTTCAGTCAGCAGCTGTTGCAGGATCACCACGACCAGTACCGCCAGCAACTGGCCGCCGATCAGCGTGACGTACTGGAACGAAGCAAAGAAGCCGCGCTGCCCCCGCAGTGCCACTTCACTCATGTAGGTGGCCGTGGTGCCGTACTCGCCCCCTACCGACAGCCCCTGGATCAGGCGAGCCAGCAATAGCAGCGCCGGGGCCCAGGTGCCGATGCTGGCATAGGTGGGCAGGCAGGCGATCATCAGGGAGCCGAAGCACATCATCAGCACCGAGATCATCAGGGAGTTCTTGCGACCATGGCGGTCGGCGAGGCGGCCGAAGATCCAGCCACCAATGGGGCGCATCAGGAAGCCTGCGGCGAATACACCTGCCGTGTTCAACAGCTGCACGGTGGGGTCGTCGGAGGGAAAGAAGGCCGGGGCAAAGTAGATCGCGCAGAAGGCGTAGACGTAGAAGTCGAACCATTCCACCAGGTTGCCTGACGAGGCACCGACAATAGCGAAGATGCGCTTGCTGCGTTCTTCGCCGGTGTAATAGGTTGAGGTCATGAGGGTTTCACTCCTGGAGGGTCCTAGGCAAGTCTAGACATACCTAGTAACACACTCGTTCCGCTATCTGGCTGGCAATTGGCCTTGTGTCTCACAGGACAGACCTCTTCGCGGGCAAGCCCGCCCCACAGGTGATTGCGTGGATCCCTGTAAGAGCGGGCTTGCCCGCGAAGCGGCCGGTACAGGTCAAACCCGCTCGATGGCCAGTGCCAGACCTTGGCCAACGCCCACACACATGGTCGCCAGGCCTTTACGCCCACCACTTTTCTCCAGTTGGTGCAGCGCAGTCAGCACCAGGCGCGCACCGCTCATGCCCAGCGGGTGGCCCAGGGCAATGGCGCCGCCATTAGGGTTTACCTGTGGTGCATCGTCAGCGACACCCAGCTCACGCAGCACCGCCAGGCCTTGACTGGCAAACGCTTCGTTAAGCTCAATCACATCGAAATCGCTTACCGCTACCCCAAGACGCTCGGTCAGCTTGCGCACCGCCGGCACCGGGCCAATGCCCATGACACGTGGAGCAACACCGCCGCTGGCCATGCCCAGAACGCGGGCACGCGGGGTCAGGCCGTGTTTCTTCACCGCTGCGGCCGAGGCCAGGATCATCGCCGCAGCACCGTCGTTCACGCCCGAGGCGTTGCCGGCGGTGACCGTCTTGTCCGGGCCGTTGACCGGTTTGAGCTTGGTCAGCGCCTCCAGCGTGGTTTCCGGGCGCAGGTGTTCGTCACGTTCGACGATGATTTCGCCCTTCTTGTGAGCGATACGCACCGGCACAATTTCTTCGGCAAAGAAGCCGGCAGCCTGCGCAGCGGCAGCCTTCTGCTGGCTGCGTAAGGCGAAAGCGTCCTGGTCAGCACGCGAAACCTGATAGTCGTCAGCCACGTTGTCAGCGGTTTCCGGCATGGAATCCACACCGTACTGGCTCTTCATCAGCGGGTTGATGAAACGCCAGCCAATGGTGGTGTCTTCCAGCTTCATGTTGCGCGAATAGGCGCTTTCAGCCTTGCCCATGACGAACGGGGCGCGCGACATCGACTCGACGCCACCGGCAATCACCAGTTCCATCTCGCCGCTGGCGATGGCGCGAAACGCGGTGCCGACGGCATCCATGCCCGACGCGCACAGGCGGTTCAGGGTGACGCCCGGGATGCTTTCCGGCAGGCCGGCCAGCAGCAGTGCCATGCGGGCCACGTTGCGGTTGTCTTCACCGGCCTGGTTGGCGCAGCCGAAGAACACTTCGTCTACCTGGTCCCACTGCACGCCAGGGTTGCGCTCGATCAGCGCCTTCAGCGGCACGGCTGCCAGGTCGTCGGCCCGCACGCTGGCCAGGGCGCCGCCGAAGCGGCCGATCGGGGTACGGATGGCATCACAGATGAATACGTCGTGCATCAGGCTTCTCCTGCCAGCTGGCCATGGTCAGCGGCGGTACGGGCGTCGAGGTCACGCATGGCGGACGGCTCGATTGGGGTGAGTGTGGAAATGGTCTGCGCGTGGCATTTGGAGGCTCCTGGTCAGGGTGCTTCGATGAACCCAGATTAAGGAGACTGGTGGGCACCTTACAATCCGATAATCGACTATTTGTGCGATTAACGAACCATTTGTTGCGCAACTGCCCACGCCACCGCAGGGCAGTTGTGCGCCCTGATCGCAGCACAATGCCGCACCTGTCGGCGCGGCGTTGTGCTGTGAATGGGCCGTAACGCGGCCCTCGCCCTCAGGTTGCGTCAGCGTGGCTGACCAGCCCCTTGACCACCACACCCACAGTCGCCAGCGCCGCCGGCACCAGCAACGCCGTCAGCACCTGCTCGAAGCTCCAGCCCAGGCCCAGCAGCGTTGCACCACTCCAGGCCCCGAGAATCGCACCAAAGCGGCCAATACCCAGCATCCACGATACGCCTGTGGCTCGGCCCTGGGTGGGA
Source organism: Pseudomonas sp. YQ_6 (assembly GCF_043103245.1). Lineage (NCBI taxonomy): Bacteria > Pseudomonadati > Pseudomonadota > Gammaproteobacteria > Pseudomonadales > Pseudomonadaceae > Pseudomonas > Pseudomonas sp. YQ_6. Next base: position 136,087 of record NZ_JBICJR010000045.1, read on the forward strand.
TAGAAGCGCGCCGCCAGCGATGGCATTGCCGACTGCGCACCGTTTACGCACATACCGGCGACAAGTACCAGGGTGGCTAGCACGGTGATGTTGCCCAGGCTCTGCCCCACTGCGTAGGCGAACACCCCGGCCAGCAGATAGAAAATGCCGATCACCTTGTGCGGATTGAAACGGTCCATGGCCCAACCCACGCCGACAGCACTTAGCACTCCGCCAAACTGGAACAGCGCGCCGATAAACGCGGCCTGTTCCATGCTCGCGCCGCTGTCACGCATCAGGGTTGGCAGCCAGCTGGTCAGGAGGTAGACGATCACCAGCCCCATGAAATAGGTCAGCCACAACAACACGGTGCCCAAGCCATAGGTGCCAGAGAAGATCACCGCGAACACATTGCGTGCAGCCACCGCCTTTTGCTCCGGCACGCTGAAACTGCCTGCCTCGGCGACCACTTGCGGGGCGATTGGCGACAAGGTCTTGCGCACCTTGTCGGTGCCGCGGTTGCGCACCACCAGGAACCGCGCCGACTCCGGCAGCCAGACCATCAGCACCAGCGCCAGCAGCAACGGCAGCACGCCACCGATGACCAGCAGGCTGTGCCAGCCGTAGGCCGGGATCATCTTGGCAGAAATGAAGCCACCACCCGCCATGCCCAGGTTGAAGCCACAGAACATGCTGGTCACCAGCAGCGACTTGAGGCGCTCCGGCGTGTATTCAGACAACAGCGTGGTAGCGTTGGGCATGCCTGCACCCAGGCCCAGGCCGGTCAGGAAGCGCAGTACCAGCAACTGGTCGACGTTGGTGGCATAGGCCGAGGCCAGGCTGAAGCCACCGAACACCAACACCGCCCCCACCAGCACGCCTTTGCGGCCGAAACGGTCAGCCAGCGGCCCGGAGCCCAGGGCGCCGAACACCATGCCGATCAACGCGGCACTCATGACCGGCCCAAGGCTCGCGCGGTCGATCCCCCACTCTTGCGATAGTGCCGGGGCGATGAACCCCATGGCAGCGGTGTCCAGGCCGTCGAGGAAGACGATCAGGAAGCACAGCAATACGACCCGCCATTGATAACGGGACAGCGGCTGCTGATTGATGAATGACTGAACGTCGAGGCTTTTGCCGACGTTGGTTTGCGCTTGGTTCATTATTGTTATCCAGAATGTGGGGCACAGTCAGGCGATTGCACGCGGGTATCCGGTACAAGGGCGATGATTGGGGTATATGGCCTGGGTCAGCCTGGATATAACGATACTGCATGCGGGTGCGGCCGCAGCAGCGAGGTGACAGTATTCATGAGTGAGTGCCTCTAGTGTTTTTCTTGTTCGGTCGGCTAGCCGACCGTTGCGAGAGACATTAATCAGCCGGCCGAGGTGACGCAATTCACCCGGCACGACACTGTGCGTTTATCGCACAAGAAACGGTTTTGCCTGTTCTGATCCGGGGCCGCAACGTGCTCCCTGCGGTCTTAACCAAACAACTGGTGGCAAAGGTCCCGGCTGGCTGCCAGCAAAATCGGCAAGAACCGCTGCTCCAGTTCACTGCGGGTCACCCGCCCGACATGGGTACTGACGTTCAGCGCAGCCAATACCTGCCCCGAAGCGTCATACACCGGCACGGCAATCGATCGCAGCCCCTGTTCCAGTTCCTGATCTACCACGCACCAGCCCTGGGCGCGCACCTGCTGGATGCAGGCGAACAATGATTCGGGGTCATTCAGGGTGCGGCTGGTGCGCGCCTTGAGGTCGGCACGTTCCAGGTACTCACGCAGGCTGGTGTCGTCCATGGCCGCCAGCAGAATGCGCCCCATCGACGTGCAATAGGCCGGCAGGCGCCCGCCCACCGACAGATCAACCGAGATCAGACGCTCGACCGTGGCCGAACGGGCTATATAAAGGATGTCGTCGCCTTCGAGGGTGGCCATGTTAGCCGCCTCATGCAGCTGGTCGCTGATGCGGTCCAGGTACGGCTGGGCAGAAATTGCCAGCGGCGTCGACGACAGGTACGCATGCCCCAGGGTCAGCACTTTGGGCAGCAGCGAATAGGTACGCCCGTCGGTGGTGGCGTACCCCAGCTTGATCAACGTGTGCAGGCAACGTCGCACCGCCGCGCGAGGGATTTCGGTACGGTGGCTGATCTGGGCGATGGTCAGGTGGCGCTTGCGCTCCTGGAATGCCTGGATCACGGCCAGGCCACGTGCCAGCGAGGTCATGAAGTCCGGGTCACCGGTAAAGGCCTGGATGCGCTTGGCCGGGGAAGCCACGATCGGCGGCGCCATGGCAGCCGAAGCAGGTCGCGCCACCTCAGCATTGCCGGAATCGTTGCCCAGGGTTTCGTCACTCATCGCACACCTCAAAAAAAACACCGGTTCGTGCGATTATCGAACAAACGGCCGATAATCGCAATTGACCGCCGACACTTTTGCTTATACCTTTCCCATGCCACTTGTGGCTTCTTTGGAGAGACTGGTCAGGTACCCACCGTAGAAGTCCCCAGGCAACGGCCTCGCCTTTCGGCGAGGCCGTTTTTCATTACGGCCCGCCCTGACATTGCAACGAACTTCTATCCGTCCCTCCTTTCTAACTTGTACGAAAGGTCCCAACTGTTCGCGGGCACATCCTGCTACTTACGCCAGATGTTCTCAGGGTTGCGTAAATTAACGATGTTCGGCGAATTATCGGTTGCTATAATCGATTGCGCAGGCCCTCCGCTTACCGTGGTCATAGAACCTTCCGCTTTATCAAGCCGTTGCGGCCAGCAAGGCAAAATGCATGTTGCACAATGCATAACAACAGTCATTACACTTACTTCAGGTACTGCACGTGACGAAAGATGAACTGCGCGCGGAACTCGAGCGCCAGGCTGAACGTTACAAGGATGTTTATGGTGGCGAAGTCACCACATACGCCGCACAACCGGATCCGGAACGCAAACCCTGGCGCAAGCGTGCCAGCGTTCGCGACCAGGCCTTCAGCCAGGAACTGGAACGCATCGAAAAAGAACTGCGCAGCGACAATCCCTGAGCCTCGGGACCCTCTGCGCATCGTCGCCCGGCCTACCCGGGCGAGCTCGATCTTTACTGTCTGGCCGATGATGAAATGGAATCACACAAATTTCATACAGGCGTTTGAATTTTTGCAAAATGGATTTTTCTCAAGATTTCGGCCTTTTTTCGCCCTATTTTGTGATTTTTAGCCGCTATTTACCTTCCGTACCGCCCCCCTCTGCATGGCGCGCTTGCACCATGAAGACTGTCATCTGCCTGTTACAGGTGCATCGATTGCCAAGGTTTTCTGGCATAATCCCGCCCCCCTAAGACCCGCCAGACAACCTTCATGATCGATTTATTCAGCGGACTGGATGCCTGGGTGTTGGTGAGCCTGCTGCTCGCCTTGACCTTCGTACTCGCCTTCGAGTTCATCAATGGCTTTCATGACACCGCCAACGCGGTAGCTACCGTCATCTACACCAAAGCCATGCCGCCGCACCTCGCCGTGTTCTTCTCCGGCGTGTTCAACTTCCTTGGCGTTCTGCTTGGCGGTGTAGGGGTGGCCTATGCCATCGTGCACCTGTTGCCGGTAGAGCTGCTGATCAATGTGAACACCGGACACGGCCTGGCCATGGTCTTCTCGTTGCTGGCCGCGGCCATCACCTGGAACCTGGGCACTTGGTACTTTGGCATCCCTGCCTCCAGTTCGCACACGCTGATCGGCTCCATCCTCGGTGTCGGCCTGGCCAACGCCCTGATCAACGACATTCCGCTAGGCGACGGCGTCAACTGGCAGAAAGCGATCGATATCGCCATGTCGCTGGTGGTCTCGCCAATGGCCGGCTTTGCCGTTGCAGCCCTGGTGCTGATCGGCCTGAAATGGTGGCGCCCGCTGTCGAAGATGCACAAAACCCCGGAACAGCGCCGCAAGCTCGACGACAAGAAGCACCCACCCTTCTGGAACCGTCTGGTCCTGGTGGTTTCCGCCATGGGCGTGAGCTTCGTGCACGGCTCCAACGACGGCCAGAAAGGCATCGGCCTGATCATGCTGGTGCTGATCGGTATTGTCCCGGCCAAATTCGTACTCGACCTGAACAGCACCACCTACCAGATCGAACGTACTCGCGACGCCACCCTGCACATGAGCCAGTTCTACCAGCGTAACGCCGCCACCCTGGGCGAGTTCCTGGCACTGGGCAAGGCCAAGGCCAGCGATCTGCCGGAGCAGTTCAGTTGCAACCCGCAGCAGACCGAGCCGACCATTGCTGCGCTGCAGACCTCGCTGAAAGGCGTGACGGACTACCACAGCCTCGATGCCGAGAAGCGCGTTGAAGTGCGCCGCTATCTGTTGTGCCTGGATGACACGGCGAAGAAGGTTGGCAAGCTGCCAGGCCTGGACGCCCGTGAAAAGTCCGACCTTGAAAAACTGCGCAAAGACCTCACCGCCACCACCGAATACGCCCCGTTCTGGGTGATCGTGGCCGTCGCCCTGGCCCTTGGCCTGGGCACCATGGTTGGCTGGAAGCGTGTGGTGTTGACGGTGGGCGAGAAGATCGGCAAACAAGGCATGACCTATGCCCAAGGCATGTCGGCACAGATCACCGCAGCCTGCGCCATCGGCATGGCCAACGTCTTCGCCCTGCCAGTGTCGACCACCCACGTGCTGTCGTCCGGCGTGGCCGGCACCATGGTCGCCAACAAAAGTGGCCTGCAAGGCGGCACCGTGAAGACCATCCTGCTGGCATGGGTCCTGACCCTGCCTACCTCGATGGGCCTGGCGGCCGGCCTGTTCTGGCTGGCGTCCAAAGCCATTGGCTGAGTGACACCGCAATGAATGAAGGCGCCCTCGGGCGCCTTTTTCATAGCCGTTATGCCTGCGCCGCCTTGTTCTTTGCCGGAGCAGCCTTGTGCTACCAAGGGTATGGAAGCGGCGCAGGAAGACTACCTTTTCTTGCCCCCTAACAACGACCCCATCAAACCGCGCACCAACTGCCGTCCCAACTGGTTAGCTGCCTGGCGCACTGCCGACTTGATCGCCTGCCCCGCTGCACTCTGCAAGAACTCACCCGCTTTGTCGGCAAAACTCTCTTCATCCGCCTTCGGTTGTGGCGCCGGTTCCACCGGCTCGCCCTTACGCTGGCTCAGCATTTCATAGGCAGACTCACGGTCCACCGGTTTGTCATAGCGCCCCGCCAATGGCGAAGCGGCAATCAGCGCACTGCGCTCAGCCGCACTCAGGGGCCCGATACGCGACTGCGGCGGTGCAACCAGCACCCTCTGCACCATGGCCGGCGTGCCCTTCTCTTGCAACGTACCCACCAGCGCTTCGCCAATACCCAGTTCGGTCAGCACCGCCAGGGTGTCGAACGTTGGGTTGGGACGGAAACCATCGGCTACCGCCCGCAGCGACTTCTGCTCCTTGGCCGTGAACGCCCGCAAGCCGTGCTGAATGCGCAAGCCCAACTGGGCCAGCACCGCGTCGGGCAAGTCACCCGGCGACTGGGTAACGAAATAGACCCCCACCCCCTTGGAGCGGATCAGCCGGACCACTTGCTCAAGACGGTCCTGCAACGCCTTGGGCGTGCCGTTGAACAGCAAGTGTGCTTCATCGAAGAACAGCGCCAGCACCGGTTTGTCGGCATCACCGCGCTCGGGCAACTGCTCGAACAATTCGGCCAGCAGCCACAACAGGAACGTCGCGTACACCTTGGGTGCTTCGTGCACCAATCGGCTGGCATCGAGCAGGTGGATACGTCCACGGCCATCCGGATCAGGGCGTAGCAGATCCTCCAGTTGCAATGCCGGCTCGCCAAACAGTGCCTCGGCGCCCTGCTGCTCCAAGGTAGCGAGCCGGCGCAACAAAGCCTGGGTGGAGGCCGTGGTCATCAGCGCGCTGTCTTCGCCGAGCAACTGCGGGTTGTCCTTCAGATGCGCCAGCAGGGCCTTGAGGTCTTTGAGGTCCAGCAGCAGCAGGCCTTCGCGATCGGCCACCTTGAATGCTGCATACAGCGCCGCCTGCTGGCTGTCGGTCAGTTCCAGCAAGTTGCCCAGCAACAACGGCCCCATTTCACTGAGGGTGGTGCGCAGCGGGTGGCCAGACTGCCCGGCGATATCCCACAAGGTCACCGGGTAAGCCCTGGGCGTATGCCCCAGCCACGGCATGCCGGCGATGCGCTCAGCCACCTTGCCCTGTGGCGCACCGGCAGTACCCAGGCCACAAAGGTCGCCTTTGACGTCCGCGGCGAACACCGCCACCCCTGCGTCGCTGAACACCTCCGCCAGGCGCTGCAGGGTGACGGTCTTGCCAGTACCGGTTGCGCCAGCCACCAGACCGTGGCGGTTGGCCAGGCGCATTGCTTGCCCGACTGGCTGGCCATCCGGGCCCGCGCCTACAACGATGGTCGAAAATTCCGACATCTCTTTAATCCTCTGCTCAAGCTTTAGCTTAATTCGGCCGATACCTGTGGGTGTTATTCGCCTTAATAGAGAGGAACAGCCGAAAAGGGACTTTTCGGGATGTTGCACAACCTACGGCTCCACTCGTGCGAACGCCTGATATAAAACCTTAGCGGAACCGATTACGCCATGAACAAAAGCCTTCGTTTCAGCCACAAGATTCTTTTGGCGGCATCACTGATCGTGATACTCGCCTTCAGCCTTTTCACCCTCTACAACGATTACCTCCAGCGTAATGCGATCCGCGAGGACCTGGAAAACTATCTGGCTGAAATGGGCACCTCCACGTCGACCAACATTCGCAACCTGTTCGAGGGCCGGATAAAACTGGTGGAGAACCTGGCGCAGAACATTGCCCAGGACCCGGCCAACGCCGAAACCCTGATGGGTCAGAATGCGCTGATATCCAGCTTCCTCACGGTCTACCTGGGCAAAGTCGACGGCGGTTTCAGCGTGCGCCCGGACGCGAAGATGCCCGACGGCTACGACCCGCGCACCCGCCCTTGGTACAAGGACGGCATGAACGCCAGCGGCGCGACGCTGACCGAACCCTACATCGACATGACCACCAACAAGATGGTCATCGGCATCCTCAGCAAGGTCTCCAGCAGCGTTGGCGTGGTCGGCGGCGACCTGGCCCTGGACGGTCTGGTGCAGATCATCAACTCGCTGAACTTCGGCGGCATGGGATACGCCTTCCTGGTCAACGACCAGGGCAAGATCCTGGTGCACCCGGATAAGGATCTGGTCATGAAGTCGCTGTCGGACCTGTTCCCGCAGCGCACGCCGAAACTGACCGGTGAGCTGACCGAAGTGCAAAGCGATGGCCAGACCCGCCTGCTGACCTTCAGCCCGATTACCGGCCTGCCGTCGGCAAACTGGTACATCGGCCTGTCGGTGGACAAGGACAAGGCCTTCTCGATGCTCAGCACCTTCCGCACCTCTGCGGTGATCGCCACGGTGGTGGCAGTGGTGATCATCATCGGCCTGCTCGGCTTGCTGATCCGCGTGTTGATGCAGCCGCTGCACACCATGACCCGTGCCATGGAAGACATTGCCGAAGGTGAAGGCGACCTGACCAAGCGCCTGCACATCCACAACCACGACGAATTCGGTGTTCTCGGCAACGCCTTCAACCGCTTCGTCGAGCGCATTCACAGCAGCATTCGCGAAGTGTCCTCGGCCACCGAGCAGGTCAACGAAGTAGCCCTGCGGGTGATCAGCGCTTCGAACTCGTCGATGACCAACTCCGACGAGCAGTCCAACCGCACCAACAGTGTCGCCGCCGCCATCAATGAATTGGGCGCTGCGGCTCAGGAAATCGCCGGCAACGCCGCCCAGGCTTCGCAGCACGCAAGCTCCGCGCGCCTGTTGGCCGAAGAAGGCCAGCAAGTGGTCGAGCGCAACATTGCCGCGATGAACCGCCTGTCCGACCTGATCGTCACCTCCAGCGCGCACATCGAAACACTGAACAGCAAGACCGTGAATATTGGCCAGATCCTGGAAGTGATCACCAGCATTTCCCAGCAGACCAACCTGCTGGCGCTGAACGCCGCCATCGAAGCGGCCCGCGCCGGTGAGGCCGGGCGTGGCTTTGCCGTGGTCGCCGATGAGGTGCGCAATCTGGCGCACCGCACCCAGGAGTCGGCGCAGCAAGTGCAGACCATGATCGAAGAGCTGCAGGTCGGTGCCCGCGAGTCGGTCGACACCATGGACCAGAGCCAGCGCCACAGCCAGGACAGCATGCAGATCGCCAACCAGGCGGGTGAGCGACTGGACAGCGTTACCGTGCGCATTGGCGAGATCGACGGCATGAACCAGTCGGTGGCCACTGCCACCGAAGAGCAGACCGCCGTGGTCGAGGCGATCAACATGGACATCAACGAGATCAACATGCTCAACCAGGAAGGCGTGGAGAACCTGCAAGCAACCCTGCGCGCCTGCTCCGACCTCGAGCAGCAGGCTGGCCGCCTGAAGCACCTGGTGGGCAGCTTCCGTATCTGATAGAGGCTACACCTTCGCCTGGCACAGCCTCTGCGCTGCGCCAGGCATTGCGCACTCCCCTCCTCTCAAACCGATCGAACAAACTATCCTTCAGATAGGTCCACCTTTAGGCATTTCATCGCCGGCATTTCAACGCCGGATGACAGACCCGAAGACGATCCCGGAGGGATGCTGATCGTGCACATCGCCGACATCACCATGTTCTACGCCCCGGCCAGCGGTGGCGTACGTACCTATCTTGATGCCAAACATCACCGTCTCGACGCCATTCACGGCGTACGCCACAGCCTGTTGATTCCCGGTGCCAGCGCCCAACACGGCGATGGCATCTATCAGGTACCTGCGCCGCCCTTGCCGTTTGGCAAGGGCTACCGCTTTCCGGTACGCCTGGCCCCCTGGTGCAATACACTGCGCACGCTCAAACCCGACCTGATCGAAGTTGGCGACCCCTACCTGACCGCCTGGGCGGCGCTCGAAGCGCGGCGCCAGCTCGACGTGCCAGTGATCGGTTTCTACCATTCCGACCTGCCGTTACTGGTCAGCAACCGCATGGGCAACTGGTTCGCACCCAATGTCGAGGCCTACGTCAGCAAGCTATACGGCAATTTTGATCGGGTACTGGCCCCCAGCCAGGTGATGGCCGACAAACTACGCCGCTTGGGCGTGCGCGATGTCCATGTGCAGCCGCTGGGCGTTGACCTTGCCACTTTCCACCCCTCCCGGCGCGACCCACATGTACGTGCCGAACTGGGCATTGCCGACACCAGCCGCCTGTTGATCTTTGCCGGCCGCGGCTCGCGGGAAAAGAACCTGCCGGTGCTGCTTGACTGCATGCAGCAACTCGGCGACCCCTACCACCTGTTACTGGTGGGCTCGAACATGCCGGCCAGCGTGCCGCACAACGTCAGTGTCATCGATCACTTCTGCCCGGCTGCCGAGGTGGCCCGGCTGATCGCCAGCGCCGATTTGCTGGTGCATGCTGGCGACCAGGAAACATTCGGCCTGGTCATCCTCGAAGCCATGGCCAGCGCCACACCCGTGGTGGCCGTGCGCGCCGGTGCGTTCCCTGAAATCATCAACGAACAGTGTGGCCGCCTGTGCACGCCCAACGATGGTCGGGCCATGGCGTGCGCCGTGCGCGAGGCATTCGAGGCAGGTATCCGCGAGCTCGGCGTGCAGGCCCGTCACCATGTAGAGCAACATTATTCATGGGATAACGTGGTAGCTGGCCTGCTCCAGCACTACCAGGCCGTGCTCGGCCACCAGCCGCAGGTGCGCGCCCATGCTTGAGCCTTCCGCCAGCCAACGCAGCCTCATGCTGGTGTTGCATGATGTTGCCCCGGAAACCTGGCCGGACTATGAACCGTTCGTAGAGGCCGTCGACGCGCTGGGCAACGTGCCAATGACATGGCTGGTGGTCCCGGATTTCCATCGACGTAATCCGCTGCACCAGGCGCCTTCGTTCTGCCGTCTGCTGGACCAACGCCTCGCCAAAGGCGACGAACTGGCGCTTCACGGCTATGCCCATGCTGACGAAGGCCCCGTACCGCGCAGCCCCATCGACTACTTCATGCGGCGCATTTATACCCATGAAGGCGAGTTCTACAGCCTTGATGAGAACGAAGCGCTTACCCGGCTACAGGAGGGCCTGGCACTGTTCGAGGACCAAGGGTGGCCTGTGGCAGGGTTTGTCGCACCGGCCTGGCTCATGAGCCAGGGCACGCGGCAAGCGCTGTGCCGCCTGCCACTGAAATACACCAGTACACCGCAGCATCTGTACCGCTTGCCGGACTTTACGGCCATTGATGCGCCAGGCCTGGTCTGGAGCGCGCGCAGCGCATGGCGTCGCAAACTGTCCCGCACGCTGTGCGACTGGCAATGCCAGCGCTGGCGAGGCGCGAGCACGTTGCGCTTGGGGCTGCACCCTGTAGACATGCGCCATCGCTCATCCCGTGACTATTGGTTGCGCACGCTGGAGAGACTGTTGAAGGATGGCCGCGAGCCGCTGACCAAATCTGCCTGGCTGGAGCGCCAGGGGGCAGCATGAAGCGCTGGGCCTGGCTGGCGTTGGCATTGCTGGGTGCAGCGCTGGTGCCAGCGTTGCTGGGCGGTAGCGAGCTGCTGCCGAGGCTGAGCCGGTTCGACCCACACCTGCTGCTCATGCTGCTAGGCATGATTATGTTGTGCTGGGTCATCAATGCGCTGCGCCTGCGCCTGTTGCTGGGTGAGCAGGCAAAACAGTTGAGCCATGCTCGCAGCCTGGGCGTGGTCATGGCCACCGAGTTTGCCATCTGCACCACCCCTGGCGGCAGTGGTGGGCCGCTGACCCTGATGGCCCTGCTGGCGCGAGACCGCATCCGCCCGGCACGCAGCGGAGCCGTTTTTGCCATGGACCAGTTGAACGACCTGGTGTTCTTCTTTTGCGCAATGCTGGCGATTGCCGGCTACGCGCTGTTCCACAGCCTGGGCCGCAGCCAGGAAAGCATGTTGCTTGGCAGTGCGTTACTGCTGTGCACAGCGCTGGCCGGGGTGATCGGGCTGTTGCGCTACCGGCGCCCGATAATGCGCATGAACGGCAGGCTGTTGCAGCGCATGGGGATGGGCCAGCCGCGCAAACGTCGCTGGGCGCGCAAACTGCTGCACTTCGTCGCAGCACTGGCGCAGACCTGGCGCCTGCCCAAGCGCAGGCTGAGCCTGGTGTTCACCCTGACCTGCATCCATTGGGGGCTGCGCTACAGCGTCTTGTACCTGGTGCTGCGGGGCTTGGGGGTAGACCTGCACTGGATTCCCAGCTTCCTGGTGCAGATGCTGTCGCTCAGCGCCGGCCAGTTCAGTCTGCTGCCTGGCGGCGCCGGGGCCGCCGAGCTGACGTCGGCCAGCCTGTTGACACCCTTGGTGGGCAGCTCGACCGCAGCTGCGGCAATCCTGATATGGCGGGCGGTTACGTACTACTTTTATCTGCTGGCTGGGGGGCCGGTGTTTGTGTGCCTGCTGGGACGTCCGTTGCTGGAGCGCTGGCGGCGTCAGGCGGGTTGAGCTGTTGCCAGAGTTCGGCGGCGCCGGGGAAGTCGGTGCCATCCGTGTCATCCAGGGCTTCAGGGTCGTAGCGGGCCAGGCAGCCTTCGCCAATAGTCGGTGGAGGTGAGGCGAAGGGGTTGTTGCGTTGCTTGGTCATTGCCGTTTCACCCAAGATTGCCGGGGCGCTCTGCGCCCCTGTCGCGACAGGGCTGCACAGCAGCCCGGAATCTCACAGCAAGCCGGACGGTGTCAGTCGAACACCACAGTCTTGTTACCATGCACCAGCACACGGTCCTCCAGGTGATAACGCAGGCCACGGGCCAACACCATCTTCTCCACATCACGGCCAAAGCGGACCATGTCCTCGATGCTGTCGGCATGGCTGACACGCACGACATCCTGCTCGATGATCGGGCCGGCATCCAGCTCTTCGGTGACGTAGTGGCACGTCGCGCCGATCAGCTTCACCCCACGCAGGGCGGCCTGGTGGTATGGCTTGGCGCCGACGAACGACGGCAGGAAGCTGTGATGGATGTTGATCACCTTCTCGGCATAGTCCCGGCACAGTTGTGGCGGCAGGATCTGCATGTAGCGGGCCAGCACCACGACGTCGGCCGCATGCTCCTGCACCAGACGCGACACCTCGGCAAAGGCCGGAGCCTTGTCTTTGGGGTCGACCGGTACATGGAAGAATGGAATACCGTGCCACTCGACCATGCTGCGCAGGTCGTTGTGGTTGGAAATGACGCAAGGGATCTCGCAGTCCAGCTCATCGGTGTGCCAGCGGTGCAGCAAGTCTGCCAGGCAGTGCGACTCACGGCTGGCCATCAATACCACGCGTTTTTTCTGAGCCGAGTCGGTAATGCGCCAGGTCATGGAGAACTCTTCGGCGATCGGCGCAAACGCCTCACGGAAGGCTTCGATACCGAACGGCAGCGATTCAGCGCGGATTTCATGACGCATGAAGAACCAACCGCTCTGCTCATCGGAGTGGTGGCTGGCTTCGTTGATCCAGCCATTGTACAAGGCCAGGAAATTACTGACTTTCGCCACGATGCCTACACGGTCGGGGCAGGCGATCACCAGACGATAGGTGCGCATGAATGAGACTCCAGAACTTCGCAAAGGCGCCTATTCTAGCGGTCCGCCAGAAAAAACGCAGTATTGATCGTTGCCGCGATGGCATATGCAAGCCCGAAAACGCCACACGGGCGCTGCCTCACAGACAAGAGGAAACGCACGGGGCATATGTAAAATTTTGTTCACGTAGAGAAATGCTGTCACAGCTTAATTAACAGTTAATTGCCCAATCTTATGTTTACTTGCGAGTATGGGCTGTCTATTATTGCCCCACACATTTCTGAACACGCATTAAGGAACACTCCATGTCCCTGATCAACGAGTACCGCGCCACCGAAGAAGCCATCAAGGAACTTCAGGCCCGCCTGGCCAATCTGTCGCAGGATGACAAGCTGAAGAAAGAACTGGAGTTCGAAGGCAAACTGCGCACACTGATGGGCGAGTACTCCAAGTCGCTGCGCGACGTGATTGCCCTGCTCGATCCAGAGTCGAAACTGAGCAAGGCACCACGTGGTTCGGTCAAGACTACCGCCACCAAGCGCGCACGCAAGGTCAAGCAATACAAGAACCCGCACAACGGTGAAGTGATCGAAACCAAAGGCGGCAACCACAAGACCCTGAAAGAGTGGAAAGCCACTTGGGGCGGCGACGTGGTTGAAAGCTGGGCAACCCTGCTGGACTGATTATCCGCATACGCCCTATTGCTTCGCACAACAAAAACGCCGGCACATTGCCGGCGTTTTTGTTTACCTGCCATCAGCCGATGGAATAGTGTTCCTGCAATTGTCGAGCATGCAGTTGCCAGGCCTCCAACACTCGCCTGCCTGCCTCGTCGGCGCCCTCCCAGGCTTGCTGGCGCGCCTTTTCGAAGTCGCCCAAGGTATTCGGCGCCCCCCACTGCGGATCGCTCAGGCGCTGTTGGCAGAAGCCATACCAACGTTGCCGCTCTTCGCCGGTCAAGGTTTCAGGGAAGTTACGTGCCCGGTAGCGGAACAACAGCTCCGGCAAACGAGGATCATCGAACATCCAGTGGCCATGGCTCAACTGCGCCGGTTCCAGCGCCCGAACTTGCTCGCATAAGCGCCGGTCGCGGTCACCTATAAAACCCTCATACAACTGCTGTTCCGGGTCCTCACTCGGGGAGAACTCGTCCTTGCCATAGATGTGCTCCAGCTTTTCTTGCCATTGCGCCTGTTGATTGGCCAATTGTTCGCCGCGCGATTGTAACAACGTCAAGTCCAGGCCCAATCGTTGTTGATCGACCGGGCGCAATACCGACAGCGGTGCCACTACCGGGCAACGATTGATCTGCACCAATTTGAGCGGTACCGGTAATTCACCTTCGGCCAATTCATCATGCCGGGTGTACAAGCGCTGACGCAAAACTTCAGCACTTTCCCGCAGTAACGGTAGGGTTTCCTGATGCAGGTCGCAGACAATGAGTGCATTGCGATTACGCGGGTGCCAGGCCAGTGGCAATACGACCCCCAGGTAATTGCGCGCCGCCGAAAAACGCCCGGATATATGCACCAGTGGCTGCAACAAACGGATCTGCTCCATCACTTTATGCTTGCTGCGCAGCTGAAACAGCCAGTCATACAACTTGGGTTGTTTCTGCCGAATCAGGCGAGCCAAGGCAATGGTCGCCCGCACGTCGGAAAGCGCTTCGTGGGCATGACCGTGGTCAATGCCATTGGCCTTGCTCAGCAGTTCCAGACGCAGGCTGGTGCGCCCGTCCTGCTGTGGCCATTGAATGCCTTCCGGGCGCAAGGCATAGGCGGTGCGCACAATGTCGATCAGGTCCCAGCGGCTATTGCCTCCCTGCCATTCACGGGCATAGGGGTCGAAAAAGTTGCGGTAAAGGCTGTAGCGGGTCACTTCATCGTCGAAGCGCAGGGTGTTGTAGCCGGCACCACAGGTGCCCGGTTGCGCCAGCTGGGCATGCACCCGAGTCATGAACTCGGCTTCGCACAGGCCCTGCTCCGCCAGCAGTTGCGGCGTGATGCCTGTCACCAGGCAGGCCGCCGGGTGCGGCAGGATGTCGTCCGACGGTCGGCAATAAAGGCTGATTGGTTCGTCGATTTCGTTGAGGTCGAAGTCAGTGCGCAGGCCGGCCACCTGCAGCGGCCGATCGCAGCGCGGGTTGATGCCGGTGGTTTCATAGTCGTGCCAGAAAATGCTGGAGGTCACGGGGTCGTCCTGTATCGAGGTCGACCCGATTCTAGCGCGATTCTGAAAAATGAACGTTCAGACGGGAGCGTTGGCGGGGCGGAAACTGAAATAGTCGCGCAACGAACGTACGAAATCATCGTACTCGCGCGGAGACTGCAGCAGCATGAAGCCCGAATCGTAGTGCCCAGGCGTCTGGTCCTCGCGGCACCACAGGCAACTGGCAGTGAGGTTGACGAACTGGTGCCCGCCGCCAGGCAGGGGCATACGCAGTTGCAGCTCGTAATCGGGCCCGACCAACACGGGCAGCTGGCTGATGACCATCAACCCATTTTCAGAGGCATTGCCTAGCTGACCGATCTCCTGACCGGTAAAGCGATTGAACACCTTGAGGACACAAGGTAATTGATGACGTTCGATGTGGCGCTTGTTGAACATGATCGCGAGTGTATTCCGTACCTGATGCCAGGAATACAAGGTACTGGCGGTTGTTGTAACAGCTGAGTTACAGATTAGCGCAGCGCGCGCAGCAAATCTTGTGAAATAAACCACACCTTTGTGTTAGCGCCAAGGTACGGTCGTCACCGGGTTGGCCACGGCCGTTTCTGCGCCGCGCAAATGGCCGAGTTTTTCCAGGGTCTGCAGGCGCGCTCGGGCGCGATAGGCATATTCGTTGCCCGGGTATTGCTGGATCAGGTACTGATAGGTCTGCGCCGCGTCCACGTACAACGCCTGACGCTCCAGGCACTGGCCGCGCAGCAGGGACACTTCGGGGTGGATGAACGGCCGAGCACGGCTGGTGCGATCAACCTGCGACAGTTCGAGCATGACCCGTGCGCAATCGCCGCGGTCGTAGGCGCGGTAGGCATTGTTCAGGTGGTGGTCCATGGACCAGCGGGTGCAGCCGACGGCGCTGGCGGCCAGGGCTAAAACGATCAGGGCTCGCATGGGGATCTCCTTTGATGCCAGTGTATCGGCGTTTGCCTGCAAATCTTCACACCCTTTTGCAAGGATACCCTGCCCCGTTCAAATGCCACCCTGCCTTGGTTGCAGGTAGTGCAACGGAACAATGACTACAGCGAGATTCAGGAGTAGCCTTTCGCTGCGCTTCACTATAGGAGTCTGTGCATGAGCATCCGCCGCACCAAAATCGTCGCCACCCTTGGCCCCGCCAGCAACTCGCCGGAAGTGATCGAACAACTGATCCTCGCCGGCCTGGACGTGGCACGTCTGAACTTCTCCCACGGCACGCCGGACGAGCACAAGGCCCGCGCGCGCCTGATCCGTGACATCGCCGCCAAGAACGGCCGCCATGTTGCACTGCTGGGCGACCTGCAGGGTCCGAAGATCCGCATCGCCAAGTTCGCCAACAAGCGCATCGAACTGAAGATCGGTGACAAGTTCACCTTCTCCACCGCCCACCCGCTGACCGAAGGCAACCAGGACATCGTCGGTATCGACTACCCCGACCTGGTCAAGGACTGCGGCGTTGGTGACGAACTGCTGCTCGACGATGGCCGCGTGGTCATGCGCGTCGAAACCGCCACTGCAGACGCCCTGCACTGCGTGGTGATCATCGGTGGCCCGCTGTCGGACCACAAAGGCATCAACCGTAAGGGTGGTGGCCTGACCGCACCGGCCTTGACCGAAAAAGACAAGGCCGACATCAAACTGGCTGCGGAAATGGACCTGGACTACCTGGCCGTGTCCTTCCCGCGTGACGCCAGCGACATGGAATACGCGCGCAAGCTGCGTGATGAAGCCGGCGGCAGCGCCTGGCTGGTGGCCAAGATTGAGCGCGCCGAAGCAGTTGCCGATGACGAGACCCTCGACAAGCTGATCGCCGCCTCCGACGCTGTGATGGTTGCCCGTGGTGACCTGGGCGTGGAAATCGGCGACGCCGAGCTGATCGCTATCCAGAAGAAGATCATCCAGCACGCCCGCCGCAACAACAAGGCCGTGATCGTGGCGACCCAGATGATGGAGTCGATGATCCAGAACCCGATGCCGACCCGCGCGGAAGTGTCCGATGTGGCCAACGCCGTGCTGGACAACACCGATGCGGTGATGCTGTCGGCCGAAAGCGCCGCCGGTTCCTACCCGATCGAAGCTGTCCAGGCCATGGCACGCATCTGCCTGGGTGCCGAAAAGCACCCGACCAGCCAGAAGTCCAGCCATCGCCTGCACACCACCTTCCAGCGCTGCGACGAAAGCATCGCCTTGGCGGCCATGTACACTGCCAACCACTTCCCGGGCGTAAAGGCGATCATCGCTCTGACCGAAAGCGGCTACACCCCGCTGATCATGTCGCGCCTGCGTTCGCATGTACCGATCTTCGCCCTGTCGCCGCACCGCGCCACCCAGGCGCGCGCCTCGATGTTCCGTGGCGTGTACCCGATTGCCTTCGACCCGGCCGCGCTGCCGGCCGACAAGGTGAGCCAGGCGGCGGTCGACGAGCTGCTCAAACGTGGCTTGGTGGAGCAAGGTGACTGGGTGATCCTGACCAAGGGTGACAGCTACCACACTATCGGTGGCACCAACGGCATGAAGATCCTGCACGTCGGTGATCCGCTGGTCGGTTGATCCACGCTTTTCACAGCACAAGGCTCAAGCGCAGCCTTGTGCTGCGAAGATGGCCCGACAGGAATAACAAAAAGCCCCGGTTCTCGCGAACCGGGGCTTTTTGATGGTGCAGGTGGTAAGGCTGGCTTACATCATGCCGCCCATGCCACCCATGCCGCCCATATCAGGCATGCCAGCAGCTGGCTTGTCTTCCGGCAGGTCGGCAACCATGGCTTCGGTGGTGATCATCAGACCGCCGATCGAAGCAGCAGCTTGCAGCGCCGAGCGAGTAACCTTGGCTGGGTCCAGGATGCCCATCTCGATCATGTCGCCGTATTCACCGGTAGCGGCGTTGTAGCCGAAGTTGCCCGAACCTTGCTTGACCTTGTCAGCAACCACGCTTGGCTCATCACCGGCGTTGGCAGTGATCTGGCGCAGCGGGGATTCAACAGCGCGACGCAGCAGCGCGATACCGACGTTCTGGTCTTCGTTGTCGCCTTTCAGGTCGACGATGGCCGCCAGGGCACGAACCAGGGCAACACCACCGCCAGGCACCACGCCTTCTTCAACGGCTGCACGGGTAGCGTGCAGGGCGTCTTCAACGCGGGCTTTCTTCTCTTTCATTTCAACTTCGGTGCCGGCACCCACCTTGATCACGGCAACACCGCCAGCCAGCTTGGCCAGACGCTCTTGCAGCTTCTCACGGTCGTAGTCCGAGGAAGTTTCCTCGATCTGGGCACGGATCTGCTTGACGCGTGCTTCGATCTCGGTGTCAGCGCCAGCACCGTCGATGATGGTGGTGTTTTCCTTGGACAGGATGACGCGCTTGGCGTTACCCAGGTGCTCCAGGGTAGCGGTTTCCAGGGACAGGCCGATTTCTTCGGAGATGACCTGGCCGCCAGTCAGGACGGCGATGTCCTGCAGCATGGCCTTGCGGCGATCGCCGAAGCCCGGAGCCTTGACTGCAGCAACCTTGACGATGCCGCGCATGTTGTTGACTACCAGGGTAGCCAGCGCTTCACCTTCGACGTCTTCGGCAACGATCAGCAGTGGGCGGCCCGCCTTGGCAACGGCTTCCAGAACTGGCAGCAGCTCACGGATGTTGGAGATTTTCTTGTCGACCAGCAGCAGCAGCGGGCCTTCCAGCTCGGCAACCATGGTGTCCGGCTTGTTGACGAAGTACGGCGACAGGTAGCCGCGGTCGAACTGCATGCCCTCTACGACGGACAGTTCGTTTTCCAGGCCCGAGCCTTCTTCAACGGTGATCACGCCTTCTTTACCGACTTTTTCCATGGCTTCGGCGATGATTTCACCGATGGAGTTGTCGGAGTTGGCAGAGATGGTACCTACCTGGGCGATGGCCTTGGAGTCGGCGCATGGCTTGGACAGGTTCTTCAGCTCGGCAACGACGGCAGCAGTGGCCTTGTCGATACCGCGCTTCAGGTCCATCGGGTTCATGCCGGCAGCGACGGCTTTCAGGCCCTCGTTGACGATGGCCTGAGCCAGAACGGTAGCGGTGGTGGTGCCGTCACCGGCAGCGTCGTTGGCCTTGGAAGCAACTTCCTTGACCAGCTGGGCGCCCATGTTTTCGAAAGCGTCTTTCAGCTCGATTTCTTTGGCGACGGAAACGCCGTCCTTGGTGATGGTCGGCGCGCCGAAGCTCTTGGCCAGTACCACGTTACGGCCTTTCGGGCCCAGGGTCGCTTTTACCGCGTCAGCCAGAACGTTGACACCAACCAGCATTTTCTTACGAGCGGAATCACCAAATTTTACGTCTTTAGCAGCCATGATCGTTTAATCCTTGAAAAACTTTGGAGTAACGGGAAGTCGGGGAAATCAGCCTTCGACAACGGCGAGGATTTCGTTCTCGGCCATGACCAGCAGGTCTTCGCCATCGACTTTCACGGTGTTGCTGCCCGAGTACGGGCCGAAAACCACTTTGTCACCCACTTTCACGGCCAGCGCGCGAACTTCGCCGTTGTCCAGGACGCGACCGGTGCCGACGGCTACAACTTCGCCGCGGTTTGGTTTTTCAGCGGCCGAACCCGGCAGGACGATACCGCCAGCGGTTTTCGATTCTTCTTCGCTGCGACGGATGACTACGCGGTCATGCAGAGGACGAAGTTTCATTGTCGATCTCTCCCAAATTGTGGTTTTCATCGGCCGGTTCGACACCGGCGGTTTTGATGCTGTCCGGCGTTGCCGGGGGTGGCCCGCTGTGAGCGAACCACCTGTGTAATGTCTGGTGTTGCCACCAGAAACCTTGCGGTGACCACATACATGAGGCCGCCACATCCAATTACAAGGCTCGAGATAGAAAATTTTTCATCAGGCCAAAAAAAACCGGGGCCGCTTTTGCGGCCCCGGTCCTTCTTACTTGTCGCGGCGCTCGTACTCACCTTCGATCACGTTCGGGCGGTGGCCGCCATCACGCGGCTGCGCCTGGAAGGGGTCATCCTGGAATGCACGCTGGCGCATGGCCTGGGCCTCGGCACGCTCGCGCATCTTGCGCGCCGCCATGCGGCGGGTGAATGGCAGCAGGCACAGCACACCCAGCACGTCGCTGATGAAGCCGGGCAGCAACAACAAGCCACCACCCACGGCCAGCATCATGCCCTGGAACATGTCCTCGGCGGGCAATTCACCGCGCTGCAGGCTTTCACGGGCGCGCAATGCAGTCGCCAGGCCGGCCACCCGCATGACCAGTACGCCCAGGGCGGAGCCGGCGATGATCAGCAGCAACGCCGGGAAGAAACCGATTGCCGCGCTGACCTTCACGAAGACGAACAGCTCCAGCACAGGAAAAATCAGAAACAGCAGTAGAAAAGCACGCATCAAGGGTTCCTCGACGGAAGATAACCTTCCAATAAGACCTCAAATGGATGCCTGCGCTCCAGATTTCAACCCTCGGCTTGCACCACAAGCGGCCAATTGTCGGCGCGAGCCAGCAAAACCAAGGCCTCGCGGACTTGTGTCGGCGTGTTGCAAGTAGTGGGGAAAGGCAACCAGTGCACTCCCTGGCCGATGCGCAGGTGCATGCCTTCGCTGTCTACCCCAACCATCTGCGCCGGTACGTGCTGTGGCAACCCGGTCAATTCGACGTAGTGGGCAATGGCACTGGCGTGATCGCTGTTCATGTGTTCGATCATGCTCCCCTCGGCCTTGCCCGCGAACGGGTTGGCCAAGGTCACATGATCAAGCCAGTGGATCGCACCGAAGCCGCCGATGTAGCGGTGGCGCACCGGTTGCAGCACCCAGAAATCGAAGTCGTGGGCCTTGTGGTAGTTGGCCGCGTCCGGGAAATAGCGGTAATAGCGTTCGGCGGCGGCCTCGATGGCGGCCTCGTCGACCAGCTTGTGCGCTTCGGCCATCACCGTCAGGCGCCCTACCGCCTGCACATCCTCGGCCTCGCGCTCACCCACCAACAGCGAACACTTGGGGTCCTTCTGCAGGTTGTGGGTATGCTGGGCAATACGGCTGATCAGAATCAGCGGGTTGCCCTGGGCGTCCAGGCAGTACGGCACGACCGACCCGAAGGGGTAGCCAGGCATCGACCTGGAATGTGTCGAAAGCACGCCGCGGTATTCCTTGAGCAGCAGTTCCCGGGCGGGGCGAATGGCGTTGGTACTCACTTGAGGGCGGCTCCTGGCGGACGGGTTGGGGACAAGATAAGCATTATCAGCTGCCTGTGCCACTGACCTGCATCCAGACGCCTTACCAGGTAACGCCGAAGCCCGCGGTATAGCGTGTCTTGTCCAGGTCACTCTCACGCGTGCCGGTGATGATATCCTTCTCCGCCTTGAGGTTGAGCGAGGCCCACTCGGTGACCTTGTAGCGCAGACCAACCTCGGCATCCAGCGAATAGTCTGCTACGCCACCCAGCGGCTTGGCGAACTCGCCGTTGGTGAACAGCTGCACGTTCTTGCCGATCAGATAGCGGGTGTAATCCCACTTCACGGCCGCAGAATAGAAATTATCCTTGCCGCCGTCCCGATACTCGAAATCAGTGCGGTTGATCAGTGAGCCCAGCGAGAACGCCCCCAGCTCATCGTCCCAGAACTGGTAACCCGGGCCGGTACCCACGGTGCGCTGGCGGGCCAGGTCTTCGATGTGATCGCGCTTGTATTCCGCACGCCCCTGCCAGAACCACTTATCGGTAATGAAGCGGTCCAGCGCGTACTCGGCGCTCCAGTTGTTGGTGGTGGTGACGTCGTCCTTGGTCTCGCGGTTGTACTCACCCTCGGCGTTGTGCCGCCAACGGCCATGGCGGGCAGTGGTCTTGAAGCCCACGTCATAATCGTCGGTGTCGTTCTCGGCGCGCTTGTAGTCCAGTGCCACGTCGACATTGCCTTTCCACACGAAATCCTCAACCAGCGGCTTGGGCTTCATGATCTGCTCGATGCTGGCCAGCTCCACCGTCTTCGGTGTCTCGCCATTGGCCAAGGTCACCTTGCCTGGCTCGGCGGCCTTGAGCGACTTGGCTTTCTCTCCGCTGTAGGCGTCCTGCTTGACCAGCATCTCCTGGTCGCTTTCCAGCGTCTGAACCTGTTTCCAGTCCAGGGCGATGGACCCGCCATAAGGGGTTTCAAGCAGCAGCTTGCCGCCGTCGAATACCTTGATCTTGCCACTTAGCCGGTCACCGTTCTTCATCCACACAGTGTCGGCCCACACCGGAGAGGCACACAGGGAAACAGCAAGAAGGCACAACAAGGATCTAGAATTCATAAACGGGCTTTGTTTGCGGACTATGGGTTCGATTTGACGAAAAAGCCGGGCATTATCCAGATACCCACGACCAGAGCAAGGACAGACCGGGAGTATGCCGTTGAGTTCAACTCTCATTTACCAGACCACCGGTCCGGTTTCATCTGCAGCCCAAGGCGGGCGAGATGTCTGATGGATATGAGCATGCCCTTGATTCGGCCGAGGGCCGACGAACGGCGCTGTATTCAGTACTGGGCCAAGTGCCACCCGGCAAGGTGGTGAGTTATGGCCAACTGGCCGAACTGGCCGGGCTTGGCCGTGCGGCGCGCTGGGTGGGGCGTACCCTGGGGCAGTTACCCGCAGACACACGCCTGCCTTGGCACCGGGTGCTCGGTGCAGGCGGCCGGCTGAGCCTGGCGCTGGGCACCCCGTCGGGCGATGAACAACGGGCGCGGTTACGCGGGGAAGGTGTGAATGTAAGCAACAATCGTGTGGATATGACGCGCCATGGCTGGCGCCCAATGGAGCACAGCGGTTAGAGTGCGCGCTTTGTTTTCGAAAACTTGAGGCAGATGTTGGCCCATGCCCCGTAAAACCTGGCGCGCTGCGCTTGCTGCCTATGCCAGCCCGTCAACATTGGTACTTTTGCTACTCGGTTTCGCCGCCGGCCTGCCCTACATGCTGGTGTTCTCGACCTTGTCGGTATGGTTGCGCGAAGCCGGCGTTGCCCGTGAAACCATCGGTTATGCCAGCCTGATTGGCTTGGCCTACGCCTTCAAGTGGGTCTGGTCGCCGCTGCTCGACCAATGGCGCTTGCCGCTGCTTGGCGGCCTCGGGCGCCGGCGTTCGTGGCTGCTGTTGTCGCAAGCGCTGGTAGTGATCGGGCTGGTCGGCATGAGCCTGTGCGACCCGCAACAGCATCTCTCCTGGCTGATCGCCATGGCCGTGCTGGTGGCCTTCGCCTCGGCTACCCAGGACATCGCTGTCGACGCCTACCGCCTGGAAATCGCTGACGACCAGCGCCAGGCCGCGCTCGCTGCCAGCTACATGGCCGGCTACCGGGTGGCTGCCTTGCTCGCCACGGCCGGTGCCCTGTTCTTCGCCGAGTGGTTTGGCTCTACCGGCTTCAGCTACCTGCACAAGGCCTGGGCCGGCACGTACGTGATGTTCGGGGTGATGATGCTGCCCGCCCTGTTCACCACGTTGGTCATGCGCGAACCACCAGTGCCCATGCGCACCCAATTGTCGGCAGCGCGCTACGGGCTGGTGCACCAGATGGCCTCGGTGTTCGTGCTCATCATCCTGCTGGTCTCGGTACCTGCCAGCTTCACCCAGATGTTCAATACCGGCTGGTCCAGCGTGATCTCCGGTGATGCCACGCCGCTCGACCTGCTGCTGGAAGACCGCGCCTTCCTGCGCCTGATCCTCTACGTGCTGCTGTCCTGGGCCTGCCTGTCGAGCCTCGGCCGTCGCGGCCTGGCTCCCGTGCTGACCCCGATCAACGACTTCATCACCCGCTACCGCTGGCAGGCTCTGCTGCTGTTGGGCCTGATCGCCACCTATCGCATGTCGGACACGGTGATGGGGGTGATGGCCAACGTGTTCTATATCGACATGGGCTTCACCAAGGACCAGATTGCCAGCGTCAGCAAGATCTTCGGCCTGATCATGACCCTGGTCGGCGCCGGGGTTGGCGGCCTGCTGATCGTACGCTTCGGTATCATGCCCATCCTGTTCATCGGCGGCGTAGCCTCTGCCGGCACCAACATCCTGTTCCTGATGCTGGCTGACATGGGGCCGAACCTGGAAATGCTGGTGGTGACCATCTCACTGGACAACTTCAGCTCCGGCATGGCTACCTCGGCCTTTGTCGCCTACCTGTCAAGCCTGACCAACCTGAAGTTCTCGGCGACCCAGTACGCGCTGCTCAGTTCGATCATGCTGCTGTTGCCGCGGCTGATCGGCGGGTATTCGGGCGTTATTGTGGAGAAGTTCGGCTACCACGACTTCTTCCTGATCACGGCGCTGCTGGGGGTGCCTACGCTGATCCTGATCGCCCTGCAGTGGCATCAGGAAGCCGGGCGGGGGACGCCGGTGGCGGACGACCACTCGGTGGCTGAGCGGCCCTGAAGCTTTGTATTGCCTGTGCTGGCCTCTTC